>JBHORA010000090.1:0-104785 GCA_042408535.1 Chloroflexota bacterium | reverse complement strand
GGGCGCCGCCACCGGCCACTGCGCCGATGCTGCGCTTTTCTGCGTCTGTTAGTCTCCGGCGGCCGATTTCGTCGCCAAAGAGCAGCTCTTGGTACGAGACTCGTCTTGACGGGTCCTTCGCGGGTGTGGCAGGATGCTGCCCGTTCGTCCCGCCCAGCGCGACACGACGGGGAACCGTCCCGTTCTCCGGGCGGATCCGGATCCGGCCCGGCGCCGCACCGAGCGCGGTGCTGGTGGCCACCGTTCGGCGCCCGGGCGACGCTTCGTGCCGCCGAGCGGCACCGACGCCTCGTGCCGCCGAGCGGCACCGTAGCAGGGAGCAGTCATGACCGAACCAAGCACCGCCTCCGCACCGTCCCTCCGCCGCGAGCGCCAGCTCGCCATGTACCGCCGGGCCTGCCAGGTCATGCCGGGCGGGACCGACTCGAACTTCCGCGCCTGGGGCGAGGCGACGATCTACGTCGACCGGGGCGCGGGGGGCCTCGTCTGGGACATCGACGGCAACGAGTACGTCGACCTCCGGATGGGCTACGGGCCGGTCATCCTCGGCCACGCCGACCCGCGGGTCGACGACTACGTGAACGAGCGGATGCGGCGGGGCGTGAGCTTCTCCCTCACGAGCGAGGACGAGGTCCGGGCGATCGAGCTCCTCTGCGAGCTGACCGGCTGGGTCGAGATGGCCCGGATGACGGTCTCCGGGACCGAGGCGACGATGCACGCGATGCGGGTCGCCCGCGCCTACACCGGCCGCAACAAGATCGTGAAGTTCGAGGGCCAGTACCACGGCGTCCACGACTACGCCCTTATCTCGGTCCTGCCGAACGACGTCGGCGAGCTCGGCGACCCCGACAACCCGCTCCGCCTCGCCTGGGGGCGGGGGATCCCGGCGGCCGTCGCCGAGACCATCATCCCGGCCCGCTACAACAACCTCGACGTTCTCCGGCGGCTCTTCGAGCGGGAGGGCGACGACATCGCGGCCATCATCGTCGAGCCGGTCCTCGGCAACGCCCAGGGGATCATGCCCCAGCCTGGCTTCCACGCCGCGATGCGGGAGCTCACCCGGGAGTTCGGGATCCTCCTCATCTTCGACGAGGTGAAGACGGGCTTCCGCTTCGCCCGGGGCGGGGCGGCCGAGTACTTCGGGGTGACCCCCGATCTCGCGACGTACGCGAAGGCGATGGGGAACGGCTATCCGGCCGCTGCCTTCGGTGGCCGCCGGGAGGTGATGAGCGTCCTCCCGAGCCAGGTCAGCCACGGTGGGACGTACGCCGGGAATCGAGTGGCCGCGGCGGCCGCGGTGAAGACCCTCGAGATCCTCCGCGACACGCCCGCCCTCGAAACGATCCGCCGAACGGGCGAGGCAATCCAGGCCGGGATCCGGGACGTCATCGAGGCGAAGGGCGTGCCCTTCATCTTCACCGGCCACCCGTCCATGTTCGGGATCATGTTCACCGAGCGGGTCCCGACCGAGTACCGGGACTGGGCGAACACGGACCACGAGCTCTACGACATGATCGCCGTCGGGATGCACGCCCGGGGGGCGATGCCCGAGCCAGACAGTCGCGAACCGTGGTTCATCTGCGAGGCGCACAGCCAGGGCGACATCGTCGATCGGGTCATCTCGATCTTCCGGGACAGCTTCCACGCCGCCCTCGAGGCGCGCGCCCGGGGCGCGGCGGCCGCGGCGAGCTGAGCGGGAGGGCAGGGGAGTGGCGGTCGACGGGAGCGCGGTCCGGTCGGTCGATCGAGCGGCGGCGCTCCTCCTCGCCCTCGGCGATCACCAGGGGGCGGCCGGCGTCAGCGAGCTCGCCCGCCGGCTCGGCCTCCACAAGTCGACGGCCTCGCGGCTCCTGGCGACCCTCGAGCGGCGCGGCCTCGTCGAGCAGGACGGCGAGACCGGCAAGTATCGGCTCGGCATCGTCGTCATCCGCCTCGCCGAGCACGCCGAGCGAACCCTCGACCTGCGGGCGATCGGACTCCCCGAGCTCGAGCGGCTCGCCCGGCGGGTCCACGAGACGGCGGGCCTCGCCATCGCCGACGGCGGCGAGCTCGTCTGCGTCGCCCAGGTCGACGGGCCGAACCTCGTCGCGGTCGGCGACTGGACGGGGCGGCGGGGGCCGCTCCACGCCCTCGCCGCTGGGAAGGTCATCCTCGCCGCCCGGCCGGAGCGGGAGCTCGCCCGGCTCGTCCGGCAGGGGCTGCCGGCGTTCACTGAGCGGACGCTCGTCCGGCTGGAGCCGCTCCTCGAAGACCTGGCCCGGACTCGGCGGCGGGGCTACGCGACGGCCTTCGGGGAGTACGAGCGAGGCCTGAACAGCATCGCCGCTCCGGTCCGCGACGCCCGCGGCCAGGTCGTCGCCGCTGTCCAGCTCTGGGGCCCCGCCTTCCGGATCTCCCTCCGGCGGGTGCCGGAGCTGGCGGCCGCGGTTCGGGAGAGTGCGGCGGTCATCAGCCGGCGACTCGGAGCGGCCGAGGGCTGAGCGGCGGAGCCGGGGTCTCGCCCGAACTCGTCCTGCCGCGGGTGGCCTGCCGTGGGTGGCCTGCTGTGATGGGCCTGCCGCGGGTGGCCGGCCCTCGACGGCATGCCTGGGACGGCCTGCCTCCGAGGCCCCGGTCCTGAGGCCCGCCCCCAACGTCGCTTTGTGCCCGACATGGGATCCCTGCGTGAGTCCGCTCTGGGCACAGCGCGGGCGGTCCCTCCTCGGTCCCCGACGGCGACTGAAAGCATTCGAACCCGTGAGTCCGCTCTGGGCACAGCGCGGGCGGCCGGTGTTTCTCGCCGGTCCGCCTTGTTCCCTCGCGGGTACAGGCCGCGCTGTCACTGCCCGCCCTTCCGTTGGGGGACGCTCGGCGGGACGAGGATCGGAGCGGGACCCTGCGGCGCGGGGACGCCCGAACCCAGGACGCGGACGAAGACCCGGGCGAGCCCGAGGACAGGAACCTCGCGAATGGTCATCCGCCGCGCCACCACCGGCGCCAGGTTCGGCGGTCCCCCTGGGCCACCCTGGTAGGCTTGGACCATGCCGAACCTGACCCGCCTGGACCTCGACGCCCTCGTCGCCGAGTTCGGCGGCCGCCTCCTCGCCGTCGTCCTCATCATCGTCCTCGCCGCCCTCACCGACCGCCTCGGTCGGCTCGTCATCCACCACGCCGTCGTTCGGGCCCTCGACCGACCCGCTGCCGACAGCACCGTGGCCGAGCTCAGCCTTATGGAACGTCGGAAGCGGATCGAGACCCTCGACGGCTTCTTCGTGAAGCTCCTCAGGGGTACCGTCCTCGCCGCTGCCGCCCTCCTCGTCCTCAACGCCCTCGGCCTCCTGGCGGCTCTCGCCGGCCTGAGCCTCATCGGCGCCGCTCTCGCCTTCGCCGCTCAGAATACGATCCGGGACTTCCTGAACGGCGCCTTCATCCTCCTCGAGAATCAGTACGCCAAGGGCGACGTCGTTCGGATCGCCGGTGTCGCCGGCGCCGTCGAGGATTTCAGTCTTCGCCGAACGACCCTCCGGGACCTCGACGGGACCGTCCACGTCGTGCCCAACGGCGCCATCACCGTGGCCTCGAACCTGACCCGCACCTGGGCGAGGATCAACGAGAACGTCCAGATCGCCTATGAGGCCGACCTCGACCGGGCCATCGAGGTCATCGACGCCGTCGGCCGGGAGATGGCCGCCAGCGAGATCTGGCGACGGCGGATCCTGGAGGCACCGCGGGTCATCCGGGTCGACGAGCTGGGCGACAACGCTGTCGTTCTCAAGATTCTCGGCACGGTCCGGGCCGCCGATCAGTGGGAGGCGGCGGGCGAGCTGCGGCGGCGCCTCCTGACCGCCTTTCGCGAGAACGGGATCGAGATCCCGTACCCGCGGCGGGTCGTCGTGGCTCGCACCGAAGGGAAGGGCGAAGACGCGAACGGCGACCCCGCGGCAGCCACCCAGTCGGCAGCCACCCAGTCGGAAGATACGAAGGGCGCCGCTCCTGGTCCGGCCGCCCCGTGGTGGAGATCGGACTCGCCGCCGACGGGCGGGCCTCCGTAGAATGGGGCGCCACGAGCCTGGTCGAACGTCGCAACCTGCGGAGGAGAGCCGTCCCGTGAGCGCCCAGCCCGACCCCATCGCCCCCGAGGTCAGCCGACCCGAGATCGAGAACCTCCTCGTCGAAGCCCGCCGCTTCCCCCCGCCCCCCGAGTTCGCCGCCCGAGCCAACGTCGGCCCCGACATCTACGAGGAAGCCGAACGCGACTACGTCGCCTTCTGGGAGCGCCTCGCCCGGGAACGAATCACCTGGTTCACGCCCTTCGAGAAGACCCTCGAGTGGGACCTCCCCTTCGCGAAGTGGTTCGTCGGTGGCGAGCTGAACGTCGCCTACAACTGCGTCGACCGCCATGTCGAGCGGGGCCTCGGCGACAAGGTCGCCTACCACTGGATCGGCGAGCCCGGCGACACCCGAACGATCACCTACGCCGATCTCCTCCGCGAGAGCTCGAAGTGCGCGAACGCCCTCAAGGAGCTCGGCGTCCGCAAGGGTGACCGCGTGGCGATCTATCTGCCGATGATCCCCGAGCTCCCGATCGCCATGCTCGCCTGCGCTCGGATCGGCGCGCCCCACACCGTCGTCTTCGGTGGCTTCAGCGCCGAAGCCCTCGCCGGTCGGATCAACGACTGCGGGGCGAAGGTCCTCATCACCGCCGACGGCGGCTGGCGGCGCGGCAAGAAGGTGAACCTCAAGCACCACGCTGACGAGGCGATCGTCGACACCCCGAGCATCGAGCACGTCATCGTCGTCAACCGCCTCAGGGAAGGCGCCCACATGGTCGAGGGCCGCGACCACTGGTGGGGCGAGCTCGTCGACCGCCAGCCCGAGCACTGCCCGCCGGTCCCCGTCGAGAGCGAGCACATGCTCTACCTCCTCTACACCTCGGGCACGACGGCGAAGCCGAAGGGCATCCTCCACACCTCCGCCGGCTACCTCCTCGGGACCGCCTACACCCACTGGGCAATCTTCGACATCAAGCCCGAGGACGTCTACTGGTGCGCCGCCGACATCGGCTGGGTGACCGGCCACTCCTACATCGTCTACGGCCCGCTGGCGAACGCGACGACGGGGATCCTCTACGAGGGCGCCCCCGACACGCCGGCCTGGGATCGCTGGTGGCAGATCGTCGAGGACTACAAGGTCACGATCCTCTACACGGCCCCGACGGCGATCCGGGCCTTCATGAAGCAGGGCCCCGAATGGCCAGCGAAGCACGACCTCTCGTCGCTCCGGCTCCTCGGGTCGGTCGGTGAGCCGATCAACCCGGAGGCCTGGCTCTGGGACCACGAGCACATCGGCGGTGGTCGGGCACCGATCGTCGACACCTGGTGGCAGACCGAGACCGGGATGATCCTCATCACCCCCCTCCCGGGCGTCACGACGACGAAGCCCGGCTCGGCAACCTTCCCTTTCCCCGGGATCGAAGCCGACGTCGTCGATGCGGAGGGGCGGTCCGTTCCCCTCGGCGGCGGTGGGTACCTCGTCCTGAAACGGCCCTGGCCGGCGATGCTCCGCGGCATCTACGGCGATCCCGAGCGCTACCGACAGACGTACTGGAGCCGCTTCCCCGGGATGTACTTCGCCGGTGACGGGGCGAAGCGGGACGAGGAGGGCTACTACTGGCTCCTCGGTCGGGTCGACGATGTCATGAACGTCGCCGGCCACCGGATCAGCACGACCGAGGTCGAATCGGCCCTCGTCGACCATCGCGCCGTCGCCGAGGCGGCCGTCGTCGGCAAGAGCGACGAGGTGACGGGCCAGGCGATCTTCGCCTTCGTCATCCTGAAAGCCGGCCAGGAGCCCTCGGAGGCCCTCGCCCTCCAGCTCCGCGAGCATGTCGCCTACGTCATCGGGCCCATCGCCCGTCCGAAGTACCTCATGTTCGTCCCCGATCTGCCGAAGACCCGCTCTGGCAAGATCATGCGCCGCCTCCTCCGCGACATCGCCGAAGGCAGGCCCCTCGGCGACACGACGACCCTCGCCGACGCGACGGTCGTCGACACGATCCGGGAGCGGACGGGCGCCGCCGAGGAGGAGTGAGGCGTGCCCTTCGGCTTCCTCCGTCGTCGGCCGCCGAGCGGTCCGCCTGCCCCGGCCGCCGGTTCGGGCCCGGCCCTGCCGGAGGGGAGCCGAGGGGTCGCCTTCGATGCCCTCACCGAGGAGTGGCGCCTCGTCGGGACGATGCACATCGCCGGCCGCCTCTCCGATGCCCTGAACCGTCGGGAGACGATTGCCATCAGCGACGTCCGCTGGGCCCCGATCGCGGATCCAGTGTCCCTCGCCCCGGTGCCCGGTCTGAAGGCCGTCGACCCCTACGACCTCATCGTCGTCTTCGCGGGGCCGGACAGCGTGCCGGCGATGACCGAGGCCGAGCGGGAAGCGCACCGGGTCCACAAGGTCCCCTACGACGTCGCCCTCGAAGCCCCGCCGTTTCGGGTCGTCGGGACCATCTCCCTCTACCCGGGGACGGAGCCCGATCGCCTCCTCGACCGGGCGACGGAGATGTTCG
Organism: Chloroflexota bacterium; assembly: GCA_042408535.1. Classification (GTDB taxonomy): domain Bacteria; phylum Chloroflexota; class Limnocylindria; order Limnocylindrales; family CSP1-4; genus BPIH01. Next base: position 98,247 of record JBHORA010000090.1, on the reverse strand, counting down.
TCCCCGCCACCGATGCCTACGTCTTCGTCGCCGGTCGGGAGCTCGAGTGGGCCCGCGGTCAGACGGTTCTCGTGAACCGCTTCTATCTGCGGGGCATCGAGCAGATCGATCGCCGAACCCTCGAACGGGTCGTGCCCCTCCCCGGGCAGCCCCTCGGCGGGACGAGCTGGCGGGACCGGAGTCGCTGACGAGGCGAGGCGACGTCGGGCAGGCAGCGCCGGTGGCCTGAGGCGCTGGCCGCTGGCCGGCAGAGGGGCCGGCGGTTCCCGGGTCGCGCCGGCTCCCCCGGCCCGGTCGCTGGCGCCGCGGGCCGGTCAGACCCGGGCCGGTTCGCCCGTCGGCCTTTGTCCGGGGACGGCGCGCGAGCGCCCGAAGAGGCTGAGGATCGGTCGCTTCGCGGGCTCCCGCCGAGGGACGCCGAGGATCCGGTCGGCGAGGAGCTCGAAATCCTCGCTCACCCCCTCCCGGGGATAGCGCTCGATGACCGTCCGCCCCTCGTTCGCGGCCCGGACGAAGAGGAGGCCACCCGAGCGGATACAGGCGAGGGCCGGGAGCCCGACGGTCCGCTCGATGTCGGCCACCGAGACGCCGCTGTTCGCCCGGTTGACGACGAGGGCGAGCCGGCCGCCGACCTTCAGCTGAGCGGCGACGTCCCGAAGCTGGACCGCCGCCCGAAGGGCCGGGACGTCGGGGGTGACCGGGACGAGGATCCGGTCGGCGATGCCGAAGATGGCCCGGTTCAGCGGGCTGTACGAGGGATGGAGATCGACGACGACGATCTCGGCGTGGGCGCGCGCGCCGTCGACGGCTGCTGCGACCCGAGCGGGCTCCAGGACCTCGACGGCGAGCGGGCTCGAGGTGAGGCTGACGACGCTCAGGCCGCTCCCGTGGGGAGCGGCGACCTCGACGAGGGACCGAGTGGGATCGGCCGCCGACCCCTCGCGCCAGGCGTCGGCGAGGGTCACCACCTGGTCGAGGCCGAGGGAGGTGGCGACGTGGCCGGTGACCGTGTCGGCGTCGACGAGGAGCACCTTCTTCGAGCGGCGGATGGCCAAGGCGGCGGCGAGGTTCGTGGCGATGGTCGTCTTGCCGACTCCGCCCTTGGCGTTGAAGACGGCGACGACCCGGCCCCGCTGGCGCCAGACGGTCGGATCGACGGGCCCTTGCGCGATGATCGGGCCCTCGGCCGTTCCGGCCGGAGTCTGGGCGCGGATGCACATCGCCTCGATCCGCCAGCGGACCGACTCGGCGGTGTAGGGGCGGCTCATGTACTCGTCGTTCGACGAGACGGTCGCCGTGAGCTCCATGAGTCGCTCCAGCATCGGCGGCGGCACGATGACGAGGGCCGGGATCGCTCGTCCGGCCTCGTGGAGGAGGGTGTGGTAGTCGAGGAGAGCGTCGAAGTCGGTCTCGCCGTCGAGGACGGCGACCGCGACGTCGGTGCCGGCGGCGAGGAGGGCTGCCAGCTCGGCCGGTCGATCGACGACTGCGGTGGCGTAGCCAGCCTCTCGGAGCTCGCCGCCGACGGCTTCGGCCTCGGTCGGCGGTAGGGCGAGGACAACGGTGGGTCGGAGCATCCGGGTGGCCTAGGCCGACAGGTCAGGGTCGCGCGCCGTCACGACGAGGCTCCCGGGTCGCGCGTCGGTCACTCGGGCCGCGAAGCCTGGGAGCCCGGGCACGACGGCTGCGAGGTCGAGATCGGGGTCGTGGGTTGCGGTGAAGAGGAACTCGCCGTTCGGCCCGGAGGCGACGCCGACCGCGTGGACGCCCGGGAGGTGAGCCAGCTGGCGCTTGAAGCTGGCGATGCTAGCGACGCTGACGAGCCCGACGACGGCGATCTGGGTCCGGACCGGCTGGCTCGGTGGGGCAGGTTCGTCGTCGGGGCTGCCAAGGAGACCGAGCCGGGCGGCGATCTGGGCGTCGTCGAGACCTTCGAACTCGTCGTCTCGGGCGGCGGGGGTCTCGGTGGTGGCATCCTCCGACGGTTGGGCCGTCCCGTCCGGCGACGCGGGTATCGGCAGCCCCGCGCTCGCGTCGGCCGGGCTTCGCGCGTCGGCTTCGGCCGGGGCGGCCGCTCCGAGCTCCTCGGCGACGGCCTCGCTGGCGGCGGCCTCGACGGCCTCGCTGGCGGCGACCGCCTCGCTGGCGGCGGCCTCGACGGCCTCGCTGGCGGCCGCCTCGGCGGCTTCGCTGGCGGCCCCGGTGGCCTCGCCTGCTCCTTCGGCGAGCTCCGCGGCCCGAGCTGCCGCCTCGATGGCGGCGAAGGCGGCTTCACGCGCCGCCGCATCGAGTTCGGGCGGGCTGGGCGGCGACCCGGCGACCGCTTCGAGCGACTCGGCCGACCGAGCGTCCACCGTGGGCGGCGCTGTTGGGCTCGGGGCAGCGAGGATCTCCTCGAAGGGGGGCGGCTCGGGCAGGTTCGCCGCCAGGGCGGCGAACTCCGTCGGGTCTTCGACGGCGAGGAGGGTCTCGAAGAAGCGATCCATGTCCGCCTCGAAGCCGGCCACGGCGGCCTGGAGGCGATCGATCTGGCTCTCGATCCGGGCTGCCTGGTCTTCGATGGCTGCCTCGAGGGCCGCCTTGCGCTCCGCGATCCGGCGCTCGGTCTCCTCCCGGATCCGGGCGATCTCGGCCTTCGACCACTCGCGAATGCCGGCGATGTCCTCGTCGGCGGCCCGGCGGAGGGCGGCCGTCTCCTCAGCGGAGCGGGCGTGGAGCTCTTCGATGAATGCCTTCGACTCGGCGCGGAACTGCTCGAGGACCCGCTCGCGGGCCTCGTGGGCGGCGGCGTGCATCGCCCGGGCGAGCTCGGCGAGGAAGGCGTTCGAGCGACGGTGTCGTGCGGCCGGTGGTGCTCCGGCAGCGGGGGGAACGGCTGGGGATGGCTCGTCGACCGTCGCCGTCGGCTCCGCGAGCTGCGCGTCGCCGAGCGGCCCAATCGGGTCGGCGTCGGCGGGCTCGTTCGCCGCCGCGCGGTCGGTCGCCCAGGGAAGCCGGAAACCCGGCCGGGACTCGGTCGTCGCCATGCGCTTCGTGATCCTCTCCACGGTTCGGCAGGGAGGGCCAGGGGTCGTCTTGGATGCTAGGACTCCGGATCGGTCGGGTGGAGTCCGCTAGAGGTACCGGCGGATCGCTCCGGTTGTACCCCCGGCGGATAGGACTCCAGCGGGTCGCTTGGACCGAGAACGAGCGGCGGCCGCTGGACCGGCTCGCCGACGGAGCGATCGACGTCGGGGCGGTACCATGCCGGCACCATGGCCGACCAACCCGACGCCACGCCCATCGCGCTTCTCGACCAGCTCGGCCGCCCCCTCCGGGATCTCCGGATCTCGGTGACCGACCGCTGCAACTTCCGCTGCGTCTACTGCATGCCGGCCGAGATCTTCGGCCGCGACTACGCCTTCCTCCCGCGGCCGATGCTCCTTACCTTCGAGGAGATCGCCCGCGTCGCCCGCCTCTTCGTCGAGCTCGGCGTCGTCAAGCTCCGGATCACGGGCGGCGAGCCGCTCGTCCGCCGGGACCTGCCGACCCTCGTCGGGCTCCTGGCCGGCCTTCGGACGCTCGATGGTCGACCGCCGGACCTCACCCTGACGACGAACGGCTCGGCTTTGGCCAGGCTCGCTGCGCCCCTCGCCGCGGCCGGGCTCCAGCGGGTCACGGTCAGCCTCGACTCCCTCGACGACGCAACCTTCCGGCGGATGAACGGGGTCGACTTCCCCGTCCAGCGGGTCCTCGACGGGATCGCCGCGGCGCGAGCGGCTTGGCTCGCCCCGATCAAGGTGAACAGGGTCGTTCGGCGGGGAATGAACGAGGACTCGATCGTGCCGATGGCCCGCTGGGCGCGCGAGGAGGGGGTCATCCTCCGGTTCATCGAGTACATGGACGTCGGGGCCTCGAACGGTTGGCGACTCGACGACGTCGTGACGGCGGCAGAGATCATCGATCGGATCGGGGCGGTCTTCCCCGTGGAGCCGGTCGGGCGGGCGTACCGCGGCGAGGTCGCCAGCCGCTGGCGGTACCGCGATGGCGGGGGTGAGATCGGGATCATCGCCTCTGTCAGCCAGCCCTTCTGCGGCGACTGCACCCGGGCCCGGCTGTCGGCGGACGGCCAGCTCTACACCTGCCTCTTCGCGGCCAGCGGCCACGACCTCCGAGGCCTCCTCCGGAGCGGGGCGGACGACGAGGCGATCCGTCGTTTCATCGTCGAATGCTGGTCGGGTCGACGCGACCGCTACTCGGAGGAGCGAACGGAAGCGACGGCCCGGCGGCCGAAGGTCGAGATGTTCGCCATCGGCGGCTGAGCCGGTGGAGACGCGGACCGCTGCCGAGGTTTGGGATCGTCCCCAGCGTTGTCCACGGGTCGCCCACAGGGGCCAAGAGTTCGTGGATATCTCACCCCTCGGAGGGTCGAAGTTCGTGGATAAGTCCCTTGACCGGGTTCGAGCGGGTCGCGTACCGTACCTCTTGCCCGAAGGGGCCGCAGGGACCCGAGGGCCGGAGATCACATCAATGGCTTTCGACCCAACCGGTCGCTTCGGGCGCTTTGTTGCCCGGTCTGGGCGGCCTCCGGGTCGCCCGCGGGCGCTCGCTCGGCGGGACGCGACCGGCATCCCGGTGTCGGTACTCCCGCCGGGCGGGCGTCAGGGGGCCGGAGCGGCGCGCCTCCCCGCCTGGGGCCACGACGTTGGGGCCCGCTCGGGATCTGCCTCGCACCGCCCCGTTCTCATCGCCTCCCTGTTGAACGCCTCGCCGGAGGGTGGCTCCGAGTGACGAGGCAGCCACGATGACCGCCATCCCACCCGCGGCCCAGGCGAGCCGCCTCGCCGCCCTCGAGGCGGCTGTTCGGGAGCGGTCCGCGTTGCGCCCGAAGGTCGGGATCGTCCTCGGCTCCGGGCTCGGGGGTCTCGCCGATGTCCTCGACGAGGCGGTCGCGATCCCCTTCGAGGCGCTTCCGGGCTGGCCGGCGGCGACCGCACCCGGCCATGCCGGGCGGCTCCTCCTCGGACGGCTCGACGGCGTTCCCGTCGCCCTCCTCCAGGGTCGCTTCCACCTCTACGAAGGTCACGATCCGGGCCTCGTCGTCCAGCCCGTGCTCCTCATGGCTCGCCTCGGCGCCCAGATCGTCGTCCTCACGAACGCCGCCGGTGGCGTCAACCCGGCCTTCGGCCCCGGGACCCTCATGGTCATCGCCGATCACCTGAACCTGACCGGTCGCAATCCCCTCGTCGGTCCGAACGACGAGGCGCTCGGGCCGCGGTTCCCCGATCTCACCGAGGCCTGGAGCGCCCGGCTCCGCCGTGCCCTCCACGCCGCCGGTGAGGCGGAGGGGATCCCCCTCGCCGAGGGTGTCTACGCTGGCCTCTTGGGACCGACCTACGAGACGCCGGCCGAGGTCCGGATGCTGCGGGCCCTCGGCGCCGATGCCGTCGGCATGTCGACGGTGCTCGAGGCGATCGCGGCCCGGTGGGTGGGGCTCGAGATCTGCGGGGTCTCCCTCGTCACGAACGCGGCCGCCGGCCTCTCGGGAGCGCCGCTCAGCCACGAGGAGGTGCTCGCCGCCGGGTCCGAAGCGGGTCCTCGTCTGGCTCGGGTCCTCCGCCGCTTCGTCCGCGAGCTCAGGGAGGGAGGACCGGGAGGAGCGGGCCCCGCATCGCCCTCGGGCCGCCGCGGGTAGGGTCAGACCGGTCGGGCGAGGTGCGGGCGGGCGGGAAGAGGCGTGGGAGCGGTTCCGGCGTCGTGCCTCCTACCGCGCCTCCTCGATGGGGGGCGAGGTCGGCTGGCTGCCGGCACGGGCCGCCTTCGACTTCTCGGCCCAGGCAGCGAGGACGACGTCCTTGTGGGGCCGGATCGGGCAGTGCCCGTCGCGATTGCCGAACTCGTCGCAGTACCCGAGGGGGACGCACTTCGGGGCGAGGAAGGCGCCGAGGAAGGGGCTGACGGCAAAGACCTCGTGGCGGATGAGCTGGAAGAGGCGCCGGATCTCCCACTGGGCCATCGTGCAGAGCCGGAGGCCGGCCATGTGGATGAGGGCCCGGAGGTTGGCCGTCATGACGAGGTTCGTTCGGGTCGCGTTCGGGAAGACGAAGCGGGCGTCCTCGCCGGGGATGCCGGCCTCGAGGAGCTCCTCGTAGGTCGCCAGGGCACCGGCAATCTGGGCCTCATAGCGGGCCCGGAGGTCGGGGTCCGCCTCGGCGATGGACGCGGGCAGGACGGTCGCCGCCTCCTTGAACTTCACGTAGCGCTGGCTCTGCTGATCGAAGGCCACCCCGGCACGGTGCCGGACGAGCTGGTGGGAGAGGGTCCGGCTGACGCCGCTGATGCCGAAGGTGAAGACGACGTGCTCGATCGTGCTCCCGTGGCCGGACTCGATGACCCGGCTGATGAGCCGCTGCATCTTGACCGGCTCGACCTCGCCGGCGACGGCCCGCCGGAAGATCGACTCGGGATCCTCCTCGGAGTAGCAGGTCCGGCAGGCGGTCCAGATGAGGGGCACGTAGTAGCGTTCGGCGATCTCCCGGGTCGGGAAGAGGAGGGTCGCCCGGATGCCGAGCTCGTGGCGGGCCGGGCTCCGGGGGATGCCGCTCGTGCGACCCGCGGCTTCGGGCTTGCGAGCCACAGCCTCGGCCGCTCCCACTCCCGAGCCGGCCGCTCCCACTCCCGAGCCGGCCGCTCCTTCCAGGCGCCCGTCGCCGAGCTGAGCACCTTCGGCCTTCGGGAGCGGGGCCGCCGGCGCGGGGCGGACGGAGGGACGCGGCTGGCTCGTCATCGTCGCCGCCCAGTCTAGCCCGCCCACGTCTAGCCCGCCCTCGGCCCCGGCGCGCTGGCCCGTGTTCCAGCACTCACCGTCCCCTGGCCCTCACGGCCCGGCCCTGCCCGTCGGCCCGGCGCTGCCCGTCGGTTCGGCGCTGCCCGTCGGCCTGGCCCTGCCCGTCGGCCTGGCGCTGCCCGTCGCCGATCCTCCCTGGGCTGCGGCGGGGTTCCCGCCCGCGGGACGGACGAACCACCACCAGTAGAGGCCGGTGGCGATGCTGTAGCAGACGATGACGGTCACGAAGTTGAGGGCGTAGCCGAGATCGAAGCCGAGGCTCGCCTGGACGAGGCTGTAGTAGGGCCCGCCGACGACCCAGCCCGCCGACCAAGCGAGGCTCATCGCCGCCGAGAGGGTCGCCCGCTCGGCCGGGTGCGCCCGCTCCATGGCGAAAGCCGACAGGATCGGATTGCCGGCGTTCATGAGGGCGTTTCGAACGGCGAGGGCGACGAGGACGAGGGGCAGGATGGGAACCCAGCCGAGGACGACGAGGAAGGGGATGCTCGCCGCCTGGACGACGACGACCGACCCCATCTGGCCGAAGCGCCGGGCGAGGGCAGGCTGGAGGAGCGTCGCGGCTGCCGTGCCGAGGGCGGCGATGGCAAAGGCGCCGTTCAGGGTGGCCAGATCGAGGCCGAACTTGCGCTGGATGAAGAGGTTGATGAAGGGGAGGCACTGGCCGGCCCCGACCGAGATGAGGAAGTCCGGCACGAGGAGCCTCGTGAAGAGGCCCGGATTCGAGACCGAGAACCAGCGCCGACGGCAATCCGCCCGCCCGACGGCGGCGCCGGAGGATGAGACGCCGGAGCCCTCCTCGGCGACCTGGGGGACGGTGGGCTCGGTCGAGCGGCCGGGGAAGGTCGATCCGGGGTCGGCCGGTAACCGTCGACGGGGGCGATCGTCGCCGAGGCGCCAGGCGACCCCGATCGAGGCGACGAGGAGGACGACCATCGCCGCGATGACGACCCGGTAGGCGGCTGGCCCGGCGGGATCGAAGCCAGCCAGGGCGGCCACGACCGCCGCCAGCAGCCCGCCCGCCAGAGCCGCCCCGACGGTCGTCACGTTCCCGATCGCCGCCTGGAGGGCGAAGAGTTCGTTCCGGTGCTCGGGTCGGGAGTGCTCGCTCAGATATGGATTGGCGAGCACGAAGAAGGCTTCCTGGCCGGCCCCGAAGACCGCGCCGAGGGCGATGAAGGCAAGAGCCGACTGGACGACGAGGAACCCGACCACGGCGGCGGCCATGAGGGCGAGGCCGACGAGGATGACGAGGCGCCGCCCGACGCGGTCCGAGGCGGCCCCCGCTGGGAGGGCGACGAGGACCCCGGCTGCCGAGGCGGCCGTGGCGACGAGGCCGATGACGGCCGGGCTGATGCCGAGCGAGGCGAGATAGAGGTTGAAGTCGACCCAGTAGAGGCTGATGGCGCCGCCCGAGACGAGAGTCAGGACGAGGAAGACGCGGGCGTCGCGCTCGAAGCCGGTGTAGGTCCGGGCGTAGGCGGCGATGCGGTTCAGCGGAGCCTCCGATCGAAGTTCGGGACGCCAACGGGCCTGCTCGGACCTGGCTCGGCTGCGCCCCGCCCCGGGGGCTCGGGACCCCGGGAGCGGGATCGTCGCTAGAGGTGGTCGGAGCAGGACAGGAAGGAGCCGCAGCGGCAGACGAGCTTGCAGGCCCGATCGCGGAGCCGCTGGCCGCAGTTCGGGCAGGTCAGGAGAACCTCGCCCGGGTCGCTCGAGCGGTCGCCGCGCCCGTTCCGGGGCCCGGCCGCGCTGGTCTGGGCGAGCGGCTGCTCGGTGGTACTCCCGCTTGCATCGCGGTTGCCGTGCACCCTCGCCATCCTACCCGCCGGCGGCCGGACGCGCCCGATCGCGAGACGGTCCGGGCTCGGCCGGCTCCGAGTCCGCCTCCGGCCCCGTGCCGAGGGCGTAGGCGACAAGGTCGTCGAGGGGCATCGCCGCACCCTCGGCCGCATAGCGCTCGAGCTCGCCTGGATCGAGGGCCCGGCGGGCCGTCGGTCGGGTCGCCGCTTCGAAGCTCTCCTCGACCCAGCTGGCGAGCCGGGTCCCGACCGTCCGCTCGAGCTTCCGGGCCCCACCCCGGAGCCGGCCGGCGCGCGGTAGGTCCCCGTCGACGAGGGCCTGGGCCGAGAGGTCGTCGAGGCAGAGGATGACGCCCGCCAGGTCACCCGCCTCGTGGAAGAGGTGGAGGGCATGGCGGAGGGTCGCTCGGGCCTCGTCGACGACGCCCAACTTGAGGAGCGCGCGCCCGAGCATGTGGAGGGACCAGGCCTCCATCGTCCGCTGGCCGGCCTGCCGGAAGCCGTCGAGGGCGGCCCGAAAGTCGGCGATCGCTCTCGACAGGTCGTTCGTGAAGTAGGCGACCGCACCGAGGGCCCAGAGGAGGTTCGCCTCGCCGACCCGGTCGCCGAGCTCGCGGTAGATGGCGAGGCCCTCCTCGAGCCGCGTCCGTCCCCGTTCCACCTGCTCGGGCATGACCCCCTGGGCCAGCTCGCCGATGACGCCGACGATGTCGGCCACGCCACGGTTGTAGAGGGCGTTTGCCATCTCCCGGCGATCGCCGACCTCTCGCCAGATGGCGAGCGCCCGGTCGTAGGCGGCCGCGGCCGCTTCGGCATCGGCCTGCCAGTAGGCGACACCACCCAAGGCCTCGTAGAAGCGCCCGAGGAGCGGGGGCGGCAGCCCGGCAACGATGCCATCCATCGCCTCGAGCCGCATCCGAGCCTCGTTCAGGTAGCCCCGCTGCTGCCAGAACCGCCAGAGGGCGAAGCCGAGGCGGGCCGCACTCTCGGCGTCCCCGCGTTCGACGGCGCCGTCGATGGCGGCCCGGAGGTTGTCGTGCTCGACCTCGAGCCGGTCGAGCCAGTGCCGTTGGTTGGCCCCAGCCAGGTGCGGCGCGGCCGTCTCGGCGAGGTCGCGGAACCAGCGAAGGTGTCGGACTCGGATCTCCTCGGCCTCGCCCGCTGCGGCGAGCATCTCCGCCGCGTACTCCCGGATGGCCTCGAGGAGGTCGAAACGGGAGGTCTCTCCTCGTTCCTCCGATCGGACGAGGCTCTGCTCGACGAGGGAGGCGAGGCCGTCGAAGACGTCGATCCCGAGCTCTTCGGCCGGGCCGCAGACAGCCTCCGCCGCCTCGAGATCGACGCCTCCCCGGAAGACCGAGAGGCGATCGAGGAGCCGGCGGCAGCCAGGGGCGACGAGGTCGTAGCTCCAGGCGATGGCGCCCCGCAGCGTCTGCTGTCGCGGCGGCAGGTCCCGAGCGCCGCTCGTCAGGAGCCCGAGCTGCCGCTCGAGACGGCGGAGGATCTCGTCGGGCGACAGGAGCCGGACGCGCGCGGCGGCGAGCTCGATGGCGAGGGGCATCCCCTGGAGGCGGGCGCAGATCTGGGCGACGGCTGGCGCGTTCTCGTTCGTCACGCTGAAGCCCGGGCGGGCTGCCACGGCCCGGGCGATGAAGAGGCGGACGGCCTCGTACTGGGAGAGGCTGCCCGGATCCGGGTGGGCGAGGGCAACGGGGAGGTTCTCTCGTTCGACGACCGAAAGGCGGCTCGTGTCGGGCGGCGCCGGTAGCCCGGGGACGGGGAACTCGCGCTCCCCGGAGATTCGGAGGGTGGCCCGGCTCGTGGCCACGACGGAAACGTTCGGACAGCGGCGGAGGAGCTCGGCGACGACCGGGCTGGCCTCGACGATCTGCTCGAAGTTGTCGAGGACGAAGAGGATCCGCCGCTCCCCGACGGCCTCGACGAGGATCTCGACGGCCGACCGGCCGGGGGTCTCGATGGCGCCGAGGACCCGGGCGACGGCCGCCGCCACGAGCTCGGCGGTTCGGATCGGCTCGAGGGGGACGAAGTAGACGCCGTCCTCGAAGCGGTCGGCGACGGCGGCCGCGAGCTGGAGGGCGAGGCGAGTCTTGCCGGTACCGCCGGGGCCGGTCAGGGTCAGGAGGCGGCTCTCGGCGAGGAGGGCGCTGGTGGCCGCCAGCTCCTTCTCCCGGCCGATGAAGCTCGTCAGCTGGGTCGGCAGGTTGTTCGGGCGGCGGTCGAGGGAGCGGACCGGCGGGAAGTCGGTCGGGAGTCCCTCGATCAGGAGCTGCCACAGCCGCTCCGGCCGAAGGTCCTTGAGGCGGTGCTCGCCGAGGTCGCGGAGGGCGAGGGCAGGCCCGAGGTGGTCGGCGACGAGGCTCCGCGTCGTCTCCGAGAGGAGGACCTCACCGCCGTGGGCCGCCGCGGCGATCCGGCTGGCACGATGGACGTCGAGCCCGACGTACGACCCTTCGGCGTCGAGGAGTCCTTCACCGGTATGGAGGCCGATCCGGATCCTGACCCTGGCGCCTTCCGGCCAGGCCTCGGCGTCGAGGAGGCGCTGGGCGCGAGCCGCCGCCTCGACGGCTGCCGAGGGGCGGTCGAAGACGGCGAAGGTGCCGTCGCCCTCGGTGCCGACCTCCACCCCGCCGGCCTCGGCGAGGGCCGTCCGGAGGAGCTCGCGGTGGCGTTCCAGGAGCGGCTGCCAGCCGGCGGTCCCGAGCTCCGTGGCGAGCCGGGTCGATCCTTCGACGTCGCTGAAGAAGAAGGTGACGGTCCCGGTGGGAAGCCGCGGGACGAATGCGTCGCTCGTGGCGCTCTCCTTCTCTGGGACGCCCGGCACTGCCGCTGGAGGAGGGTCGGGCCTCGCTAGTGGTGGTGGTCGGTCGTCGTCTGGCGGAGGCGGCCGGCGAGGGTCCGGAGGAGGGTGAGGGTCACCGCCGGGTGGGCGAGGAGGAGCTGTTCGGCGTCCCAGGCGGCGATGGCGAGACAGCGGGTTGGTTCCTCGGCCACGACCGAGGCGACCCGGGGCAGCCGGTCGAGGACGGAGAGCTCACCGAAGCACTCGCCATGACCGAGGCGGGCGACGATTTCGCCGTCCCGGACGACCCGGACCCGGCCCCCGAGAATGACGAAGAGCCCGGAGGCGATTTCCCCCTGCCGGGCGATCGTGCGCCCAGGAGGGACGTCGACCGTGGCCGCCACTTCGGCCAAGAGGGCGAGTTCGTCGTCCGGGAGCGCGGCGAAGAGGGGAATCGATCGGAGCGCCGCCCGGTGCTCCTCCATCCCGTCGCCCATGGGCCTTCCCTCCTCGATGGCGAACGGCGTCGGTGGGTGCCGACGAGCCGTCGCCGCGTGTGCGCATCGTCGCCGATCGCGGCGGACTCGTCAACGGCCTCGACGCTGGGGTGTCCGGCCGGTCGCTGGCCGATGCCTCGGCGCGCGCCCGCGAGTGCGACCTCCTTGCTTCGGCGGCCCCGATCGTCGTCCCGAGGGCGACCCGTGGATTCGCGAGGAGGGCTTGGTCACCTTCTCGGGTCCTGCAAAAGGTGGCACAATCGGCCCGTTCGTCCGCGAGAGGGGAGGTCCCGATGTCGAGCCCGGAAGAGATCGCCGATATCATCGCCGGCTTCACCCTCTTCGCCGACCTCCCGGCAGCGGGCCTGGCCGAGGTCGCCCACGAGTTCGAGGAGCTGTGGTTCGCCGAGGGGGAGCGAATTCTCCGTCAGGGCCTCACCGGGTCGGGCTTCTACGTCATCCTTGACGGCGAGTGCTCGATCCGGATCGATGGCACGGAACGCGCCGTGCTCGGGCGGGGTGACTTCTTCGGGGAGGTCTCGATTCTCCTCGGCGAGCCGCCGATCGCTGACGTCGTCGCCCTGCGACCCGTACGGTGCATCCATCTCCCGGGGCCGAAGGTCGAAGGTTTCCTTGTCGATCACCCGCGGGTCATGTACCGGATGCTCCAGGCGCTCGCCCGCCGCTTCCGGAACGTCAACCGCTGGCGGAGCTGAGGGGACGACCGTGCTTCCCGAGCGGGGCGCTCGCCCGGGTCGTGCCGTCACCAGCGCGCCAGCCGTCCCCGGCGAGCCAGCGGCTGCGCCGGCGGGGGCCGGTCCTCGCGCGCCGCGCCTCCTCCCCAAGTCGCCGGTCGAACGCCCCTTCCCGCCGGGCGACTACCCCCTCGTCGTCGTCGGCAGCGGCCCCGGTGGTCTCCAGATCTCGTATGCGCTCCGGCGCCTCGGCATCGAGCACGCCGTTCTCTCGGCCGACGAGGCTCCGGGCGGCATGTTCCGCCGCTGGCCCCTCTTCCAGCGCCTCCTCTCCTGGACGAAGCCGTACGCTCTCCCGGACCGGAGCGCTCGGGCCTTCGAGCGCTACGACTGGAACAGCCTCCTCGCCGACGAAGCCGAGCTCCGTGGCCTCGCCGCGACCTTCATGGACGGCACCTCCTCCTTCCCCTCCCGGGCCGAAATGGAGGCGAACCTGTCCGCCTTCGCCGAGCGGGCCGGAGTCGCCGTCCGCTTCGGTTGTCGCTGGCGCGCGACCCGCCGCGAGGAGGGACCGGCCGGTCCCCGCTTCGTCCTCGACACGAGCGACGGCGAGTACCGCTCCCCGCTCGTCGTCTTGGCTGTCGGTGTCGCCGAGCCCTTCCGGCCACCGATCCCGGGGATCGAGCTCGCCCACCACTACGCCGAGGTCCGCACCCCCGAGAGCTACGCCGGCCGCCGGGTCCTCGTCATCGGCAAGCGGAACTCGGGCTTCGAGCTGGCGACGGGGCTCCTCCCCTGGGCCGCCTCCATCGTCCTCGTCTCGCCGTCTCCGGCGAAGCTCTCCGTCGTCACCCGGTCCCTCGTCGGGGTCCGAGCCCGCTACGTCCAGCCCTACGAGGACTTCGCCCTCGGCGGCGGGGTCGGCCTCCTCGACGCCGCCGTCGAGCGGCTCGAGCGCCTGGACGGCGCCCTCGCCGCCCGTCTCCGGCTGAGCGACGGGAGCGAGGCGATGACCGTCGTCGCCGACGACATCATCGAGGCGACCGGCTTCGCTGCCCCGCTCGGGGACCTCCCGGGGCTCGGGCTGGCGGTCGTCGGCCAGAGCCGGATCCCGGCCCAGACGGCCTGGTGGGAGAGCGCCAGCCTGCCGGGGATCTATTTCGCCGGGACCCTGAGCCAGGGGAGCGGCGGCCTGAAGAAGCACGGCCAGCCCTCGAACAGCGGCGCCGTCCATGGCTTCCGCTACAACGCCCGGGTCCTCGCTCGCCACCTGGCCGCGACGGCCTTCGGGCACCGGTTCGAGGCACCGGTCCTGCCACCCGAGGCAGTCGTGGGGACGCTCCTCGAGGAGGCGACCCTCGGTCCGGAGCTCTGGCACCAGAAGGCCTACCTTGCCAGGGTCGTCGGCCTCGATCCGGCTTCGGGACCGCGGGACGAGGGAGTCGTCCCCCTCGCCGCCTTCGTCGACGGAGCGACCCCCGAGGCGGCCTCGGCGGTGGCGATGACGGTCGAGGCCGACGCGGGAGGATCGATCTACCCGGTCGCCTACGTCCGGGCCGGTGGCCGGCTCTCCGAGCACGTCCTGCCGGGCCACCCGCTCCACGAGTTCCGGACGCCCGAGCACCGGCGGGCCCTGGCCGCCGCCCTCCGGCCCATCGGTCGGGGGCTCCTCGTCGCCGACTAGGGACCCGCTGACGGCGACGTCGGGCGCGGTGGGGGTTCTGGGCCTACGATCGATGTCGCCATGCTCGCTTCGAACGACCGAAACCCGTGGCGGCGCCTCGACCGCCGCCGCGTCTACCAGAACCCCTGGATCGAGGTCGTCGAGGACTCCGTCGTCCGACCCGACGGCGAGCCGGGGATCTACGGCGTCGTCCGGTTCCGGAACCGGGCCGTCGGCGTCGTCGCCCTCGAACCCCCCGATCGCGTCCTCCTCGTCGGCCAGTACCGCTACACCCTCGATGCCTACAGCTGGGAGATCCCCGAGGGTGGCGTCCCGGAGGGCGAAGACCTCCGAGCGGGGGCCGAACGCGAGCTGGCCGAGGAGACCGGCTACCGGGCTCGGGTCTGGCGGGAACTCCTCCGGGTCCATACCTCGAACTCGGTGACCGACGAGGTCGGGGCAGTCTTTCTGGCGACTGATCTTCTGCCCGGGGAGGCGCGGCCCGACGGAACCGAGGAGATCGCGATCCGCTGGCTGCCGCTCGCAGAAGCGCTGGCGATGATCGATCGCGGCGAGATCACCGACGCCTTGAGCCAGGTCGGCCTCCTCCGGGTCGCCCTCGAGCCCGGGCTGGGGCCGCGGCCCCTGGGGCACCGTTGACCAGCGTCGGGGCCGCGCCGCGGAACCTGCCTGGCTCCGGCGCGGCGCTGTCGCTCAGGCTCCCAGTCTGTCACTGACGTCGGAGCCGCGCCCAGGCCGGCTGTGGTGCCTTGGGACGGCGTGTCCCGGCTAGGCGCGACCCGGCCGCCAGCCGAGGAGGCGGGCGTCCCGCCAGACCCGACAGAGCAGGTCGGCGAGCTCGAGCCGGTCGACGGCCTCCTCGACGGAGGCGCCGATAGCGAGGATGCCGTGGCGCTCGAGGAGGACGGCTCGGGCCGAAGGTCCGGGCGCGCCGTCGGCCAGGGTCGTCGCGACCCGCTCGGCGAGCTCGTCGCTCCCCGGTGGGGCGAAGGGAACGAGGGGAAGCGACGCGAGGAGGGCTGCCGTCTCGGGGAGCGCGGCCGGCTCGGGCACCTCGCCAGCGAGGGTCAGGGCGAGGGCCGCTGGGGGGTGGGCGTGGACGATCGCCCGGACCTCGGGGCAGGTCCGGTAGATCGCCCGGTGGATGGCGAGGTCGGAGGTCGGCCGGGGGTCGAGGATCGCCTCTCGGGCCGGTTCCGAAACGAGCCCGACGACGACGAGGTCGCCGGGGCCGAGTTCGTCCTTTCGGCGCCCAGCCGGGGTGACGAGGATGGTCGCCTCGTCGAGGCGGACCGAGGCGTTCCCCTCGGCGGCGACGATGAGTCCGCGGGCGGCGAGGCGGGCGCAGCCGGCGACGAGGGCGGTCCGGGGGGCGAGGGTGTCGTCCACGGCTCCATCCTACGGGGCGGTGGCGCGGGCCGCTCGGTCGTGACGATGGTCGAGCTGGAGCGAGGACGCCCGAGATGGAGCAGCCGGCGCCCCGGGTGGGGCGCCGGCCGGAGAGGAGGGGCTGTGACGGGGGGCCTCAGCGGTGGGCGACCTCGAGGGCTTCCCGGGCGAGGGCGTACGCCTCGTCGTGCCGCCCGAGGGCAGCGAGCTCGTCGGCCCAGGCGCTCAGGACCTCCCGGAGGCGAGCCGTCGCTCCCTGACGGCGAGCGAGGTCCGCGGCCTCGGAGAAGCCGGCGACGGCCTCCTCGTGGCGGCCGAGGGCGGCGAGGGCCTTGGCCCGGGTGATGAGGGACTGGAAGCGGGCCTTCGCGTTGCCGGCCTCCGTCGCGGCGCCGATCGCCTCGTCGGCGAGGGCGAGGGCAGCCTCGGCGTTCCCTTGGGCGAGGGCGATCTGGGCCTCGGTGTCGAGGATGTGGCCGAGCTGCCAGGCGTCGCCGAGGGTCCGGGCTCGCTCCCGGGCGGCCGCCACGAGCTGGCTCGCCCGATCCCGGCTCGAGGTGGCGAGGTAGGCGAGGGCGAGGTGGTTCTGGAGGTTCACCGCCTCCCGCTCGGCGTCGGCGGCCTCGAGGAGAGCGAGGGCCTTCGTCCCGGTCCGGATCGCCGCCTCCTGGTCGCCGACCTCGCGGTAGGTGACGGCCAACGAGAAGAGGATCGCTCCTCGGCGGCGGGTGTCGAGCTCGGCGGCGATGGCCTGGGCCTCCTCCAGGTAGGCGAGGGCGGCCTTGTGGTTGCCGTCGGCCTGCTCGACGAGCGCGAGGGCGACGAGGATCCGGACCCGGAAGTCCGAGGTGACCGAGAGCCCTGCCCGGACGGCGTCGAGGATCCCCCGGAGGAGGGCCCGCGCCTCGTCGTGGTTCTCCCGCTGGTGGTGGGCGGCGGCGAGCCAGTAGCGGGCGGCGGCCGCTTCGGCGGGGCGGCCGAGACCGTCGAAGAGCTCCGCCGCCTCGGTCGCCGGGCCGATCGCCTCGGCCGGCCGATCGAGCCGGTAGAGGGCCTCGGCCATGCCGGCCAGGATCCCCGCCCGGGCGGCCCGGTCCGTCGTTGTCTCGACGAGCTGCCGGTAGCCGTCGAGGGCGGCGGCGAAGTCGCCCGCGGCGAGGCGGAGGTCGGCCTGGAGGCGGGCCCAGGCGGCGTCGTAGTCAGTGAGGATGTCCGTCGCCGTCACCCCGAGCCGGCCGGCGAGGTAGGTGAGGGCCGCCATCGAGGGCTTGACGAGGCCGTTCTCGAGGGCGCTGACGTAGGCCTTCGTGTACCGCTCGCCCGCCAACTGCTGCTGGGTCAGCCCGGCCCGGAGGCGGGCTGCTCGGAGACGGCGGCCGATGGCCGCCGCGAGGGGCCGGTCGTCGACGACGACCCGGCGCCGGGTTTTCGTCCGCGCGTTCATGGTTGCCATTGTACACCGCCGTCCAACGCTTTTTGACGCCGACAAAGAAGGCATCGAGGGGGACGCCGAGGCGCTCGGTCAAGAGGGCGAGGGCCGGCAGCGAGGGGATCGTCAGACCGCGCTCGACGGCCGAGACGAAGGCCCGGGTCAAGGGCCAGCCGACCTCGGCCTGGGTGAGGCCCCGGGCGAGGCGGAGGCGGCGGAGCTCCGCCCCCACGGCGAGGGAGAGGGCCGTGGCGTCCTCAGCCAGGAAATGTTTAGCAATACTTGACTTTCCCACGCCAACAGCCTAGCATGAGCGCCGCAGTCGCGCTCCGGATCCGAGGCAGAGCCCGGCGCACGGTGCGCCGGCCCGCGAGCCGGCTGCAGGAGGTCATCGATGCGCGCTTCGGCCCGGCTCCGCACCCTCGCCGCCGCCCTCTCCGCCTTCGCCGCCCTCTTGGCGACGGCCGCCGCCGCCCTCGCCGGAGGTGGCAACCCGCCCTTCCCGAAGTAGTGGGGTCCCGCAGGCGCCCCGCCGCGCTCGGGCGCGGCGGGGCGCCGTCCCCTTCTTCCGGGCTCCGTAGCTCCAGCCGCTCCGACCTGCCAGACAGCGCCCTCGACGGCCGTCGGCCACCGCGACCCCGAGGCCCGGCCGGCTCAGCCTGAGCCGACACCGGCCGGGCGACGCCGACGGCAGGCGCGCCTTCCCGAATCGCCCGCCCGCCCCGTTCCCTCAAGGCCGAGGACCCGTTCGGATCCCCGGGCTGCCGCCACCTGGACGGGCTACCCTGGCGGCCATGGACGAGCCAGCCCCGACGATCTACCTCGGCCACGGGGCGAGCGGTTCAGCGGCCACGATCGCTCCCTTCGTCGACGGCCTCCGACGGCTCGGCCTCGATGCCCACGCCCTCGCCATCCCGCGCGGGACCGCCGCGAGGGCGGCCCGTCTCGTGGCCGCCACGCTTCCAGACAATCGGCCCTTCGTCCTCGGCGGGCACTCCTTTGGCGGCCGGGTGGCGAGCCTCGTCGCGGCCGAGGGGAGGAAGCCGATCGTCGGTCTCGTCTGTCTCTCCTACCCGCTCCACCAGCCGGGGCGCCCGGAGGCAGGGCTGCGGACCGACCACTGGCCGGCCCTTCGCTGCCCGACGCTGTTCCTCTCCGGCGAGGGCGACCCCTTCGCCCGCCTCGACCTGCTCCGGGCCGCCGTCGCCTCGCTCCCGGGCGCCGTCCTCGTCACCTATCCGAGCCTCGGCCACGATCTCCGGCCCGTCGCCGACGCCGTCTGCCGGGAGACTGCGGCCTTCGTTCTCGGTCTCGCCCGTCAGTCCCCGCCGGCCGCGCGCGGGTAACGACGGCGGGGGCGACACCGGCACCCGCCGGACCGTATCCTTCGGACGCCATGGAGACGCGACAGCCGTCCCCGACGGCCCTCCTCGGCCTCGTCCTCCTCGTCGTCGGTGGGGCATACCTGGCTGCCCGCCTGGCGGGGATCGACCTCGTCCTCCTCGGCTGGCCGGCCTTCGTCATCGTCCCGGGGCTCGGCCTCTTCGCCCTCGCCTTCGTCGTCGGCGGCCCGGGCGGAGCGGGGCTGGCGACGGTCGGGGCCGTCATCACGACGACAGGGGTCATCCTTGCCGTACAGCGGGCGACTGGTCTCTGGGCGACGTGGGCCTACGCCTGGGCCCTCGTCGCGCCCGGCTCGGTCGGCCTCGGGCTCGTCCTCTATGGCGTCCTGCGTCGCCAGCCGGCTCTCGCCCGGGGCGGTCTCTGGTCGGCCGTCGCCGGGCTCGTTCTCTTCCTGGTCGGGCTGCTCTTCTTCGAAGGCTTCCTCGGCCTGAGCGGCCGGCGGATCGGCGGCTTCGACGTCGTCGCCGCGGTCCTCGTCATCGTCCTCGGGGCGGCGATCATCGTCTTGGGCCTCGCCCGCGGCCGCGCGCCCGACTGAGCTGCCGTCGGCCGACCGCTCGTCCACCTCGCCCGGTCCGGCACCCCCTCCCCGTCCTCCTCCCGGCGCCCCTCATTCCAGCCCGACGACGCGGAGGCGCCGTTCGCCCGAGGGCGTGGCGACGATCCGTTCGTCCCCCGGTCTCGCCCCGACGAGGGCGGCCCCGATGGGCGAGCGGACGGAGAGGCGGCCGGCACCAGGATCCGCCTCGGCCGAACCAACGATCTCGAAGCGCTCGAGGTGACCGTCGATCTCGACGAGGACGACCGATCCGAGTCCGACGCCCGCCTCGTTCGCCAGCCGATCGACGACGACGGCCCGGCGGAGGCGGTCTTCGAGGGCCCGGATCCGTCCCTCCAGGAAGGCCTGCTCTTCCCGGGCTGCCTGGTACTCGGCGTTCTCGCGGAGGTCGCCAAGCTCCCGGGCGGCGCGGACCCGGGCGACGATCGCTGGCCGTTCGACCCGCCGGAGGTGGTCGAGCTCGGCCCGCAGCCGCTCGAGCCCTTCGGCGGAGAGGTGGACCGGCTCGTGACGGGCGGGCGCTGTCGGTCGGGCCGGGCGGACGCGGCGGATCCCCGACGGAGCGCCCCTCGCGCCCCGGTCGGCGCCGGCCGAGGTGACCGTCCGCTTCGCCGTCGACGGCCGCGCCGCGTGCGCACCGGCCGGCGTCCGCCGAAGCTCTGCCGGCGACGATCCCAGCGCAACCTCGGGCGCGAGCTCGAGGAGGTCGTCTGCCAGGCCGTGGCGGCGAGCCTCCCCCGTCGGTCGCCGGAGCGTCGCCCACGGCAGGACGAGGTCCGGCTCGGGCAGGGCGGCGGCGACAGCGGGCGGGACGCCCTCGGCGAAGGCGTCGAGCAGGGCGTCGGCGTACTCCTCGGGAGCGTCGGTCCCTGCCCACCAGATCCGAAGGATCTCGGGTCGGCGGAGGGCGAGGAGCCAGTGGGCGTCCGGGAGGGGCGGCCGGTGCCCGAGCGGGGTCTTCGAGAGGGCGGCGACCCGGCGGCCGAGGTCGGTCGAGGCGAAGCCGACGAAGAGAACGGTCTGGCCCGGGATCCAGTAGGAGGCGAGCCGGGCGACGAGGCGGCGGGTCGTTGGTATCGCGCCGTCGAGGTGGAGGCTCGGGACGCGCTCGATCCACTTGCCGACCCGGGTCGGATCGAGCGGGGCCGAGACGCCGGCCGGCTCCGGCAGCTCGACCACGACGACGCCCGAGCGGACGGCTGGCAGGGGGCGGCCCCAGAGGACAGGGCCGTCGGCTAGGAGCCCGACGGCCCGGAAGAGGGCGGCGGCGGAGCGCGGCTCGCTCATCGGGGCCAGAAGCGTGGTCGCCGAGCCGGGGCCTCGTCCGGGGCCGGCTGGAGGGGTCGGTCCGAGAAGCGGCTCGAGACAGCCACCGGAGGCGAGGAGAGGGTCGGGCCGGATGTCGACATCATCGACAGAGGGTAGCGTGCCGGCCGCGATATCCTCCCCACGATGGCAGGGCGATCGCGCTCGCGCTGGCTGACCGGACTCCTCGGCCTCCTTCTCCTCGGCTTCGTTGGGCTGAGCTTCGGTCCTGCCACGACGTTCCTCGGCTCGGCCGGGGGGATCCATCCGGCGAGCGAGGGTTCGGCGGCGGTCGGCTCGAGACCGGAGGCCGACCCGACGCCGACCCCGCCTCGCCAGGACGTGTTGCCTCCCTCGTCGCCGGCGCCGACCCCCATCGGGTCGGCGGCCCCGTCGCCGAACCCCGGGCCGTCACCCCGGCCGCTCCTGGGCCCCCGAACCCTCGATCGGGCCAGCCTCGTCCGCCTCGTCGACGGGTTCCGGCAACGGACCGGCTCGCCGGGCGTCTCGGTCGCCGTCCGCTGGCCGGACGGTACGGCCTGGACGATCACGAGCGGTCTCGCCGACCTGGCGACGGGTCGAGCGGTGACCCCGGCGACGCCCTTTGCCGTCGGAAGCGTGACGAAGACCTTCACGGCCGCCCTCGTCCTCCACCTCGTCGGCGAGGGCCGGATCGGCCTCGACGACGCCGTCGGGCCCTGGCTCCCGGAGCTCGACCTCCCGGCCGGGATCACGGTCCGGATGCTCCTCGACCACACGAGCGGCCTCGGCGACCCCTTCCTCGAAGGAGCCGTCGATCGGGCACTCCGTGCCGATCGCTCTGCAGTCTGGACGGCCGAGCGTTTCCTGGCTGCCCTCCCGAAGCCGCGCTTCGCTCCGGGCAGGGGCTGGGCGTACTCGAACGCCAACTACGTCGTCCTCGGCCTCCTGGCCGAGCGATTGACCGGGCAGCCGTATGCGGCTCTCCTCCGATCGACCTTCTTCGAACCCCTCGGGCTCGCATCGGCAGTCGTCCAGCCCGGCCCGCCGGGGGCGGTGGCGCCGGCGCATGCGTACGACCTCGTGGCGAGCGGTGGCAGCCTCCGCCGAACCGACCTCTCCGACGGCTCGCCGACGGCTCCCTTCACCTCGGTCGTCACGGCGGCCGGTCCGGCCGGGGACATTGCCATCGGCGCCCTCGATCTCGCCCGCTGGGGCGCGGCCCTCTACGGGGGTGGCGTCCTGGGACCCGACCTGACGGCGGCCATGATCGAGGACGCCTCCCGGACGGCGCGCTTCCGACCCCGGGTCCCCTACGGGCTCGGCGTCCAGATCGTAGAGATCGCCGGTCAGCCGACGTACGGGCACTCGGGGCGGCTTCTCGGAGCCCGGGCGGTTCTCCGGTACCTGCCCCGGAGCGGGATTGCCATCGCTGTCCTTTCGAACCAGAGCCGGAGCGACCTCGCTCCTCTCGTCGAGGGGATCGTCCGCCTCGTTCTCCCGCCCCCGGTCGGCTGCAGCCGCTGCGGCTGAGCCCCCGGATCCCGGAGGGGCCGGCCGCGACCGCGATGCTGAGGGGCCCCTCGGTCCGGGCTCTGGCGGCGGGAACCTCGAGTACGGCGAAGAGCGCCCCCTGGAGGTGCAGCACTGGCCGACCGCCGCCGGTACGAAGACCGTGGACCGCCGGTACCGTCGTGGGATGGCGCGCCCGCCGCTTCTCGACGATCGTGGGCGAACCAGGAGGCCGGGATGCCGACGCCGATCGAGGCCTACACCGCCGAGGGCGCTCTCAGCGGGCTCGTCCCGCTCGCGGGGCGTCTTCGCGATCAGCTCGAGGCCGGAGGGCTGCTCGCCATCGATGGCTGCCGATGGCGGCGCCTCGACGGACGCCTCGAGCCGCCCGACGACGTCCGTCTCGCCATCGACGACCTCCTCCTCGTCGTCGCCACCGAGGCCGAGCTCCCGGTCCACGCCGTCTGGCACGACGTCCGGCTCGTCGTGGGTCCCTACCGGGTCGAGGGTCGGCTCCCGACCCTCCCCGGTTTCGACCCGGCTCGGGCCCTCGCCCGACCGACGGGCACCTTCATCCTCCTCCGCGAGGCGAGGCTCGAGCTCGCCGATCGCCCGGGGGCCGCCGTCGAGCACCCCTTCCTCCTCGTGAACCGCTACGCCGTCGACGAGGTCGCCTCGGACCTCATGCTCGGCTTCTTCTTCCCGGGGGCCGAGCTGCGGCCGACACGGGCCCCCGCCGGGCCACGATCGGGTACCCCCGCGACCGCCTGACGCGGTACCCCCGCGACCGCCTGACGCGGTCCCCCCGCGACCGCCTGACGCGGTACCCCCGCGACCGCCTCACCCGCCTCGCCGGGAGGCCAGCGACCGCTCGCACCCGAACCTCCCGAGCGAAGCCACCGCCGTGCCCGACGACGGGCTACCCTCGTCCGGCGATGGCCTCCACCCCGACCCGCGCGACCCTCGCCCTCCGACGGGCAGGCGTGCCGTTCACCCTCCACGACGTCGAAGCGCCGATCGCCCCCGGCGACGCCAGCTCCCGAGCGGCCGGCTCCTACGGCGAGGCCATCGCCCAAGCCCTCGGGGTCGACCCGGCCCGGATGTTCAAGACCCTCGTCGTCGCCGTCGATG
Source organism: Chloroflexota bacterium (assembly GCA_042408535.1). Lineage (GTDB taxonomy): Bacteria > Chloroflexota > Limnocylindria > Limnocylindrales > CSP1-4 > BPIH01. The sequence goes on along the minus strand of JBHORA010000090.1, from coordinate 75,238 downwards.
GCCGGCTCGTCTGCGCCCTCGTCCCCGTCGCCGCGAACCTCGATCTTCGGGCTCTCGCCGCCGTCTGCGGGGCGCGTCGGGCGAGTCTCGCCGACCCTGCCGCGGCGGAGCGGGCGACGGGGTACGTCGTCGGCGGGATCAGCCCGCTCGGCCAGCGGCGCCACCTCCCGGTCGTCGCCGACCGGAGTCTCCTCGACGGCCCGACGGTCTTCGTGAACGGCGGACGCCGGGGCCTCGAGATCGCCCTCGCCCCGGGTGACCTCGTCGCCCTCACCGGCGCGACCCTGGCGGCGATCGCCCGGTGAGGGCATTCAGCCGAGACGTCCGGCGGCCGCGGTCCCGGGCTTCGAGTTCCGAGCGGTCGGATCGCGCCGATCGCTCGCGAGGCCCGTCGGGGGCGTCAGACCGTCGTCAGGATCTCGGGCTCGCCGTCGGTGACGACGATCGTGTGCTCGAAGTGGGCGGCCAGGGAGCCGTCGCGGGTCGCGATCGTCCAGCCGTCATCCCGGAGATAGACGTCTGCTCGCCCCATCGTCAGCATCGGCTCGATGGCGAGACAGATCCCCGGGACAAGCTCGAGACCGCGAACACCGGTCCGGTAGTTCGGGACGTCGGGCGGCTCGTGCATCCGACTCCCGATCCCGTGGCCGACGCACTCCCGGACGATGCCGTAGCCCCCGGCTCGAGCGACGTCCTCGACGGCGCCCGAGATGTCGCCGATTCGGGCCCCGGGCACGGCGGCCAAGATCCCGGCCATGAGGGCGAGGCGGGTCGTTTCGATGAAGGCTGCGACGTCGGCCGGTGGGTCGCCGACGAAGAAGGTGCGGGCGGCGTCGGCGTGGAAGCCGTTCACTTCGGCTCCGGCGTCGATGGAGACGAGCATCCCCTCGCGGATGACCCGGGCGTCGGGGAGACCGTGGACGACCTCGTCGTCGATGGAGACGCAGATCGAGCCGGGGAAGGGCGGCTGGTCCCGGTCGAGGCGGTAGCCCTTGAAGGAGGGCCGCCCGCCGCAACGGCGAATGTGGGCTTCAGCGAGGGCATCGAGCTCGCGGGCGCTGATGCCCGGGCGGAGGGCCTCTTCGACGAGGGCGAGGACCTCGGCGACGATCCGCCCCGCCCGGCGCATCGCGGCAATCTCCCGGGCGGACTTGCGGGTCACCGTGCGCATCGGTCGGTCAAGGAAGGCGGGTCAGTTGGAGCTACCGCTCGGCGCCGGTCGGGCCGCCCGCTCGATGGCCGCGGCAAGGGCATCGAAGCCGACGAGCCCCCGGGCGAGCTCGCTCCCGCCCGGACCGACGAGGCGGAGGGTCGGGGTCGAGTCGATCCCGAGACGCCGACCCTCTGCCGTCTCGGCGGCGACGGCCGCGGCGACGGTCGGGTCGTCGAGACAGGCCGCGAAGCTCGAAGTCTCGAGACCGGCGAAGCCAGCGAGGGAGAGGAGGACGTCCCGTCGGAAGGCGCCCTGGTTCTCGCCCTGCTGAGAGGCGAAGAGGAGGTCGTGATAGCGCCAGAAGGCGTCCTGGCGGGCCGCGCAGCGAGCGGCGACGGCGGCATCGAGGCTCTCCGGGCCGAGGAGGGCGAAGTCCCGGAAGGTGAGCCGGGCGCGGCCGCTGACGGCGTAGGTTCGAACGAGCTCGGGTTCGATCCCGTGGCTGAAGAGACGGCAGAAGGGGCACTGGAAGTCGGCCCAGATCTCGATCCGGACCGGGGCGTCGGGCCGACCAACGGTGGTCCCCTCGACGAAGGCCGGGATCGGGCTCGGTGCACTGGTCGGTGCCGGGCTGGGCGAGGCGTCGGTTCCGACGGTGCCGAGAAGGCCGCCCGCGACGACGGCGACGAGGACGAGGCCGCCGCCCACGAGGGCGGCAGCGAGGTGGGAGGGGCTGAGTCGTCGGGTCACGGATCCAAGTGTGGCACGGCCGGCGAACCGCTGTGGGTCTCGGGGGCGCCCCGTTCGAGGGGCGTGGCCATCGGCCTCCCCTCGCGAGGATCCCCCGAAAGGGTGGTAGATTGCTCGTATGCCCACGACCCCACCGGCCCCGGTCCGTCTGCCCTTCACCGGCGATCCGGCCGCCGACCGCCTCCTCGCCGAGGACCCCTTCGCCCTCCTCATCGGCTTCGTTCTCGACCAGCAGGTCACGATCCAGACGGCCTTCCGGGCGCCCCTCGAGCTGAGTCGACGGCTCGGACGCCTCGATGCGGCGACGATCGCCGGCCTCGACGAGGCCACCCTCGTGGCGGCCTTCTCGGCGCGGCCCGCCCTCCATCGCTTCCCGGGCACGATGGCTCGCCGGGTCGGTGCGCTGGCCCGGCTCGTCGTTGAGCGGTACGACGGCGATGCTGCCCGGATCTGGGCGACGGCGTCCGATGCCGCCGAGCTCGAGCGCCGGCTCCGGGAGCTGCCGGGGATCGGTCCGACGAAGGCGAAGGCGGTTCTCGCCGTCCTCGTCAAGCGACTCGGTGTCCGCCTGCCGGGCTGGGAAGCGGCCCTGCCTTCGTACCCGACCCTCGGCGACGTCGATACGCCCGAGGCTCTCGCCGCCTACCAGGCGAGCAAGCGCGCCGCTCGGGCCGGCCGCCGCTAGCCGGCTCGGCTCGTGGCGGCCCGCGCTCCGCGCCCGTCGAAGGAGTCGAACGGGCGACCGCGGCGGTTCGTTCTCCCGGCCGAGGAGGACACCCGGACGACCGAGGCCATCGAGGGCTTCGTCGTCGGCCGTCGTCGTCGCCGCAGTCCGAGTCCGGCCGTCCTCGCCCTTCGGGGTCGAGGGTCGGGGCTCGTTCGGGGGGACCCCTTTGCGGCTCTGGCGCCGAGGCTCGAGTGGCGCGACGCCCTCGCCAGCGAGGAGGCCCGCCACGCCCGCTATCGACGGCCGGTGGCGGTGGCCGTCCTCGAGCTCGCCCGACCCGAGGGGGCCCCGGCCCCGGGGATCGACGGGGCGACGCTCCGCCACTTCGCGGCCCTGGTCCGGCGTGAGACCCGGGCAACGGATCGGATCACCCGGCTCGGCTCGGTCCGCTTCGCCATCCTCCTCCCCGAGACGAACGAGGTCCAGGCGGTCCACGTCGTCGAGCGACTCCGCCTCCGGGCGATGGCCGACGACGGCTTGGGTGCCCTCTTCGTTCGGGCGGGTTGGGCGAGCCCGCGTCGTGGAGAAGGCCTCGCCGAAACCCTGGCGAGAGCCGAGGTGCAGCTCCGGGAGGAGGCGGACTGATCGGCTCGCTCGGCGGGGGCCGGTATTGACACGCTCCGACTAAAGCTATATGATACGTACCGCAGCGCACCCGGCGAATGCCGGAGACCGAGTTCAGGAAGGAGGTGAGGAACGATGAGTGTCGAGATCATCGCCATCCCGCGGATCGTCGCGGGCATCCTCCTCGCCGGCCACGGCCTCCAGAAGCTCGCTGGTTGGTTCGGCGGGGGTGGGATCGCCGGCACCGCCCGCTTCCTCGACCAGCTCGGCTTTCGGCCCGCGCGCGGTTGGGCGTCTGCCGTCGGGCTGGCTGAGACCCTCGGCGGGGCGAGCCTCGCCCTCGGCTTCCTGACGCCGATCGGGGCCCTCCTCGCCCTCGGCGTCTTGACGACGGCGATTCTTGTCGTGCACGCCCCGAAGGGTCTCTGGAACCACAACGGCGGGATCGAGTACCCGTTCGTCCTCGGCTCGATCGCCCTGACGACGGCGATCGCCGGGCCGGGCCGCTTCTCCGTCGATGCGGCCCTCGGTCTCGATCTGCCGGTCTGGGTGGGCTGGCTCGCCGCGGCCATCGTCGTCGTCGGGATCCTGCTCGCCCTCGCCAGCCGGTCCCGAGCGACGACGGCCGGCCGGACGATGACGACGGCGGGTCCGACCGTCCTCGGTGGCCGCTCCGAGGCGGCCGGCGGCGGAGCCCGGGCGGCCTTCACCGCCCTCCGGACTCCGAGCGGCGTCGGTTGGGCGCTCCTCGTCGAGGAGCGGATGGTGCGCATCGGTCGCTGAGGGCGACCGCTCGCGGCAACGAAGCCCGCGGCGATCCGTCGAGCCTGCAACCGGCCCGGCCCATCTGCGTCGGGATCGACGCCGTCACAAGAGCGCGGCGGGGTGACGGTGACGGACCGCTGACCGTCGGAGCACGGTCGTCGGGCCGGGCCGATCGGGCCGGCTCGTCCGCCTCGTCTCGGGGTCTGGACAGCCGGCGTTAGGATTCTCTTCGGCGCGCTAAGGAGGTGAGAACGATGGCACGCTGGTCACGTGCCGGCGTGATGGCGCTCGTGCCCTTCCGGACGGTCGTCGATCGCTTCCTGTCCCGGGCTGCCCGTCCGCCGGTCGATCTTCGGGACGCGCCCGACGCCTACGTCCTCGTCGCCGATCTCCCCGGCTTCGAGCCCGGGGAGGTCGAGGTCACCGTGTCCGGGCGGGTCGTCGACCTCCGGGCTCGGGCCACGCGGAGCGCGGAGCAGGTCTCGGGCGGCTACCTGCGGCGAGAGCGCTGGACGGGTGTCGTCGCCCGGCGCCTGAGCCTGCCGGGCCCGGTCGACCCCGGGGCGGCGAAGGCGGAGATGCGCGCGGGCCGGCTCGTCCTTCGGCTGCCGAAGGTGGCGCCCGAGCCGCCGCGCCGGATCCCGATTCGGATCCGGGAAGGCGGCGCCTCGACGGCCGGGGCAGGGGAGAGGGAGGCCGCGTAATGGAGACCCGGAACGCGCGACCAACCGCCGCGGACGCCCGGCTCGATGAGCCGGTTCCCGTCGGGCGGCCCGACCAGGCGTCCCCGAGCCCTCGGGAGGCGAAGGAGGCCGTCGACGGCACTGGGGGCGGTCCCACCGGAGGTCGCACGGACGGTCGGGACGGCCGGGCAGCTCCGGCTGCCGTCCCCGTCGGGTGGCCAGGCCGGGAGGAGACGACGACAGCGGATCGGCCGCTCCGGATCGCCCTCGTCGCCCCGCCCCTCGTGCCGGTCCCGCCGCCGCGGTACGGTGGGACGGAGCGGGTCGTGGCCGCCCTGGCAGCCGAGCTCGAACGACGAGGGCACGAGGTGACCGTCTTCGCGGCAGGCGACTCTCGGCCGGCTGGGCGTCTCGTCCCGGTTCTGCCGACCTCGGTCTGGTCAACGGGCTACCGGGGCGATGTCACCGCTCACTTCATTCGGACGGCAGCGATCGCCTGGAGCCGAGCTGAAGAGTTCGACATCCTCCACTCCCACATCGAGGTCCACGGTTTCCTCCTCGCCCGGTATGCACCACGGCCCGTCGTGACGACCCTCCACGGCCGCCTCGACGTGGCCGGGATCCCCGAGCTTCTCGAAGCCTTCCCCGAGATCCCCCTCGTCTCGATCAGTGACAGCCAGCGACGCTGGGCCCCCCGGGCCAACTGGGTCGCCACCGTTTCCCACGGCCTGCCCCTCGAGGTGATCCCCTTCGAGGATCGACCTGGCGGCGAGCTCCTCTTCGTCGGGCGGATCGCGCCTGAGAAGGGCGTCGCCGAGGTCATCGAGCTGGCGCGGCGAACCGGGCGGCGGGTCCGAATGGCGGCCAAGGCGTACGACCCCGCCGAGGTCGAACTCTTCGAACGGCTCGTTCGGCCCGCCATCGAGACCGGTCTCGTCACCTACGAGGGCGAGCTCGGCGAGGCGGCCCGGAACGAGCTCTACCGGCGCGCTCTGGCGACCCTCATGCTCGGAGCCTGGCCGGAGCCCTTCGGTCTCGTCGCCATCGAATCGTTGGCGGCGGGCACGCCGGTCATCGCCCGCCGGGCCGGTGCCCTGCCGGAGATCGTCGAGCACGGCATCGACGGCTTCCTCGTCGACGACATCGAGGAGGCGACCCTCGCCGTCCGTCTCGTCGATGGCCTCGACCGGGCCCGGATCCGGGCCCGCGCTCTCGAACGGTTCTCGGTCGCCCGCATGACCGACGCCTACGAGGCGATCTACCGGCGACTCATAGCCGAGTGGTCGGCTCGGCGCCGCGGCGAGCGTGGACTCGGTGGGGAGGTCCGGCCGGTGGCACGGCCGGTCGCTCCGGTCGGGGTCTCCGCTCCGGGACGGGTCGCCTAAGGGGCGGGGTCGGCCTCGTTCGGCGGGCGGCGGGGCCTGTGCAGAACGGGGCGCCGGCCCACCCGCCCCGCCGGTCCACCCTCGCCCCTCCGGCCCACCCGCCCCGGCGGCCCGGCCCCGCCGCGTGGCTTCGAGGGTCGCTCCAGCGGCCGTTGTCAGCGTCTTCTCATGAAGGCGTCGACAATGAGAAGCCGATGAGCATTGACACCTCCCACCACCCCTCCCCGGTCGGCGGAAGCAGCGATGCACCTCCTCCTCGTCGAGGATGACCTCCGCCTCGGCCGTGTCCTCCGACGTCTCCTCGAGGATGACCACCACCTCGTCGAGGTAGCGACGGATGGGGCGACGGCCCTCGAGATCGTCGAGTCGGGCCTCGGCCTCGACGCCGTCGTCCTCGACGTCGTCCTGCCCGACATCTCCGGCCTGGAGGTGGCGCGCCGGATCCGGGCGAGCGGGAACGACGTCGCCATCCTCATGCTCACCGCCCGCGACACCGTCGGCGACCGCGTCGCCGGTCTCGATGCCGGTGCCGACGACTATCTCGTCAAGCCCTTCGCCTACGAAGAGCTCGCTGCCCGCCTCCGGGCCCTCGCCCGGCGCCGCGAGCGGATTCGGCCGCGGAGCGACACGCGCCTCGTCGTCGGTGCGGTGGAGCTCGACGAGGTTCTCCGGCGGGTGACCGTCGCCGGACGCCCCGTCGATTTGAGTCCTCGAGAGTTCTCCCTCCTCGAGTGCTTCCTCCGCCATCCAGGCCAGACGCTCACTCGCGACCAGCTCCTCGACTCGGCCTGGCCCTACGGGACGGCGATCACGCCGAACGCGGTCGACGCCTACGTCCACTACTTGCGCGCCAAGCTCGGCCCGGCGGCCCGCCAGCTCGAAACGGTCCGAGGCGTCGGCTACCGGTTCGTCGATCGGCCGGCCGACGCCTCGGAGGAACCGGCGTGACCGAGTCGAAGGGGCCCGCAGCCGCTGTCGACCCGGCCGGAACGAACGGCGAGGCCCGCATCGAGCGAGAGGCGGAGGCGGCCGACGCCCGAACCCTCCGCCGGGTTCGGTGGCGGCTCGCGCTCTGGGCCGGAGGGTCGATGCTCGCCGTTCTCCTCGTCCTCGGGGCGGTCCTCTATGCGTCCGTCGCTCGGTCCCTCGAGGCAAGCGGGATCGCCCTCCTGCAGGCCCGCGCCGAGGCCATCGCCGAGCTCATGGACGATCCCGTCCGGCCCCTGGAGATCGGCCTCGCCTTCGGTGGTCGTGGCTCGGGGACCTTCGCCCTGCTCCTGCGGCCGAACGGCCAGCTCGTCGCCCTGCCCGGGACGCGCCTCCCCAGCGGCCTCCCCGACCGGGACTCCGCAGCCGCTGCCCTGGCGAACGGTCGGGACGTCCGCACGACCCGGATCGAGGACGTCCCGGTGCGGATCCTCAGCGAGCGGATCACCGGGCGCCGGCTTGGCGACCTCGTCGTCCAGGTCGTCGGCGACCGAACGGCCGAGCAGCGCACCCTCGACGTCCTCCGGGTCATCCTCCTCGTCGGGAGCTTCCTCGCCGCCCTCGTGGCTGCCGGGGCGGCAGCCTGGTACGCCCGCTGGGCCCTCGTCCCAGTCCGGAGCTCCCTCGACGCGCAGCGCGCGGCCCTCCGCCGACAGCGGCAGTTCGCCGCCGACGCGAGCCACGAGCTCCGGACGCCGATCGCGGTCATCGGCAACGCCGTCGAGTACCTCCGCCGCCATCCCGAACGGACGATCGGCGAGGCCGCCGACACCCTCGACGACATGTCCGCCGAGGCCGGCCGCCTCGGCCGCCTCGTCGACGACCTCCTGCTCCTCGCTCGCTCCGACTCGGGGGCGATCAGCCTCGAGCGGCTCCCCGTCGACCTGGCGGCCGTGGCCGAGGAGGCCGTCACTTCGATGGCGACCCTCGCCGAGGAGCGGGGCGTGCGGGTGGAGCTCCGGGCGACGCCGGGCTTCGTCGAGGGGGATCCGGTCCGGCTCCGCCAGCTCGTTGGCAACCTCCTCGACAACGCGATCCGACACGCGGCCCCTGGGGGTCGGGTCTGGGTGAGGGTTGAGGCTGACCCGGGGGGCGTCCGCCTGGCCGTCGAGGACGATGGGCCTGGGATCCGACCGGAGTACCTGCCGCGGATCTTCGATCGGTTCTGGAGAGCGCCGGGATCACCGGGCGAGGGCAGCGGGCTCGGCCTCGCCATCGCCGCCTGGATCGTGGAGCACCACGGCGGGCGAATCGTGGCCGGGAACCGTCCCGAGGGTGGGGCTCGCTTCAGCGTCTGGCTGCCGCCCCTCGTCGTGCCGGGGGGCGAGGTGAGCGAGGCGAGGCGTCCGATCCTCTAGCGTCGTCAGCCTTTCGGCGTCTCGAGCCTTTCGGCGCCTCCAGCCCTCGCGGGCCCAGACCCTTCGAGCGCCCCGACCCTGCGCCTCGAACCCCCACCGCCCAGACCCTTCCAAGCGCCCAGACCCTTCCAAGCGCCCAGACCCTTCGAGCGCCCCGACCCCGCGCCTCGAACCTTGGCGTTCGACCCTGTTCAGCTGCGGGCCGAGCCGCCGTTGCCGCGCTCGCGGAGAAACCGCTCGATCTCGCTGATGAGGTCCTCGCCAGCGGGGAGGCGAGCCTCGTCGACCATCGCCTCGAGGCGCTCCACGTAGGAGCGGGTCGCATCGTCGACGGCGGCGGCCGTGTCGAGTCGAGTCCGGAGGGCGCGAGCCTCTTCCTCGAGGTCCCCGATCGGCGGCTCGGCGTCGAGGTGACGACCGAGGGCCCGGAGGAGGGCTGCTGCGGCCGCTGGGTAGGGGCCGGAGACGTAGTGGGGGATCTGGGCGAAGTAGCCGAGGGCCGGGATTCCGGCCGAGGCGACGGCGTGCTCGAGGACCGAGATGGCGGCCGACGGAACGCGGAGGGTCCCCTCGGGGCCGGCTTCGACGCCACCGCGGAGGAGGCCGGGACGGGACTCCGTACCGAGGATCGGCACCGGCCGGGTGTGGGGGACGGCGGCCGGGATGGCGCCGAGGCTGATCCATTCGCGGGCTCGAAGGCGCCGGAGGAGCTCGACGACGGCGGCCGAGAGCTCGTGCCAGCGGTAGTCGGGTTCGGGACCCGTGAAGACGAGCAGATCGTGGCCGCCGAGGCGGGCCGGGCGGAAAGTGAGGACCGGCCAGGTCAGCCGGGCGAGGCGGCCGTCGACGATCTCGAGGGTCGGTCGCCGGGCCCGGTAGTCGAAGAGGGCGTCGGCGTCGAAGGTCGCCACGATGGGTCCCCCGGCCGCGAGGCGCTCGGCGGCGGTCGTCGCGGCGAGGCCGGCGTCGACCCAGGTGTCGAAGGCGACGACGACGATGGCGCCCTCGGGGACGGCGACATCGTGGAGCTCGTAGAGGGTCACGAGGGAAGGATACGGAGGGTCCTCGGTTTGAGGGTGCCTGGTGTCGGCGCCGGCACCACTCCGGCATCGAAGGCGATCTCCCCTGCCTCTGGAGAGGGCCCGGCGGCCGCGGGCACGGGGCTCGGCAAGGCTCGCGACCTACGATCCCGCCCGCTCCAGCACCGTGACGTCCGCCCTCCGGCAGGAGACGAAAAACCCGCCCTCCCTCGCCGACCGAACCAGTTTCGTCTCGCGACGGCACGCAGGTCGGCTCAGCCCGTCTTCGCCGTCTCGGCGCTGACGATCTTGGCGCTGCCGGCCGCGGGACGGATCTCGCTCTCGTGCCCGTCCTCCCAGCGGACCCGATAGCGCGTTCCGAGGGGCGACTCGATGATCTCGAGGATCTCGCCCTCCCGGGCCGGCTGGCCCACCTTCTCGGACTCGATGATGATGCGGTCTCCGACCTTGGCGGTCATCCGAGTCACCTCCTTTGCCGCGTCGTCTCGTGCCCGCCGGAGGGACGAGGGCCGGGTGGCGAAGGGAGCGACCCGGGCGAGGTCACCCGTGCGCCCGGCAGGCCGTCCGCCCCGTCAGGCGTCGCTCATCATCATCATCGCCGGTGCCGGGCCCGTCGGCAAGGGCCATCCGTCCCGGCACGCGGCCAGGAGGATGCCACGACACGTTCGAGGCTGGCTGTCGACGCCACTGCCGGCACGTGACGAGGAGCCCGGCCGCCGGCACCCGTGCCACAGACCGGGGACGGCGGGGGTCAGGCGGCGTACTCGCGAAGCTTCCGGCTTCGGGACGGGTGGCGCAGCTTCCGGAGGGCCCGCGCCTCGATCTGACGAATCCGCTCCCGGGTGAGGCCGAAGGCCCGTCCGACCTCTTCGAGGGTCCGCGGATGCCCGTCGTCGAGGCCGAAGCGGAGGCGAATGACCCGCTGCTCCCGACCGTCGAGGCTGGCCAGGACGGCGGCGAGTTGCTCCTTGAGGAGCTTGTCGGAGACGGCATCGAGGGGCGCGACGGCGTTCGGATCCTCGATGAGCTCGCCGAGGGAGGTGTCCTGCTCCTCGCCGATCGGCATGTCGAGGGAGACCGGGTCCCGGCCGAAGCGCTGGATCTCCTCGACCCGCTCGGCCGTCATCGCCGTCCGCGGGTCCTCAGACAAAAGAGCGGCGATTTCTTCGGACGTCGGCGGGCGACCGAGGCGAGCCGTCAGCTCCCGCGTCGCCCGGGCGACGCGGCCCATCGTCTCGACCATGTGGACGGGGATCCGGATCGTCCGCGACTGATCGGCGAGGCCGCGCTGGATCGCCTGCCGAATCCACCAGGTCGCGTAGGTCGAGAACTTGAAGCCACGCTCGTACTCGAACTTGTCGACCGCCCGCATGAGGCCGGCGTTGCCCTCCTGGATGAGGTCGAGGAGGCCCATGCCGCGCTTCATGTACTTCTTCGCCACCGAAACGACGAGTCGAAGGTTCGCCGTCGTGAGATGATCTCGCGACCGTCGCCCGAGCTCGACGAGGGTCCCACTCGGCTGGCTCCCCGGCTCGGCGTCCGGCCGGTAGCCCATCTCGGCGAGGAGGTCGGCGTCGTTGCCCGCCTCGATCCAGCGTCGGATGGCTGGCAGGGCGACCTCGTCCCGGGCCCAGGCGAAGAGGGTTCGAAGGGCAGGATGATGGCGAACCTCCCCGTCGCTCGTGCCAAGGGTCCCGTGGAGCCAATCGAGGAGGGCGAGGAACGACTCGGCGTCGAGCCGTTCATCGTAGGCGTCACGGAGCGCTCGGGCTCGCTCCAGGATCCCCTTCAGCTGGGGCGTCTCGGCGTCGGCGATGGCTGCCTCGAGACCGGCCTCGGGAGCCGGCACGAGAAGGTCGCCGGAGGCGGGCCCGGCGAGGGCGGAACGGACGATCCGGTGGGCCTCGTCGCCGTAGGGCAGGCTGTATTCGGCCCGCTTGGCCCGAGTCTTCGCCTCGGTGTCGTGGAGCGTCCATTCGTGGAGGTTGAGGATCGCCTTCCACGGCTCCGAGACGACCTGGCGTCCGAGCTCCATGCCCTTGGCGAGGACAACCTCCTCCTCGGCGGTGAGGAGCGGGACGCGAGCGATCTCGCGGAGGTAGAGGCGAACCGAGTCGTCGGTATCCGACTCCTCCTCTTCCTCCTCTTCGTGGACGGCCTCGACCTCCCCGGCCTCGCCCGTCGCCGCAAGGGCGATGTCACTCGCCTCGTCCTCGGCCAGCAGCTCGGCCTCGTCCTCGACGATGTCGAGGAGATCGGGATCATCGGTATCGATGGCGTCGAGACCGATCGTCGGCTCGACGGCCAGGTCAGCCGCCATGGCCTCGTCGATCGGTCCGTGGATTTCGTCGTGCAGTTCCAGCAAGGTGGCTCGCTCTCCTTCGCCGACGGGTCGGTCGACCCTCGGCCTAGGTCCGGGGAGGGAAGCGGACACCGTCGCCCGCCCGGTGCCGGTGCGTGCGCCCGCCCCCACCCGGTCCGGACACACGAACAGGCGTGTCAAGAGGAGACACGCCGGTCGTGCTCATTCTACGGGAATGCCCCGAGGGTTGACAAGATCCCGGGATCCGTCGAACAGGCCGCCGGGAGCGAATGCCACGCACGCCGAGGCCGTCGAACAGCCCGCCGGCCGACCGGCCCGCTCGGCTCGAGCTCACGAGCAGCCGCTCGTGGCTCCGCAGTTCAGGCACTTGTAGCAGCTTCCGTTGCGGACCATGATCGAGCCGCACTCGGGGCAGGACGGCGCGTCGGCCTGAGCCTGGAAGCTGACCTTCGTCCCGCCGAGGCTGAGCCCGAGGCCAGGCCCGGCCGGCAGGTGGCCGTTGCCGGTCCGGCCGTTCCGGGCGGCCGGCTCCTCGACGGCGGCTCCGGGCGCCTCGGTCGTGGCGACGGCCGTCGCGCTCGGCGGTGCGGCCGCCGGCGGCTCAGGCAAGCTCGCCTTCGACGGCGCCGGATGCGTCGCCTCGTCGATGGCGATCGGTCCTTCCTCGGGGGCCGGGGCGGTCGCGGCGGCGACGCCGGAGGAGGACGGTGTCTCCGCCACGACCGCCGATCGGTCGACCAGGCCGAGCATGGCCCGGTCGTCCGGGGGCAGGAAGCGCGAACCGAGCCACCGGAAGATGTAGTCGACGATCGACTTGGCGATCGGGATCTCGGGGTTGCCGGTGAAGCCCGACGGCTCGAAGCGGACGTGGGCGAACTTGTTCACGAGGTCCCGGAGCGGGACGCCGTACTGGAGGGCGAGGCTGATCGCCGTGGCGAAGGAGTCCATGAGGCCGCTCACCGTCGAGCCCTCCTTCGCCATCTTCAAAAAGATCTCGCCCGGCTGGCCGTCGGGGTAGAGACCGACGGTGATGTAGCCCTCGTGGCCGGCGATCTCGAACTTGTGGGTCACCGCCTGACGCTCGGCCGGGAGGCGGCGGCGGTGCGTCTTGAGGGCTTCGGCCTGGGCCTCGGCGAGCTGTCGTCGGAGCTCCTCGATCTCCTTCGCCGTCGCCTCGTCCGAGGTCTTCTTGCCGGCGGTGAGGGGCTGGCTCTTCTTCGAGCCGTCCCGATAGATGGCGATCGCCTTCAGGCCGAGCCGCCAGCCCTCGAGGTAGACCTGCTCGATGTCGTCGACGGTCGCCGACTCCGGCATGTTCACCGTCTTGCTGATGGCGCCCGAGAGGAAGGGCTGGACGGCGGCCATCATCCGGACGTGGCCCATGTAGTGGATCGAGCGCTGACCGTTGACCGGCTTGAAGGCGCAGTCGAAGACCGGCAGGTGCTCGGGGCGCAGATGCGGGGCGCCCTCGATCGTCTCCCGCTCGTCGATGTAGCGAACGATCTCCTCGACCTCGGCCGGCGTGTAGCCGAGGCGCCGGAGGGCGATCGGCACGGTGTTGTTGACGATCTTCAGGTAGCCCTCGCCGACGAGCTTCTTGTACTTGACGAGGGCGATGTCGGGCTCGATCCCGGTCGTGTCGCAGTCCATCATGAAGGCGATCGTCCCGGTCGGGGCGAGGACGGTCACCTGGGCGTTCCGGTAGCCGTAGCGTTCGCCGAGCTCGAGGGTCTCGTCCCACAGCCGGTGGACGGCCTCGAGCATCGGCGCCGGGATGCCGGTCCCCGCGATCCGATAGGCCGCCTCGCGGTGCTTACCGATGACCCGGAGGAAGGGCTCCCGGTTCGTCTCGAACTCGACGAAGGGCCCACCGTGGTCGCGAGCGATGATCGCCGACTGGCGATACGCCTCGCCGTGCATGATCGCCGTGATCGCGGCCGCGTAGTTCCGACCTTCGTCGGAGTCGTACGGCAGGCCGCGGCTCATGAGGAGGGCGCCGAGGTTCGCGTAGCCGAGACCGAGGGGCCGGAAGCGGTGCGAGCGCTCCTCGATCTTCGGGGTCGGGTAGGAGGCGTTGTCAACGATGATCTCCTGGGCCGTGATCGTCACCCGGGCGGCGTGCCGGAAGGCCTCGATGTCGAACTCGCCGTCGTCGCCGACGAACTTCATGAGGTTGAGCGAGGCGAGGTTGCAGTTGTGGGCAATGAGGCCCTCGGCGATGACCGAGTGCGTCACCGGCTCGGTGATGTCGTAGACGGTCTCGATGCCGTCCGGCTCGATGGCGACGACCGTCGCCGGTCGCGGATTCCTGCGGGCGCCCTCGAAGGGACGAGCGAGGATTGCCGCCGCCCGCGCCTGCTTGTCGGCGGAGAGGGGGAAGCCGACGAGGGCGAGGAAGGTCCGAGCCGCCTGGTTCGTGATGTGGAGCTGGCCCTGGGGGTTCGTCCGGCTGGCGGGCTGGTTCCAGCTGATCCGGCTCGCGATCCCGAGATCCGAGAGGAGGAGCTGGACCGAGCGGGCGAGGGCCGGCGACGACGTCGCGAGCATGACCTCGGGCTCGCTCGCCGAGGCCGACGAGCGGATCGTTCCGTCGGCCGAGAAGAGCCCCTGGAGGTAGGCGACCTTGAGGTCGTCGGGGACGCGATGGACCTCGGTCGGGACGTCCTTGGACGTGGCGGTTCCCTGGCGCATCCCGTAGCGATCCTCGAGGAGCCGAACGAGGGCCTGGGCCTTGGAAGCGACCTGCCGGACGCCGTTCGGCGCCACGGTGGGGCTCGCGGACCGGTGGCTGCCACCCGCCGGGAAGACGCCGCCGGCCGTCAGGAGCGCGCCGCGCCGGAGGGCGAGATCGAGCTCGTCGGCGGTGGCCGCCCGCTCGTGGGCCTCGTCGAGGAGGCGGTTGAATTCCTCCGTCAGCAGCTCGGCGGTGGCAGCCTCCCCGGGCCCGAAGACGAGGGCGGCCGTTCCCTTCGAGAAGACGCCATCGCCCGTCATCCAGCCGAGCATCTGCCAGCGCCGGACCTCGGCCGCCGGCGACTCGAAGCGGACGGGGTTCCCGGAGCGCCGGATCTCGATCCGATCCTTGCCCGGAACGAGCTCGTCGAGCCGCTTCCAGACGCCGTCGGCGGTGAGGAACCGATGGTCGCCGGTCGTTCGGATCGAGCGCCCGTCGTTGAGGGTCATCCGAAAGACCGGCCGTTCACCGACGCGGGTCACGATGGCAGGCCGATGGGCGGTCAGGCGACGATGGTCGTGCTCGCCCATGAGGTCGGTGGTGATGAGGATCCGCTCGCCACGTTCCTGGGCCTGGTAGAGCTCCTCCACGGTTCGGAGCCCATCGGGCGTGCTGATCCGCGTCTCGGGGGCGAAGCACGCCGTGTCGTTCAGGAACATGAACTCGGAGCAGTTGTGGACGACGAGGCCGTTCGCCACGAAGTGGTGCGTCACCGGCTCCGTGAGGTCGAAGACCGGCTCGATGCCGAGGGGACGAACCGAGCCGACCCGATCGCGCAGGGCGTCCCGGCGTGGAGCGCTCGCGGCGTTGATCGATCGCAGGGCGGCGGCCTTCGGGCTTTCGGGGGCGAACCCGATCTCCCGCTCGAAGGTCAGCCGGGAGGCGCGGCTGATCCGAAGGGCGTGGACCTCCTTGACGGGGTACGTCGCCGCTCCGCCGCGACCGTCGGGAAGGACCGACCGGAACGACCCGCGGCGGCGGTTCTCGTAGATCCGGGCCTTGATGCCGAAGGCGAGCAGGAGCCGCTGGACCTGGACGAGGAGCTCGAGGGACGTCGAATCGAGGCCGACGTAGGCCCCCTTCCGCGGGTTCCGGCCGACGGTCCCGTCGGCGGTGAAGAGACCCCGGAGGAGGGCGGCCAGGGACGGCCGATCGAGGTCGTAGACGGCCGGCTTGAAGCGCTTGAGCTCGGCCCCTTCGTCGAGGACGGCGTACTCCATGAAACGCTCGACGACGGGTCGCGAGGCGAAGGCGAGACGGGAGCCACTGGCGGCGACGGTGACGTGGACGGCGTCGCCGCGGCCGGGGGCTCCGACGGCGCGAAGAAGGCGCTTCTGGGCGTTGATCTCCTCGGCGACGCGGGCCAGGATCGGCGCCTCCTCGGCGGCCATGGTGATGGCGATCATCGGCTGCGGCCGACCGTTCGGGGCCGACCAGCTCAGGCAGCCGTCGCCGACGGCGAGACCGATCGCCTCGGCGAGGTTCGGCGAGAGGCTCGTTCGGCCGAACCCGGGACGCTCGAGGAGGATGACATCATCGGGGCGGAGATCCTTGACCGGAACGTCGCCGCGCTCGGTCCGGACCTTGTGGTCGGCGGTGATCTTGACCCGATAGCCGAGGCGGGTCTTGAGCTCGAAGACGGGCTTGCGGCCGGTGGGAAAGACCCTCGTCACCCGATGGGCCCGGCCGTCGAGACCGATGACGTCGACGGTCTCGCCGACGAGGGATTCGATCGTTCGCCAGCCTCGATCCGTGGCGACGAGGGTGTCCCCGGTCACGCACGGGTTGCTGGCGTAGATCCGGTCGGTGTTGGCGCACGTGTGCCAGTCGTTGATCGTCGTGTCGTACTGGACGCCGGGATCACCGCACAGCCAGGCCGCCTCCGCCATCCGGCGCCAGATCTCGCGGGCCCGGTACGTGGCGAGGGGCTCGCCCGTCGTCACGGCCCGGACCGTCCACTCCCGATCCTCGACGACGGCCCGCATGAACTCGTCGGTCACCCGAACCGAGTGGTTCGCGTTCTGGAAGAAGACGCTCGCGTAGGCCTCGCCGGTGAAGGACGGGTCGTAGCCGGCCTCGATGAGGGCCCAGGCCTTCTTCTCCTCGTTCGCCTTCGAGTCGATGAAGTCGAGGATGTCGGGGTGGTCGACGTTCAGGATGACCATCTTCGCCGCTCGCCGGGTCTTGCCGCCCGACTTGATGACCCCGGCGAAGGCGTCGTAGCCCTTCATGAAGCTGACCGGCCCGGAGGCCATGCCGCCGCCCGACATCCGTTCCTTGCTCGACCGGATGGGGGAGAGGTTCACCCCCGCGCCCGACCCGTACTTGAAGAGCATCGCCTCGGTCTTGGCGAGGTCCATGATGCTCCCCATGTTGTCCTCGACCGAGTTGATGAAGCAGGCCGAGCACTGGGGCTTCGGCTCGATCCCAACGTTGAACCAGACGGGCGAGTTGAAGCTCATCTTCTGGTGGAGGAGGAGGTGGGTGAGCTCGGCCCTGAAGGTCTCGAGGTCGTCAGGGGTGGCGAAGTAGTGCTGCTGTTCGGCCCAGCCGCAGATCGTGTTCACGACGCGGTCGATGAGCTGCTTGACGCTCCGCTCCCGTTCCGGGGTCCCGATGTGGCCGCGGAAGTACTTGCTGACGACGACGTTCGTCGCCAGCTGGCTCCAGAAGGAGGGGACCTCGACGTCGCGCTGCTCAAAGACGACCTTGCCCGATTCGTTCGTGATCGAGGCGGTCCGGAGCTCCCAGGTCACCTCGTCGTAGGGGTGGACGCCGGGTCGGGTCCAGCGCCGCTCGAGCCGAAGACCGGGCGTACCGAGGCCGGTGAACGAGGCCCCGTATGGTCCGCCGAGGGGGCCGCTCCCGGTGGCGGTGCGACGGCGACCGCCCGACGGACGATGGGCACGGCCGGCGGCAGTCTGCTCGTCGGTGACGGAGACGACGTCCTCTGCGAGTCGGGCCATCGGTCTGCTCTCCTGCTCGGCGCCCGGGTGGGGCGGCGCCCAATCCCCCTCGACCCGGCCGCGGTGGCGGGTCTGGATGTAGCTACGACGGAGCGCCCGGGTCCAGTTCGGCAGCCGTCCGCTCCGATCTCGGGACCGGCTCTCGGGGGCCTGGAGTAGGGTTCTGGGCTGGCCTTGCGAGCCGTCCTCGAGCGTGCCGAATCCTACGCCCGAGTCGGGCGTCCGTCAAGCCCAAAACACAAGATCTTGTGGTACGAACGGGCCAAGCACCTCAAGATGTCGTGTTTCGATCCACCGGCGATCCACAGTCGGGGGCGGCTTGTCCACGCCGCCAGGGCGCTCGTCCGCGGCCCATCCACAGTCGGTGGCGAGGGACCGATCGAGGGCCGGCGCGGGCCAATCGGGCGTCCACCGGCGCCCGCGATTGGAACGGGCGTTCGGATGAACCCCCGGCCATCGACCGCCCGGAGGGTGGCGGCGCGCTGGTGGTCGGCCCAGGTGGCGGCGGGCGGTGGTGGGGGCTCGTCGGGCCCGGTTCACGACGCCGCGAGCTGCTCCTCCCGGACGTGGGCCGCTGGGGCTTGAGCTTCGGCACCCCGCCCGGCCCTCGGCACCCCGCCCGGCCTTCGGCACCCGCCCGGCCCTCGGCACCCCGCCCGGCCCTACAGGCCGCTGTAGGCGTGGAGCCCGCTGAACCAGAGAGAGCCGGAGTAGGTGACGAGGACCATGACGAAGCCGACGACGAGGAGGAGGGCGGCCGGGCGACCGGCCCACCGGCGCTGGTTTCGGGCGTGAAGGTAGACGGCATAGGTCAGCCAGGTCACGAGGGCCGACGTCTCCTTCGGATCCCAGCCCCAGTACCGGGACCAGGCGATCGAGGCCCACCAGGAGCCGAGGATGATCATCGTGGCGAAGATCGGGAAGCCGACGATGACGGCCCGATAGGCGACCTCGTCGAGAGTCCGGTGCGAGGGGAGCCAGGCGATCCGATCCTTCGGTCCCTGGACGAGGTAACCGACGCCGGCGGCGAAGGCGGTGGCGAAGATCCCGTAGGCCAGGACGGCCATCCCGACGTGGATCGTCAGCAGGGGGGCGTTGTTGAGGGCGGGCAGGAGCGGTCGGACCTCCGACGGCAGGCTCGCCGCGTAGAGGGCGAGCGCACTCGCCACCCCGAGGGGGAGGAAGCCGATGGATCGGATCGGGTAGCGGGTCGTCAGCCAGAGGTAGCCGCCGACGATCGACCAGGCGAAGGCGACGCTGAACTCAAAGAGGTTGCCCCATGGACCCCGACCGACAGCGACGGCTCGACCGAGGACGGCGAGGGTGAGGAGGGCGAAGGCGATCGCCGCCAGGAGGAGGGCGGGCCGCTCGAGGGCGTTCGATCGATGCCGCCCGGCGACGTCGGTCGGCTCGCCCAGGGTCGTGGCGAGGGTGCCGCTGACGACACCGGCGAAGCTCGGGCTCGGGCTCCGGACGAGTGGAACGAGCCGCCCTCGTCCTGCCGCGAGGAGGACGGCGTGGCCGACGTGGGCGGCGAAGGCGACGAGGAGGACGAGGGTTCCGAGGGAGAACGAGAGTTGAGCGGCCGTCGTCATGGTTGACCTCCGGGACGCAGGCCCATGGCCGTTGGTTCCGTCCTCGGCGCCGCTAGGCGACGGCAGCCCCACCGGGCGGCCGGCTGGCCGGGACGAGGGGCCGGCTCGCTCGACCGGGGATGGCGACGAGGCCGCAGTTGCCGCAGCGGGTCACGCTCGCCGGCCGGGCGAGGCGGCACTTTGGACACAGAACGAGGAGCGCCGCTCCGTCCAGGGGGCAGTTCTCGGTCCCCGCCCGGAAGACGAGTCGATGGGTCGGACAGTACGGTTGGGCGAGGGGCGGCTCGAGCGCACCGCCTGGCCCTGCCTCCAGCGGCCATGGGCCGTCGTCGACCTCGATGGCCGGTTTCGGTCGGCGGACGAGGTAGACGAGCCAGATCCCGGCGAGAAGGGTGAGGAGCGGGCCGAGGACGAGGAGGACGAGGAAGACGGGGAGGAGCCCGACGACGGCTGCCCAGTCGGGGATGACGAGCTGACTCGTGAGGTCGAGGACCGCCTGCCAGAAGCGGGCGAGGGTGTCGGCGATGGCCACGGGCGGCCATTCTAGCGCTGGACGTCGGGGAGTGCCCAGGCGGGAGTGCCCAGGCGGGAGTGCCCAGGAGGGCTCTTCGGGAGGGCCGGTCGAGATGCGCGGCTGAGCGGGTCTCCGGGGGGCGGCGCCGACCCGCCGTCGACACCTCGCCGATTTCGTGGCCGTGGCGCACACATCCGCCTCGGCCGTGAGCGGGGTGCACATCTGGGCGCCACTTCCTCCTCGGGCCATGGCCGGCGCGTTCCTCGCAGCCACGGCTCGGGCTCGAGGGCTGCCCTTCGCCTCGGGAACGCGTTGGTTCCCGGTGCGTGGCATCCTCTCGCCATGGGCGGAGCGGTCTGGGACAAAGAGCCGCGGCACGACGACACGACCAGGAGCGAGGCGGGCCCGACGGGGTCGGCGGCACGACCAGGTGCGGTGGCGGAGGCGAGAAGATGAGGGGACGGCCAGGAAGGCGGGCGCGGGAGCGATGACCGGGCGACGGATCGGTTTCGTCTCGACCCGCTTCGCCGGAACGGACGGCGTGTCCCTGGAGACCGCCAAGTGGGCGACCGTTCTCGAAGGTCTCGGCCATACCTGCTTCTACTTCGCGGGCCGCTCCGACCGTCCGGCCGCGGTGAGCGAGGTCGTCCCGGAGGCCTTCTTCGGCCACCCCGAGATCGAAGGCATTACCCGAGCCGTCTTCGCCGCCTACGCTGCCGATCGGGGTGGGGGCGGCGATCGAAGCGCCGAGGGGGGCGGCGCCGTCGGGATCGTTCGGGCGCCCGAGGTGTCGGCCGCCATCGACTCCCTCCGGGCCCGCCTGCGGACGGCCCTCCACCGCTTCGTCCGACGCTTCGGGATCGAGCTCCTCGTCGTCGAGAACGCCTCGGCCATTCCCCTCAACCTACCGCTCGGTCTCGCTATCTCCGACCTCATCGCGGAGACCGGTCTGCCGACGATCGCCCACCACCACGACCTGCCCTGGGAACGGCAGCGGTTCCTCGTGAACTGCGTCGAGGACATCATCGCCGCCGCCTTCCCGCCTGCCCACCCGATCGTCCGCCACGTCGTCATCAACTCGCTCCAGGCGCGCGAGCTCGCCTGGCGCCGCGGCCTGACGCCCCGGGTCATCCCGAACGTCATGGACTTCGAGCGGCCTCCCTCGCCGCCGAGCCCAGCCCGGGTGGCCGCCCTGCGGGCCGATCTCGGCCTTCGTCCTGGCCAGCTCCTCGTCCTCCAGCCGACCCGGATCGTGGCCCGGAAGGGGATCGAGCATGCCATCGAGTTCGCCCGCCGGCTCGAGCGGCCGGCGATGCTCGTCATCTCCCACGCTTCGGGTGACGAAGGCGATGCCTACGAGCGTCGGATCCGCAACTACGCCGCCCTCCTCGGGGTGCCGCTCGTCCTTGCCGCCGACCTCGTCGCTGAGAACGGTCCGGCCGTGCCCGGGCAGCCCGGAAGGAACGGGCAGCCTGGGGCGAACGAGGCGGAGGACGGGGCGCGGTCACCTCGAGCGACGGGGGCGCCGGCAGGGAACGGTGCCCCGATCGACGACCGGGCTCCGGCCGCAAACGGAGAGCGGGCCGCGAACGCTGCCCCGTCGACCGCCGACGGAGGGCCCATGATGAACGGAGAGCGGGCGGCGAACTGGGCGCCTTCGCCGCCCGAGGGCCGCTACAGCCTCGCCGAGTTCTATGCGGCCGCCGACTTCGTCACCTACCCATCGGTCTTCGAGGGCTTCGGGAATGCCTTCCTCGAGGCCGTCTACCACCGCCGCCCGATCCTGGTGAACAACTACTCGACCTACGAGGTCGATCTCCGGCCGCGCGGCTTCCGGGTCGTCTGGTTCGACGAGTTCATCGACGAGGCGACGATCCACCAGGCCCGGCGCCTCCTCGACGAGCCGGCGACGGCGGCGGCCTGGGCCGACCGGAACTACGAGGTCGGCCGCCGCCATTTCTCGTACGCCGTCCTCGAGCGGCACCTGGCCGCCCTCCTCGTCGAGTGCTTCGGAGCATCGGACTGAGGCTCGACGGAGGCCATGCCCCGATTTCGACCCCGGGTCGCCCTCGTCCACTACACGGCCCCGCCCGTCGTCGGTGGCGTCGAGACGGTCGTCGGCGCCCAGGCCCGCCTCCTCGCTCGGGCGGGCTACGATGTCCGGGTCGTTGCCGGCCGGGGCCGTCGAAGCGACGTCGGCGTGCCCCTCGTCCGCATCCCCCTCCTCGACACCCGCCACCGCCGGATCGCTGCTGCTCGCCGGGAGCTCGCTGCCGGTCAGGTGCCGCGCGGGTTCGCGGAGCTCGTCGAGGAGCTGCGTCGGGAGCTCGCAGCGGCCCTCGACGAGGTCGACCTCGTCGTCGCCCACAACGTCGCCGCCGTCCCTTTCAACCTGGCCCTCTCGGCGGCGCTCCGAGACCTGGCGGCAGCCGGCGACCGAGCCTGGATCCTCTGGATCCACGACGTGGCGGCGGCGATGGCGGGTCGAGCCGACGAGCTCCACGAGGGTCCACCGTGGGACATCGTCCGCCGGGCGTGGCCCGGGGCGATGGTCGTCGCCGTGTCGGCGCACCGACGGGACCAGTACGCCGCGGTCACCGGCCTCGCGGCCTCCTCGATCGCGGTCGTTCCGAACGGCATCGACGTCGCCGCCAGCCTCCGGCTCCACCCTGCGACTCGGGAGCTCGTCGAGCGGACTGGCCTCCAGGGGGCGGCCCCCATCCTCCTCGTCCCCTCCCGGCTCGTGCCCCGGAAGAACATCGAGCTCGGGCTTCGGGTAGCCGCCGAGCTCGCCGCGGACGAGCCCGCCGTCCGCCTCGTCGTGACCGGTGCCCTCGACCCGCACGATGGAGCGGCACGGGCCTACCGGCGCTTCCTCCATCGGCTCGCTGCCGAGCTCGAGATCAGCGAGCGGGTCGTCTTCGTCGCCGAGCTCGTTCGGGGGGCTGCCGCGGCGGCCGTCGTCCGGGACCTCTACCGGATCGCCGACCTCCTCTTCTTGCCGAGCCGAGACGAGGGATTCGGTCTGCCGATCCTCGAAGCCGCCGTGGCCCGCCTGCCGATCGCCTGTGCCGACATTCCGACCCTCCGAGCCCTGGCCGGCGAAGGGGCGGTCCGGTTCGCCCCGGACGCGTCACCAGCGGCGGTCGCCCGCCTCGTCCGTCGCCGGCTCGCCGTCGACGACGGCTATCGGCTGGCAGCCAGGGTTCGTCGGGAGCTCAGCTGGGAGGCAGTGGCGCCGACGGTCCTGAGCCTCGTCGAGGCAGCTCTCGGGCGCCGCTGAGGGGAGTCGGGGCCCTCAGCCGGCTCGCCCAACGTCCCGCCGCGAGCGTCGGCGAGGGTTGCCGCGCTTCGTTGTCGCGCCCCGGCCGGGCCGCCACGGCGGCCGCTCGGCCTCCTCGGGCGGCCGGGCTCCGTCCGGGGTGGCGCCTCCGGCGCGCGATTCGGTGCCGGATCGGAGGGGAGTCGGTGCCCGGCGGTTCCCGGCCGCCGGGGCGACGGGCCGAGGGCGGGCGAGGCGCGCGACGAGCCAGCTCGCCGGAGCCGTCACCGCGCCCCGAAGTCGGACGCGCCGGCGAAGGTCCGCATCGTCGGTGACGACGAGGACCGCGGGGGTCGACCGCGACCCGCTCGCGGCCCGCGGGCTCGAGCGGTCGGCGCGGAGGGGCCTGGAACCGACCCTGGACGCCCGATCGACGGCGGCCGCGACGAGGCCGACGATGAGGTCGTCGGCTGGTCGGTCGGCGGCGTGGTGGACGGTCAGACCGGGACCGATGCGGCGGCCAAGGCCGGGGGCGGGGGGTCCGTCGAAGACGAGGTCGATGGCGATTGGAGCCGGGACGACGGATCGCAGGCGGCCGACGAGGCTCGTCGTCGCGGCCTCCTGTCCGCCCCCGAGGGCATGAACGACGTTCGTGCCGTCGACGACGAGGCGCTCGATGCCGAGGAGCGGGTCGCGCCGACCGCGACCGGGCGCGTCGGTCCGCGATCGCGACTCCTGCTCGCGCTCGGGGCGTCCTCGTTCCGGCATGGTCCCATCCTCGCACACGAGGCGGGTACGATGGCCTCGTGCTCCTCCTCGTCGACCTCGACGGCGTCGTCTACCGTGCCAGCCGCCCGGTCCCCGGCGTCGCCGAACTCCTCGCCCGGCGTGCCGCTGCCGGCGACGACATCCTTTACGTCACGAACAACTCGATGTACGAGCGCCGGCGGTACGTCCGGCGCCTCCGCGGCCTCGGGGCCCCCGTCGAACCCGAGCGGGTCATCACCTCCGCCTGGGCAACAGCCCGTCACCTCCGTGCAGCCGCGCCTGAGATCGGGCGGGTCCTCGTCGTCGGGGCGGGCGGCCTCCTGCAAGAGCTTCGGGCGGCGGGCCTCGAGGTCGTTCCGGCGGCGTCGGTCGCGGTCGCCCTTCGCCGCGGCGAGCCCGACGGCTGGCGAGCTGCGGGTCGCCCGGGGGCCGTCGTCGTCGGTCTCGACCCCCAGCTCACCTACCTCCGGCTGGCGGCGGCCACCGACGCCATCCGGGCCGGCGCTCGCTTCCTCGCCACGAACCGCGACCCCCTCTTTCCGATGGAACGGAGCCTCCGCCCCGGCGCCGGCGCCGTCGTGGCCGCCCTCGAGGCGGCGAGCGGTGTCTCGCCGACGGTCATTGGCAAGCCCTCCGGCCGGCTCTTGGAACTCGCCGCGGCGGCCGTCGGTCGCTCGGCCGCCGAGGCGGTCATGATCGGCGATAGCCTCGCCACCGACCTGCCTGCCGCCCGGGCCGTTGGGGCCCGCACGATCCTCATGCTGACCGGGGTCACCTGCCGCGAGCAGGTCGAGGAACTGCCGCCGGAGCTCCGTCCCGACGCCGTCGCCGCCGACGCCGCCGAGCTGGCGAGGGCCCTCGACACCCTCGCGGCCCTCGCCCCGACGGCCTAGCTCGGGCTCGGGTCGCCGCCGACGCGCCGACCGAGCTCGGGGACGAGGGCGCCGAAGGCGTCGAATTCGGCCCGGAGGGGATCGAGAACGGCCCGCTCGCCGAAGGCGACCTCGAGGGCCCCGCGATCGATGGCCCAGAGCGTGGGCAGGTCGACCCCGAGGGCCTCGGCGACCCGGAGGTACTCCTCGGGAAGGGTGACGTCGGAGACGGTCCGGTCGTCCGTCGACAGGGTGACCCGGACCCCGGCCGCGTGGAGCCGGGCGAGCGGGTGGTCGCCGATGGAGGGCACGATCCCGGCCTGGACGTTGCTCGTCGGGCAGAGGTCGAGGGCGATCCCCCGGGCGACGAGCTCGCGGCAGAGGTCCTGGTCGTCGATGGCGCCCGGGCCGTGGGCGATCCGCTCGGGATCGAGCTCGAGGGCCCGGCGAACCTGGGCGGCGCCGTCCCACTCACCGGCGTGAATCGTGATCCGGAGGCCTGCCGCTCGGGCCGTCTCGAAGGCGGCCCGGTGGAGCAGGGGGTCGGGGAAGGCAGCTTCGGGACCGGCGAGATCCCAGCCGACGAGGCCGTCGCCCCGGAAGCGGGCTGCGACCTCGGCGAGGTGGCGGTTCGCCTCGGGTTCGTGGGAGCGGAGGGCCGTGGCGATGAGGCGGACGACGACGCCGGTCCGCCGGCTCGCCTCGGCCGCCCCTCGGCAGACGGCGGCGATCCCCTCGGCGAGAGCGAGGCCTCGCCGAACGTGGAGGAGCGGGCCCCAGCGGATCTCGACATAGCGGACGCCCTCGCTCGCCTTGTCCTCGACGAGCTCGGCGGCCGCCCGCTCGAGGGCCTCGGTGTCCTGGAGGAGGGCGATGGGCAGCTCGAAGGCACGAAGAAGCTCGGCCTGATCGGCGCAGCGCTCGGGAGCGACGAGGGCGGCGTACATGCCGGCGAAGGTCGTCGGCGCCTCGACCCGCCGGCTCCGGGCGAGCTCGAGGGCCGTCGTGATCCGGAGCGACCCGTCGAGGTGGAGGTGGAGCTCGGCCTTCGGCAGACGCCAGACGAGGTGGCGAAGGGCGCTCGGGGAAAGGCGGACCGAGGCCGAAGCTGGGTTCGGCCCGCGCTTCGCGTTCGGCCCTTGCACCTGCGGGTCGGAGGGCCGTAGGCTGTCGGCGGTGGGTGCGCCAGCCGCCCGGTCTTCGTTCATGGGGTAAGGATGCGCCATGGCCGTCGTCCTCGTCACGGGTCCCTCGGGCTTCGTCGGAAGCCATGTCATCCCGGCCCTCCTCGGGGCTGGCCACCGGGTCGTGGCCCTCGTCCGATCCGAAGCAGCCGGTGCCCGGGTTCTCGGGCGGCTCCCGCCCGGCGACCGGGAGCGGGTCGCGCTCCGGCACGGCGACGTCACCGAACCTCCGACCCTGGCCCCGGCCCTGGCCGGGGTCGAGGCCGTCGTCCACCTCGTCGCCATTCCCCGGGATCGGGACGGCGGCCGGTCCCTCCGACGGGTGAACGAGGAGGGGACGCGGAACGTCGTCGACGCCATGCGCGCGGTCGGCGTGACCCGGCTCGTCCACCTCGGCGCCCTCGGGGTCGTCGAGGACCCGCGCCTCCACTACGCGAGCTCGAAGGCGAGGGCCGAGCGGCTCGTCGCGTCATCGGGCCTGGCGGCGACGATCCTGAAGCCCTCGCTCCTGTGGGGCGAGCGGGACGGCTTCTTCAACATCCTCGCTGATCTCGTCCGACGGTCCCCGCTCATCGTGCCGATCCCGGGTCGGGGGCGGTCGAGGTTCCAGCCGCTCGCCGTGACCGACCTCGCCCGCTGTGTCGTCCTCTGTCTCGAGCGGGAGGCGACGATCGGCGGGGTCTACGAGCTCGGTGGGCCGCGGATCTGGACGTACCGCGAGATCGTCGAGGAAGTGCTGCAGGCGCTCGGTGCCCGACGGCTCGTCCTGCCGATGCCCGTCCCCATCGTCGCGGCCGTCGCCCGGGCTGCCGAGGTCCTCGGGCTTCCGTTCCCGGTGGCGAGCGACCAGGTCCGCCAGCTCGCCCTCGACAACGTGACGGATCTCGACGCTGTCCGGCGGGCCTTCGACTTCGCCCCGCTCGACATGGCCGGGCGGCTCGGCTACCTCCGGAAGCGACGGCGAGACCAGGAGCCGGTCGTCGCCGGTAACGGATCCGAGGGGAGAGCGTCCTGATCCGGCCCGAACCGGATCGCCCTCGGCGCGGGTCCGGGTCCGGCGCCGGCCGCTCTCGATCCGGCCGCTCCGGTTCCCCGGCCGCTCTCGATCCGGTCGCTCTCGATCCGGTCGCTCTCGATCCGGCCGCTCCGGTTCCCCGGCCGCTCCGGTTCCCCGGCCGCTCCGGCGTGGGCAGCGCCGGCCCCGCCGGTCCGCTGCGGACCGCTCCGAGTCCGGCAGAATGGAGCCGTGAGCGTGGAGCCATCGAGCCGAACGAGGGACCGGATCCGGGAGGCGAGCCTCGCCGCCCTCTGGATCCTGGCCGCCGCCCTCTTCGCCCTCGGCGCGGCAGGCCTCGTCGGCGCCGTCGGGGCCGTGCCGGGCACACCCGGGCGTGCGGAGCTGACGTGGGCCGGCGACCGGGCGATCGCGCCGGGCCTCGAGGCGGCAACGAGCCTGGCCGAACGCCTGTCCCGCAAGGTCGACGACCTCGGTGCCGCTGGCCGGGCCGCCCTCGCCGCCCTCGTCGCCCGCGATCGGGACCTCCTCGCGCGAACCCTCGACGAGGGGACCCGGCTCGCCGCGGATGTCGAGGCTGCGACGGCCGAGCTCCGGAGCGAGGTCCGGAGCCTGCCCGGGCTCGCCGGCAGCGCGCCGGATCCGTTGCCGCCGACGAGTGAGCTCGTCCTCGGGGCCGAGCAGCGTCGCGCCGTCGAGCTCCTCCTCGAGGCCGCTCGCCTGACCGCTGACCTCGATCGGATCTGGGCCGAACTCGCCGGAGGGGCCCTCCCGGCGATGGAGCTCATGGGCCTGCTCGAGGAGCACGACACGTCGACGGCGGCGGCGGCCGCCGAGGGGCGGGCCGAGCGCTACGCGGATGCCATCGCCACCCTCGATCGTTCGGCCAAACTCCTCGCCGCGGCCCGCGGGCTCCGAGACGAGCTCGCGACCCGGGCGGACGTGACCGTGCTCGACGAGTGGCTCGACCGGAACGCCGCCTACGACGCTGCTCTCCGTGCCCTGTACGACGCCCTTCGCCGCTCCGGCGGTCGGGTCACCGAGGCGGTCCGGGACGCCTTCGCCGCCGAGCGAACGGCCAAGGAGCGCCTGCCGCCGGACACCCGGGGCCTCGTCGTCATCATGGCCGAGATCGCCCGGGGCGGGCTGAACCAGGCCGTCATCGCCATCGAGGAGGCGAAGGGAAGCCTCCTCGAGGCCCTCGACGAGCTGGAGGCGATCGGCCTGCCGGGGCCCTCCTGAGGCGGTGGGGGTCGGTCCCGCCGATCGCTGGACGGAACGCGACGGCTGCCCGCCCACTGGGCTCGCCGCCCGCCGGCCGAGCCAGCCGGTCGCCCCTCGATACACTTGTCGGGTCAGCCTCCCTCCCTTTCGCGGTCGAAGGCGAAGCCGAGCGTCCGCCCATCCAGCGGTGAGCGACCCGACCGCCCGTGCCTGACCGAAGGAGCACCGTGTCATGGAGCTACGTGTCATTGCCGAGGAGCCGTGGACCGTCCCCGCCGACGCCCTCGTCGTCCCGATCCTCGGCGAACCGGCCGTCGAGGGCGCTCTCGCCGAGCTCGACCGCCGCTCGGGTGGCGAGCTGTCCACCCTGGCCGGCTTCGGCGAGCTGAGCGGGAAGCGGTACTCGACGACCCTCGCCGCGCCGGGTGAGCTCCCCGTCCGACGGGTCGTAACGGTCGGTGCCGGCCCGGCGGCCGAGGTCGACCGCGAAACCGTTCGCTGTCTCGCCGCGGCCGGACTGCGGCGGCTTGCCGGACGGCGGGTCGAGCGTCTCGCCGTCTGGTGCGGGCCCCTCGTGGCGGCCCTCGATGGGGACGAGGCCGCCGTCGTCGAGCTCGTCGCCCGCGGGGTCGTCGAGGGTAGCTACGACCCGAAGCGGCTCTATCGCGACGACGTCGAGTCCGCCCCGCCGCGCCTGGCCGAGCTCGTTCTCGTCGTGCCCGGCGCCGATCCGGGTCGCCTGGCCTCGGCTGCCGAGCGCGGACGGATCGTCGGCGAAGGAGCGAACCTGGCCCGCGACCTGGCGAACCGCTCCGCGGCCGAACTCCCGCCCGAGGGCCTGGCCGAGGAAGCCCGGGCGATCGCGGCGCGCTTCGGTCTCGAGGTCGACGTCATCGACGAGCGGCGGGCCGCCGAGCTCGGGATGAACCTCTTCCTCGCCGTGGGGCGGGGAAGCGACAATCCGCCTCGCCTCATCGTCCTCCGCTCCGGTGCGCCGGGAGCGCGGGATGCCCAAGGCCGGCTCCTCGCCCTCCTCGGGAAGGGGGTCTGCTTCGACTCGGGCGGCATCAGCATCAAGCCGGCCGAGCGGATGGAGGAGATGAAGATGGACAAGGCCGGCGCGGCGACGGTCATCGCTGCGGCGGCCACGATCGCCCGCCTCGCCCCGGGCCTGCCCTTCCTCGTTCTCGCCCCGGCCGTCGAGAACATGCCGGGCCCCCACAGCACTCGCCCTGGCGACGTCGTTCGGGCCCTGAACGGGAAGTGGGTCGACATCACGAACACCGATGCCGAGGGGCGCCTCATCCTCGGCGACGCCCTCACCTACGCCGAGCGTCTCGGGGCGACCCACCTCGTCGACGTGGCGACCCTGACCGGAGCCGTCGCCCGCATGCTCGGCCACCTCGTCACCGGCGGCTTCGGCGCGCCGCAGGCCTGGTACGAGACGGTCGCCGCCGCCGCTCGGCGGGCCGGCGAGCGGCTCTGGCAGATCCCCCTCGTCGACGACTACCGGGCTGACATGGACAGTTGGTACGGCGACTTCACGAACGCCGGGGCCCCGGAGGCCGGCCTCGTGAAGAGCGGCCTCTTCCTGAAGGAGTTCGTGACGGTCCCCTGGGCCCACCTCGACATCGGCGGCACGGCCTACTTCCGGAAGGCGACGCCCTACGCCCCTCGGGGAGCGACGGGAGTGACCCACGCCACCCTCGTCGAGCTCGCCCTCGAGGGCGCGCCTGGCCGGTCGGCCTGAGGCCCGGCAAGGGGCCGAGGCACCGATGGAGCTCCGAGAAACCGTCAGCCTCGGCCCGCTCGTCCTCGCTGGGCTCGGCGGTGCCTGGGGGTTCGCTGCCGACCGGCTCGCTGCCCGCTGGCCGGCGAAGGCCTCGGGCAGGCGGACCCTCGACTGGCGGACGCTCGTCGTCGTCCTCTCGGGTGGAGCTGCCCTCGCCGTGCTGGGCCTCCGCTTCGGGGCCGAGCCCGCCGGTGGTTTCGTGCTCGGGGTCTACATCCTCGCCCTCGTCGTCCTCCTGGCGACGGATCTCGACCAGCGTCTCCTTCCGGATCTCGTGACCCTGCCCCTTGTCGGCTACGTCGCGGTCCTCGATCTCGGCGGCTGGAACCCGCTCATCGGTGAGGCGGATCTCGTCGGCGCCGCTGCGGCGGCCGTTCTCTACCCGGTTCTCCTCTACCTCCTTTCGATGCCCTTCGGGGCTGGGGCCCTCGGCCTCGGTGACGTCAAGCTCCTCGTTTCGGCCGGGCTCCTCCTCGGCCTCGGCCGCGGCCTCGTCGCCCTCCTTTCCGGGGCGATCGCGGCTGGTGGCGTCCTCGCCGTCCTCCTCGTCGCCCGTCGGATCTCGCTTCGGTCGTACGTACCCTTCGGGCCGTTTCTCGTCTTCGGCATCGTCTGGGCGATCGTCGGCCCCTCGTAGGGAGCCCTGGCCAGCCTTTCGAGCGGGCGGCCGCCGGACGCATCCGTTCCCCGACGCATCCGTTCCCCGACGTCGGGGTCGACGCCGCCCGATCCGGCGCGTACAATGCCGACCGAGCCGGAGTCGTCCTGGTGCTGTGCCCGCGTCGGGACGGCGACATCACCGGCGGGCCGAGCCGCATCCGGGTGCGAGGGCCGAGGCTCGACACTCACCCGAGCCCGGTCGCTCCTCCCGACCGACGGAGTTCGCTCGCAGGATGACGACGCCACGATGACGACGCTCCGAGGGACGCGCCGCGGGACCCCCGCCTGGGACTTCGGTCCCGGCGGGTCGTTTCGGCGACGGCGAGACCGGGCTCGCCGGCGGCTCCTCCTCTTCTTCGTTCTCGCCCCCCTCCTCTCGGGTCTCTTCGCCACGCCAGGCTCGCCGGCAGCCCGCCCCGTCGCCGGCGACGAGCTCGACGACGCCTATGCCCAGCAACGGGCCCTCGACGCCAAGCTCGCGGCCCAGAAGCGCCAGGTCGCCGAGCTCCAGGCGCTCCAGCAGAGCGTCCGAGCCGACATCGCCTCGACCCAGCGAGCCCTCGGGGCGATCAACGCCGACCTGGCAGCCGTCAAGCGGGACATCCGGCGCTTGGAAGGCCGGATCGCCGAGGTCGAGGCGGCGTACGCGGCCCTCGTCGAGCAGCTCGCCGTCCTCGGCACCTCCCTGGCTCGGATCGAGGCCGAGGAGACCGCGAAAGCCGCCGCCCTCGCTGAACGAAAAGCCCTCCTCGCCGAGCGGATCCGGGCCGCCTACGCGACGGATCGGCGCTCCCTCCTCGAGGCCGTCCTCTCGGGCGAGTCCTTTGCCGACATCCTGACCGAGGTCGGAGCCTACCTCGACATCGGCGAGCAGGATCGAGCCCTCGCCGACCAGATCGCCCGCGACCAAGCGAACCTCGCCAGCCTCCGGCGGACCGTCGAAGACCTCCGGACCCAGACCGACCAGCTACGGCAGGACACGGCGGCCCAGAAGGCTGCCCTCGATGCCGATCTCGCCGAGCTCGAGGCCTCTCGGGCGCGGCTCGCTGCCCTGGAGGCGAAGACCGAGCGCGAACTCGCTCGACAAAAGGCAGCGTTTGCGAAGCTGGCCAGGAACGAGGCCGAGCTCAAGAAGGCGATCGCCGAGACCGAGGCAGCCCAGGAGAAGCTCAAGGCTCGGATCGATGAGCTCGTTCGGCGCCAGTATGCCTACGGGAACATCCCGTCCGAGTACAACGGGACGCTGCGCTGGCCACTCGTTGGCACGATCACCCAGGAGTTCGGCTGCACGGGCTTCCCCTGGGAGCCGCCCCTCGGCAGCTGCGCCCACTTCCACCGCGGGATCGACATCGCGGCGCCCCTCGGAACCCCGATCCGGGCGGCGGGTCCAGGGACGGTCGTCTTCGCCGGGCCGAACCCGTACGATCCGCCCCCGAAGGCGTGGATCGTCATCATCGCCCACAGCCAGAACCTCCTCACCTGGTACGGCCATCTGACGACGTCGATCCCGGTCCGAGCCGGAGACGTGGTCACGGCCGGTCAGGTCATCGGCTACGTCGGGATGACGGGTCAGACGACGGGGCCCCATCTCCACTGGATGGTGGAACTGAACGGCAGCTTCGTGAACCCGCGGCTCTTCGTCTGACGGTGTCTCGTGGCGCCCGCCCGGGGCCGGGGCCCGGGCCCGGGGACACGGCGCGGTCTCGCCAGGGGCCCCCATTGGGCAAGCCGTCGAGCGGATGGGGGCCGTCAGCTGAGGGCTGCCACTCGAGCGTCCCACCGCTGCGGTCCCTCCTCGCGATCTTGGCGAGGAGCGCGGTGGCGCAAGGGTCGAGGTCGGCGCCGAACGCCGGGGCGCGCGGGGACCCCGGGGAGCGGGGGAGCGGGGCGGGGTGGAGCGTGCGGATCGCGGGGCACCCGGGCAGGGCGCGGCCCAGGGGGCGGGGCGCGGGGCGGGTGCCAGGCTGACCGGGAGGGGCGCGTCCCCGAGCCGGAGGGGTCACGTTCCCCGCCACCGGTCCGTGACGAATCGTTCACGATCCGTTCACCTGGCTGGTCTCGGAGGCGTGGTACGATCGGGCTGGAGGTCGCCGCGGGTCGGCCGCGCGGCCGACGATCGCCGGTGATCGAGCTGACCGAGGGCGAGCGATGAAACGAACCCTGGCCGTCATCTTGGCGGGTGGTGAGGGCGAGCGCCTCTCGATCCTGTCCTCGGTACGCGCAAAACCGGCCGTCCCCTTCGGCGGGAAGTACCGGATCATCGACTTCACCCTCTCGAACTGTGTCAACTCGGGGATCGACGACGTCGTCGTCCTGACCCAGTACGCCCCCCGCTCCCTCATCGACCACATTGGCCTCGGGCGACCGTGGGACCTCGACCGGACCCGGGGCGGGGTCCGCCTTCTCCAGCCCTACCTGGCCCGGGGCCGGGTCGCCGAGTGGTATCGCGGAACGGCCGATGCCGTCCTCCAGAACCTGAACATCATCGAGCAGAGCCCGCGCGACACGATCCTCGTCCTCGCCGGCGACCACATCTACAAGATGGACTACGGACCCTTCGTCCAGTTCCACCGCCGCCACCGGGCCGACGTCACGATCGCCGTCCGACAGGTCCCGTTGTCGGACGCGGTGCGGATGGGCGTTCTCGCTCTCGACGAGACGGGTCGCATCGTCGACTGGCAAGAGAAGCCGAAGCAACCGCGGAGCGACCTGGCCTCCATGGGCGTCTACGTCTTCTCGAAGCGAGCCCTCCGCCGCTGGCTCTCCGAGGATCGGCCGGACTTCGGCGCCCACGTCATCCCGGCCATGTTGGCAGGTGGGGCACGCGTCTACGGCTATCGCTTCTCGGGTTACTGGCAAGACGTCGGGACGATCGCCGCCTATTGGGAGACGAACATGGCGCTCCTGGCCGACACACCCGCCCTCGACCTCTACGACAAGGAGTGGCTCATCTACACCCGGTCCGAGGAGCGGGCGCCGGCCAAGATCGGGGCGACGGCACAGGTCCACCGGAGCCTCATCTCCCACGGCTGTCGGATCGATGGCATGGTCGTCAATTCGGTCCTCTCACCCGGGGTTCGGGTCGAGGTCGGGGCCGTCGTCCGCGACTCGATCGTCATGTTCGACAGCGTCATCCGGGCTGGTGCCGTCGTCGATCGGGCCATCCTCGACAAGGAGGTCATCGTCGGGCAGGGGGCGATCGTCGGTGAGGGGCCGCTGAGCGACATCCCCAACCGCCTCGAACCGACGCGCCTGAACACGGGGATCACCGTCGTCGGCAAGCGGGCGGTCATCCCGCGGGGTGTTCGGATCGGGCGGAACGTCCGGATCGATGGTGACGTCCGGGCAACCGACTTCCCGAGTCGGGTCGTCCGGAGTGGCGAGACCATCGAGCGCCGCACTCGGGTGGCGGTGGCGAGCGGCGCCAAGGTTGTGGCTGCAGCGCGGGCGGCGGGGACGGCGTCCGGGCCGGAGCGGGACGGCGCGTCGGTGCCGGCGGCGCCGAGCGAACGGGCCGGCTAGTCATCCCCTGCTCCGGCCGGGCATGAGCGATCGCGCTGCCGCTGGACCGGCGGGCCGGATCGGGCCGCCGGAGGTCGAAGCCTGGCTCCGCGACCTCGGCCTCGAGCCCGTCACCCGGGCCGAACGCGACGGCGTCGCCTCATGGGACCTCCTCCTCGACGGCCGGCGCCGCTTCGACGTCCCGGTCACCGTCATCTGCGACCCGAACCTCGCCGTCATCGTCTGGCTCCACCTCGCCCCGCCGATCGGCGACTCCTTTCGGGCCTCGTATCGGCGCCTCCTCCGCTGGAACGACGAGTTCCCGTTCGTGAAGTTCGCCCTCGCTCCGGACGAACGACCGATCCTGACCGCCGAGCTGCCGATCGAGAGCGTCGATCGCGATGCCCTCGGTCTCGCCATCGCCAGGGTCCTCGCCATCGCCGACGTCCTCCTGGACGAGACGGCGGCCTGGCTCTGGATCGGCGGCAAGATCCCTCCGCCGCCGGCCCGGGAGCGGCGGAACGGCGAGCTGTTCGCCCGCTATCGGGACCGACTCGGGGAGCTCGGCGGATGAGGAGGCGAACGGACTCCCGCCCCGGCAGGGCCCGGGGCATCCTCCGCTTCCTGGCAGCCCTCCTCCTGGCCGCGGCGGCCATCGCCCTGCCGTCGGTTGGAGGACCCTTCGGTGGTCCGCTCGAGGCCGTCCTCGGTCCGCCAGCCGGGGCCGGCATCGTCCGGGCCGCCACCCCGGAGCTCACCCTCGTCGCCGATACCCGTTACGAGGTCGATCCGGCCGGGCGGCGGCTCCGCGTCACCGCCGACCTCCGGCTGACGAACACGAAGGCGGACACCGTCACCCGGCGCTACTACTTCGACAGCATCTCCCTGGCCGTTCCGCCGGGCGTGCGGAACGTCGGCGTGAGCGGTGGCTCCGGCCGGCCGACGGTGCGGGTCGTCCGCCGGACGAGCGAGTACACGCTCCTCGCCATCGGCTTCGGCCAGCGTCTCTACGCGAAGCAGACGCTCAGCCTTCGGCTCCGCTTCGACGTCCTCGACCCCGGCGGCTCGCCGAACCGGCAGATCCGGGTCGGCGATGCCCTCGTCATGTTCCCGGTCTGGGCCGTCGGGACGGATGCGACGCCGGGCGGGACGGTGACCGTCGTCTTTCCGCCGGGCTTCCAGGTTGAGTTCGTCGCGGGCAGCCTGTCGGGGCCGGAGACGGCCCCCGACGGGTCCCTTGTCTACCGATCGGGTCGGCTCGCCGATCCCCTCGCCTTCTTCGCCTACCTCGTCGGGGAGCGAGAGGGGGCCTACAAGGAGTCAGTCCGAACGACCCGGGTCGGAGGGTGGACGCTCGCCGTCCGGCTTCGGGCCTGGGTCGACGATCCCGAGTGGGCCGACCGGGTCGGTGAGCTCTTCGTGCGGGGCCTGCCCGTCATCGGTCACCTCGTCGGCCTCCCGTACTCGGGTCGGAACCCGCTCGTCGTGACCGAGGCAGCGAGCCGCGTCCTCGGCGGCTACTCGGGCCTCTTCGATCCCGAGGCAGGGGAGCTGAAGGTCTCCTATGCCGCCGATCCCTTCGTCATCCTCCATGAGGCCGCCCACGCCTGGTTCAACGGGCGGCTCTTCGCCGACCGCTGGATCGTGGAGGCCTTCGCCTCGCTCTACGCCGAGCGGGCCGGAGCCGAGCTCGGGGTCCCGCTCGAGCCGCCTCGTCCGGCGGCGTCTTCGTCGGGGTCGGGGACGAACGGCGGCCCGGCGATCCCACTCAATGCCTGGGGCCCCGTCGGCAGCGAGGATCCGAAGACGGAGGCTGCTGCGTATGCCGCCGCCCTCGACCTCGCCCGTGCCGTCGCCGAGCGCCTCGGGGACGACGGTCTGCAGCGGGTGCTCGCCGCTGCGGCCGAGCATCGGTCCGCCTACCAGCCCGTCCACGGTGGCCCCGTCGAACGGGACGCAGCGACCGCCGACTGGCGGATCCTCCTCGATCTCCTCGAAGCCGAAGGCGGTCGTCCTTTCGACGACCTCTGGCGGCGCTGGGTTGCCCGCCCCGAGGACCTGCCGCTCCTGGCGGCCCGGGCGGCGGCCAGGGAGCACTACGCGGCCGTCGTCCGGGCGGCCCGGAACTGGGAGCTGCCGACGGTCATCCGGTCGGCGATGCGGACCTGGCAGTTCGAGACCGCCGAAGGGCTCCTCGACGAGGCGGAGCGGGCCCTCGACTTCCGGGCGCAGGTGGAAGCGGCAGCCGCCCGAGCTGGCCTCCGCGTTCCGGCCGCCCTCGAGGCGGCCTTCGAGGGTTCCAGCGGCCCGGCTGCTGCCATCGAGGAGGCCGAGGCGGAGCTGGCGGCCATCAAGACGATCGAGGCGGCCGCCGCTGCCCGGCCGACCGACGAGACGCCGATCGTGCAGCTCGGTCTCGTCGACGTCGACCCGGCGGGCGAGCTGGAGGCGGCCCGGGCGGCCTTCGCCGCCGGCGATCTCGAGGGCGCCGTCGCTCGGGCCGAGGCGGCGCGGCACACCTGGGAGACGGCCGAGGAGATGGGTCTTCGCAGGGCGATCGGGGCGGGCTCGGGCGCGGCCGCCCTCCTCCTCGGTCTGGCGCTTCTCGGTTCGGCGGTCCGACGGCGCCGGCGGGCGGCGGTGGGCGCCTGACCGAAGCTCGGGACCCCGCTCGCTGAGCTGCCGGGGGCTCCGAACGGCGGGTCACGCTCCGAACGGCGGGTCACGCTGCGAGCCACCGAGCCACGCTTCGACTGGGGGCGAGCTCCGAGCCCCCGAGTCACGCTCCGAGCCGCCGGTCTCGCCCGGGACGGCGTCCGAGTCTGGTCTTCGTCTTCGGCCGCCGTCGGCCGTGCGCTACACTCCCGCCAACCCCGGGCCGCGGCCGCCGCCGGGGAACGAGGCAGCAGGCTCGGCAGCGGCTCGGACCGGGCCCAGATCGAACGGCGACCGAGGCAGTGAGGACGACCCACCCGGATGGCGCTGCACCGTTTCCGACCCTCCCACGAGATCCTGTCGGGCGATTCGGCCGACGTCTACTTCATGCGGGCGACCCGGATCCTCGAGCGCGAGGGGCTCGATCCGCTCGTGACAATGGAGGTTTTCGCCCGCCAGGGAGGCGTTCTCTGCGGAATCGACGAAGCGAAGAATCTTCTCGGGCACGTCCTCGCCGAGGCGGATCCGGCGGAGACGCTCGTCGAGGCCCTCGACGACGGCGACGAGTTTGCCCCGAAGGAGGTCGTCCTCCGGATTCGGGCCCGCTACCGAGCCTTCGGGCTGTACGAGACGGCCATCCTCGGCATGCTCGCCCAGTCGACGGGCTGGGCCACGGCGGCTCGAGAGTGCGTCGAGGCGGCGGCACCCCAGCCGGTCATCTCCTTCGGCGCCCGGCACGTCCACCCCGACATCACCGACGTCCTCGACTACGCGGCCATCGTGGGCGGCTGCGTCGGTGCCTCGACGCCGGCCGGGGCGCGTCTGGCAGGGCTGAACCCGACCGGGACGATGCCGCACGCCCTCGTCCTCATCTTCGGTGACACCGTCGAGGCGGCCCTCGCCTTTGACCGCGATCTCGAGCCGGAGGTTCCGCGAATCGTCCTCGTCGACACCTTCAAGGACGAGGCCGAGGAGGCGCTCCGGGTCGCCGAGGCCCTCGGGGAGCGCCTCTACGGGATCCGGCTCGACACGCCCGTCGAACGGGGGCGGGTCACGGCCGACCTCGTCAAGGAGGTTCGAGCGCGGCTCGACCTGGCCGGGCATCGGCACGTCAAGATCGTCGTTTCGGGTGGGCTCACGCCGGACCGGATCCGGTACTTCAAGGAGAGCGGGGCGCCGGTCGACTCCTTCGCCGTCGGCTCGTACATCAGCGGCGCTGCGCCAATCGACTTCACCGGCGACATCAAGGAGATCGACGGCCGGCCGGTGGCGAAGCGGGGTCGGATCCCGGGGCTGACGCCGAACGAGCGGCTCCGGCGGGTCGATCTCGCCGCCTGGCGGGGGGCCTGAGCCGGCGCTCGTCGCGGGGCTCGCCCGAGGCTCGGCTGGGGTTCGGTCGGCGGACGCATCTGTCGAGGCGGGTCCGATGCCATCCGTCGTCGTCGGCACGGTCCGTCGATTGGTGCAACGATGTCCTCATGCGGAACAGGACCGACGGACCGAACGAGCCGCTCGACCGAGAGCCCGACGGAGGGGGCCCCGACGGCGCGTCTGCGGCTCCAGACGGCGCGTCTGCGGCGCCCGACGGCGCGTCTGCGGCGGACGATCTGCCCGGCGTGGCGGGCACGCCGCCCAAAGCGGGGATGCCGCCGTTCGATCCTGACGGGGACCCGCCTCCGGATCCCGACGACCGGGAATCGGCGTACGAGCTCCTCCGCCGGGGCCAGGCCCTGGCGGCGAAGCGACACTTCGCCCAGGCGGCCGTTGTCCTCGGCCGGGCTGCTCGGCTGGAGCCTCGGAAGGGTTCGATCCTCGAGGCGCTCGGGCGGGCTCTCTACAACAGCGGTCAGCACGAGCGGGCGCGTGAGACCTTCGAGCGACTCCTCGAGATCGACCCGTCCTCGGACTACGGCCACTATGCCCTTGGCCAGAGCTTGAAGCAGCTCGGTCGCCGGCGCGAGGCTCGAACCCATCTCCGGATCGCGGTCGCCCTCGCCCCGTCGAGCCGGCTCTACGCCGGCGCCCTCCGGCGCCTGGGGCCGGCACCGACCGCCGACCGCGAGCGGGAACGTGGTTCGGATCGGACGGCCGCCGCTCCTTGGGATGGCGAGGCCGCCGATCGGCAGGGTCTCGACCCCGGCCCCGAGGACGAGGGCGGACCCCACGCGGGTGGCGCTGGATCGGGGCCCGCGACGGGGGACCCGCCGGGCGCGGGCGAGGCTGGGCCCTGACCGGAGCTGGGCGGAGCAAGACTCGTTAGGCCGAGGCCGGGCCACCCGCACATCAAGCGCGGGCTGAGGGGACCATGGTGCCCGGATCCGCACGGAGTGACGCCGTAGCCGAACAACACGTGGGTGTCGCGGCTGACCGCGTCGTCGGTGACACTCAGGCCGAACAACACAACCGTCGGGGTGGCGCCGACCGGCGTTCTGTTCGCGCACGCCGTCACTCCCGGCCGGCGCTGCCCGCCGATCGGTGTTTTGTTCGCTCACGCCGTCACCCCCGGCCCGCACCGCCCGCCGATCGGTGTTCTGTTCGCTGACGCCGTCACTGGACTCCGAGCGTCGCCCCGAACCCCGCGTTCTGTTCGCTCACGCCGTCACTCCCGGCCGGCGCCTGTGCCGTCACCGACCGAGCCTCGGCGCGGCCCACGGCTCACGACCCCGGGCGGTCCGGAGCCAGCCGTACCAGAAGATCCCGACGAGGGACTTGGCATCGGCGATCTCGCCCCGGAGGGCTGCCTCGAGGACCTCGGCAAAGGGGAGCCAGACGAGCTCCAGGCGCTCGTCCGCGTCGGGGCCGATCCGGTCGCTCGCTGCTGCGAGATCTGTGGCGAGGTAGAGATGCATGCGCTCCGTCGCGAAACCCGGGGCCGTCCAGAAGGAGCCGAGCCGCCGCCAGGTTTCCGCTCGCAGCCCCGTCTCCTCTTCGAGCTCCCGGCGCGCGGCCCGCTCGGGGTCTTCGACGCGGCCGTCCACCGTCACGTCGAGGGTGCCGGCCGGGATCTCGAGGAGCGTCCCGCCCGTCGCCAGCCGGAACTGACGAACGAGGGCGAGTCGGTCGGAGCCGTCGACGGCGACGATGGCCACGGCGCCGGGATGACCGACGATTTCGCGCTCGCTCCGGGAGCCGTCAGCCCGCTCGATGGTGTCGACGCGGAGGGACAGGTACCGGCCGCGATGGACGAGGTGTGAAGCGACCACCCGCTCCTCGAGGAGGCCCGGCGGATCGGCACTCGCCGGACCGCCGCCGTCGGCCCTCGCCAGCCCGTCGCCGTCGGCACCCGCCGGCCCGCCGGGATCGGCACCCGCCGGCCCCGTGGGATCGGCGCCCGCCGGCCCGCCGGGATGGGGACCGCCGAAGCCGGGCAGGTCCGCTTCGCCTGTCGCTTCAGGCGGCCGCGGCACGGGTTTCGGGAGCCAGGGAGAGGCTCGTCTCCGGGTCGAAGAGGTGGATCTTGCCGCCGACGACGGTGAGCGTCAGCCGATCGCCGGGGCGAACCCGATGGTCGGCCGAGAGCATGGCGACGAGGTCGATCCCGGCCATGTTGAAGTGGACGAGCTCCTCGTTGCCGAGGTACTCGACGACGTCGGCGACGGCGTCGATGGTGCCCGTCGTCGTCCCGTCCCGAGCGATGTCGAGGTGCTCGGGCCGGATCCCGAGGACGAGGGGCCGACCGGTCGACGGCCCGACGGTGGCCCGGAAGCGGGCAGGGAGCGGGATCCGGATGTTCGGGGCCTCCAGGACGGCTCCGTCGCCGGAGGACGTGAGGGTGACGTCGATGAAGTTCATGGCCGGACTGCCGATGAAGCCAGCCACGAACCGGTTCTGGGGGTTGTCGTAAAGCTCCTGGGGCGTCCCGACCTGCTGGAGACGGGCCTCGCTCATGACGGCGATCCGCTGGCCCATCGTCATCGCCTCGACCTGGTCGTGGGTCACGTAGACCGTCGTCGTCTGGAGCCGCTGATGGAGGCGGGCGATCTCGGCCCGGGTCTGGACCCGGAGCTTCGCGTCGAGGTTGCTCAAGGGCTCGTCCATGAGGAAGACCTTCGGTTCCCGGACGATGGCCCGGCCGAGGGCGACCCGCTGGCGCTGCCCGCCCGACAGCTCCTTCGGCTTGCGGTTCAGGAGGTTCTCGAGGGAGAGGATCGCCGCCGCCTCCCGGACCCGTCGGTCGATCTCCGCCTTCGGGACCTTGCGAAGCTTGAGGCCGAAGGCGAGATTGTCGTAGACGCTCATGTGCGGGTAGAGGGCGTAGCTCTGGAAGACCATGGCGATGTCCCGGTCCTTCGGTGGGACGTCGTTGACGACCCGATCGCCGATCTTCAGCGTCCCCTCGGTGATCTCCTCGAGGCCGGCGATCATCCGCAGGCTCGTTGTCTTCCCGCAGCCCGAGGGTCCGACGAGGACCATGAACTCGCCGTCTCGGATCTCAAGGTTCAGATCGTGGACGGCGACCACGTCACCGAAGCGCTTCGTGACGTGGTCGAAGGTGACCGTCGCCATGGCAGCGTCCTCCTTCTCCCGGCAGAGCGCGGGCCCTTGCATCTGGTCGCCGTCGATGCGGCGCCTGGACGGACCCCGTACGCGACATCCGGGCGATGCCATCGTAGCAAGGCGATCGAACGGCGGCCACCGGCCGATCGGCGGGCGAAGCCCCTGGTCGGCGTGGCTCGCCGGCCCGACCGAGGCCCTTTCCGGGTGTCAGCGCGAGCGCCACGAAGGCCGACGCCCCGCTCCGGAGCGGGGCGTCGAACTGGGAGGAGGGGGAGGGGAGGACGTTCGGAGGGTTCGCCGCTAGCTCGAGAAGGAGGAGGAGCTCCCGGAACCCGGCGACGGGCTCGGGCTCACCTCGGGGCCGAACCACGGCCCGAGCCCGAAGCCCCGACCGTGCCGCCCACCGAACAGTGGTCCGAAGCCGTCGCCCAGCTTGAGGCCGAGGCCCCGTCCGAGGGTGGCCGCCCAGACCTCGACAGCGTCGATCGAGCCGTCGGCACGCTGGCGGCCGACGACGATGATGCCCATGCCCACCTGAACGTCGGCCAGGGTGGCGTTGTCGACCCCTCGGACGGTGATCTTCGTCGAGGAGGCGATGTGGGCGACGACGGTCGTTCCGTTCCGGCGCTCGATGGTGATCGAATCGCCCGTCTTCGCTGAGACCGTGCCGGCGACCCGAGGCAGGACGACAACGACCGTGGCCGCCGTCAGGGTGCCGTCGCTGCCGCGTTCACCGGCGGCGACGATGACGGCGCCGGCGACGATGTCCGACCGGGAGCCCGCCGCGTCGCCGACCTTGTACGTCGTCGAGGCGGTCGTTCGGATCGTCTGGCTCGTCCCGTCGCGGGCGGTGATCGTGATCGTGGTGTCGGTCACGCTCGTCACGACGCCAGCGACGGTCGGGACGACGACGACGATCCGGGTGATCGTGTACGTCCCGTCGCTGTTCCGCTGCTCGGCGAACCGAATCTCGTCACCGACCTTGAGATCGGAGACCGAGATCGTCTGGCCGGCCTTCGTGATCGTCGTGTCGGAGGTGACGGTGATCGTTCGGGTCCAGCCATCGTCGGTCCGGAGGGAGAGGTTCGAGCCGTTGATGGCGGTAATCGTGATCTTGCCGCTGATGACGCCCCGCCAACCGCGGCCGAGACCGAAGGGTCCGGCCGGGGCGTCCCCGTCCCGCGACCAGCCGGTCGTCGGGATCGGCGCCGAGAGAACGGCCTCGTCGAGAGCCGAACCGACCCCACTCGCTCCGAGGGCCGATGAGAGATCCGTCTGACCGCTGCTCGGGAGGGCGCCCATGGCGGCGATGGCGCCGACGAGGACGAGGGCGGCGGCCCCAGCGGCGATGCCGATCCGAAGCGACCGGTCCCGGCTCGGCCGGACGGGCCCTCGGAACTCGACCTCGTAGGGTTCGGGCATGGCCT
The DNA here is from genome assembly GCA_042408535.1 of Chloroflexota bacterium. Taxonomy (GTDB): domain Bacteria; phylum Chloroflexota; class Limnocylindria; order Limnocylindrales; family CSP1-4; genus BPIH01. The sequence goes on along the minus strand of JBHORA010000090.1, from coordinate 32,837 downwards.
GCCTCCTTGTCGTCTGATGCCGAACCGGGGCGAGGAGCCCGCCCCGCCCGGCACGTCACGGCTGTCGTTCATGTAGGCCGGATCGCGGCGCTCGGGGGCCGCTCCCAGCCGCCGCCTACTATCGAGCCCCTTTCTTCGAAGATCATGAGAGGCGACCCGTCCCCGCGCCAGGGACGACGCGCTCGGCAGGCAGCCGGAAGCTGCGCTCCGTCAGTCAGCCGTCGAGGACCGACTCGACGAAGCGACGCCAGGCGTCGCGCTCACGCCGCCGTTCCGCATCGGAGAGAGCTGGCTCGACCCTCGTCCGAGCCGGGTTCGCCCGTTGGATCGCGTCGCGGTCGAGGAGCCGCCCGCCGAGGCCGGCGAGACCGGCGATGCCGAGAGCCGTCGACTCCTCCGCGGCGGCGACGTCGACCGGGATTCCGAGGAGGTCGGCCTGGCGAGCGACGAGGTAGCCGTTCGCGGTCAGGCCGCCGTCGACCCGGAGCCGATCGGGACTCGTTCCCAGGGCCGGAACCATCGCCTCGACGAGGTCGGCGACGAGGTGGGCGAGACCGTCGAGACTGGCCCGAACAACGTGGCCCCGGCCTGTCCCGGCGCTGAGGCCGCGAACGACGGCGCGGGCGTCGGGTCGCCACCAAGGTGGACCGAGGCCGGCGAGAGCCGGCAAGACGGCAACGCCGCCCGTGTCGGCGACGCTCCGGGCGAGGGACTCCGTCTCCCGCGGATCGACGATGAGCCGCAGGTCGTCGCGGAGCCAGTCGATGAAGGCGCCCGCCGTGAAGACGCCGCCCTGGAGGATCGTCGCTCGACGCCCGTCGTCGAGGAGCCAGCCGACCGACGTCTCGAGCTGGGCGTCGGCCGTCCGGCGCTCGCCGGCGTTGCCGAGGACGAAGACCCCGGTTCCGTACGTCGCCTTCAGGCTCCCAGGCTCGAAGCCGCCGTGACCTGCGAGAGCCGCCTGTTGGTCGCAGGCGAGGGCCCGCAAGGGGAGGGGGCCGCCCCACCGCGGATGGGCGACCTCGCCGAGGTCGCCGGCAGTCGGCACGACGGTCGGCAGGGCGTCGAGGGGGATGCCGAAGACGGCCGCCAGCTCGGGATCCCACTCGAGATCCTGGAGCGAGAAGAGCTGGGTCCGGGAGGCGGTCGAGGGGTCCGTCCGGGCGCGGCCGCCGTCGAGGCGGGCCGTCAGCCAGGCGTCGACGGTCCCGACTCGGAGCGTTCTCCGGCGGGCAGCCTCGGCCACGGGGGCGACGTGCTCGAGGAGCCAGCGGATCTTGCCGGCCGAGTAATAGGGGTCGAGGGGGAGGCCGGTCCGCGCCCGGATCTTCGCCTCCAGCCCGGCCGCTCGCAACCGATCGACAACCGACAGCGAGCGGCGGCAGTGCCAGACGACGACCGGCGAAAGCGGCGCGAGGCTCTCGGCGTCCCAGGCGACGACGCTCTCGCCCTGGTTGTCGAGCCCGACAGCGGCGATCCGCTCCGGGCCGCCGACGGCGTCGAGGACCCGAGCGACGGTCTCGACGACGGAGTCGAGAATGGCCAAGGGGTCTTGCTCGGCCCAGTCGGGAGCCGGGTGCGTGGTCTCGACGGGGACGGCGGCCTGGGCCACGGGGCGCAGCTCGAGGTCGAAGGCGATGGCCCGGGTCGAGGTTGTCCCTTCGTCGATGGCGAGGATGAAGCGCTGGGCGGCCATCGGCTCGTCAGCTCTCGCGGCGGCGGAGCTCGGTCTCGAGGTTCGCGACGAGGGTCGCCACCTGGCGCCGGAAGGTGTCCCGGAGGAGGGGAGCGCCGAAGGCGGCGAGGCGGCCGGCGAGGGCGACGGCCACCCGGTAGTCGACGTCGGTCCGCGGTCCCTCGCTCGACCCATCGCTCAGCGGGCGGAGCTCGAAGGGGATGTCGGCCGTGAAGCTTCCAACGAGCCCCCTCGGTCGGCCGACGATCCGGAGCCGGGCCCGGATCGGCCGCTCGGTCGCTTCGAGGGTCGCCTCGACGTCGGCTCGGATGGTCAGGAATTGGATCCGGGCGCTCAGGGTGGCTGCGAAGGCGCCGGGCCCCCGGGCGGCGATCCGCTCCACGCCGGGCAGGACCCGGCCGAGGGCGTCGACGTCGTCGAGGATCGCCCAGATCGCCTCCGGCGTCCCGGCTACGGTGAGTCGATCGTGGAGCAGCTCGCTCACGGTCTCATCGGCGATCGGGCCCGATCGGGGAGCCCGGGTGGATCGCGACGGCGGCATCCGGTGTCGGTCCCCCGCCGAGCGCCGTGACGAGGCGCCGGCCCACGGCTGCCCCGGCGGCGATGCACTCCTCGTGGCTCGGATCCGGCCGGACGCAGCACCCGGCGGCCCAGAGTCCCTCCACGGGGAGCCGTCCGGCCTCGTCGACCGGCGCCGGCAGGCCGGGTCGCCCGTCGGCGAGACCGACCGTTCGGAGCAGCATCGTCTGGGGCAGGAGGCGGTCGGCGAGGACGAGGGTGTCGATGGCGACCCAGGCCCCCGCAACCCGAACCGCCGTCAGGCGCGCCTCGCCAGCGACGGCGTCCGGCACCGCGGGCAGGACGACGACCCGGGCTCCGGCCCGCTCGAGACCCTCGGCGAGCCCCTCGGCGTGGGCCGAGCCGACGATGCCGATAGCCTCGCCGGGGACGAGGCCGGCGTCGAGGATCCGGCGGGCCAGATCGCTCGTCATGACGCCGGCCGGTCGAGGACCGGCGATGGCCCGGTGCTCCCGTGGCTCGATGTAGGCCCCGGTGGCGACGACGACGGCCCGCGCCTCGATCGACAGCGACCCGAGCTCGGTCTGGGCCGCCAGGCACCAGCCGTCGTCGTCGGGCTCGAGGCCGACGACCGTTGCCCGGAGGAACCCGGGCGCCGCGTACCCGGACCCGAGGTCCGTCGGCGTTCGCTCCCGATCGACGAGGAGAACCGCCAGACCAGCCTCGGCCGCTACCTCGGCCGCTGCCCGGCCGGCGGCACCGGCCCCGACGACGACGACGTCCCAGCGTCCTCCGGGCGCCTCCGATCGGCCGTCGCTGCCGGCCGTCGGCCCGTCCGTCGCCTCCGAATCGAGCGACCCGGGATCGAGCGACCCAGGATCGGGCGACGGCGCCGAGCCTCCCTTTGGTCCGGCCCGCCAGAGCCACGACCCACGCCGGTGCTTCTCGATCGCCGTCATTGGCAGCCCTCGTTCCCGAGCGAGGATCCGGGCCACGTCGACGGCGCAGAGGTTGCCCTGGCAGTCGCCGAAGGTGGCCCCGCCGCGGCGCTTCACCGCGTCGAGGGTCCGGGGCGCCGTCGGCCGGCGGGCGGCGGCGACGATCTCGCCTTCGCTGATCGAGCGGCAGAGGCAGACGACCGGGCCGGGTGCCTCGGGCAGCTCGAGGGGCGGTGGAGCGAGGTCGCGGCGCGGCGTCGGTCGCCAGCCGCGGAGACCGACGACGGCGTCGACGACGAACTCGGCGATCGCCGGGGACGTCGAGATCCCCGTCGAACGAATCCCGGCGGCGAGGAAGAGCCGATCGCCGACCCGGGCCGGGCGGAGGATGAAGTCGCCCTCCGAGCTGACGTGGCGGAGGCCGGCGAACTGCCGGATCGGGCGCGCTGCCCGGAGGGCGGGGACCATGGCGCTGCAGGCGCCGAGAATGCGCTCCCGCTCCGCCTCGTCGATGCCGAGGTCGCCCTTGTCGTCGACGTCGACGGCCGTCGGCCCGAGCAGGAGGCCACCGAAGACGATCGGCGTGACGAGCATTCCCTTGCCCATCGGCCCTGGGACCGGGAGCACGATCCGGTCGACGCCGAAGGTCTCCTCGGAGACGAGGAATTGGCCTTTCCGGGGTCGGATCTGGAAGCTCCGCTCGCCGGCCAGGGCGGCCACCGCGTCGGCCTCGATCCCAGCCGCGTCGACGACCTGGTCGGCGACGATCGCCGATCCGTCGTCGAGGGTGACCCGGGCCCGGCGAGCGTCGACCTCGAGGCCGACGACGGCCCGGCCGAGTCGGAGCTCGGCGCCGCCCGCGACGGCGGCTTCGGCGTAGGCTCGGGTCAACCAGAAAGGATCGACGACTCCCTCGCCCGGGATGGAGAGGGCGCCGAGGACGTCGTCGGCGACGTAGGGGGCGAGATCGCGGACGGCGCCCGCAGCGAGGAACTCGGTCTCCACGCCGAGGGTCCGGGCGTTCGGCTCGATGGTCCGCCGGAGGTGGTCGAGGGCGTCTCGCGTTCGAGCGAGCATGATCGCCCCGACCGGCAGGAAGGGCACCCCTAGCCGCTCGACGACGGACGGCCAGTGGGCGGCCGAGCGGCGGAGCATCGCCGCCTCGACGGTCCCGGGTCTGGCGTCGAACCCGGTGTGGACGATGGCGCTGTTCGCCTTCGACGTCCCCTCGCAGACGTCGGGCTCGGCCTCGACGAGAATGGCCGGGATCCCCCGCTCGGCGAGCGCCCAGAGGATGGCGCAGCCAACGACGCCGCCGCCGACGACGACGACCTGAGCCCGCTCGGCCCGCCCTGGCCGGCTCGCCGATGCTGGGGCGTTCGCCGATGCTGGGGCGTTCGCCGATGCTGGGGCGTTCGCCGATCCCGGGCGGTTCGAGGGTCGTGGGCCAGCCTCGGCACCGTTCCGCGGCGCGCTCCCGACGGGCATCAGAGGACCTCCTCGACGACGCGGTACCAGCGGACCCGCCGACCGATGCGCTCCCGGGCCCGCCACCGGAAGGACTTCGGGGCGGCGTCGATGGCCGTCGCCAGCTGGCGGACGCGGCCCCCGACGCGGATCTGGGCGGCCTGGTCGAGGCCGAGGGCGCCGAGGCTCGCCTCGAGGACGTCGAGGAAGTCGCGGCTGGTCGTGTGGAAGCCCCAGTCGTCGGTCGTGATGGAGAGGATCCGGTCGAGCTCGATGGCCGACGGATCGGCCGGCACGAGGTCGTGATTCAGCAGGAGGAGGGCGGCGTCGACGAGGTCCTTCCGGTTCCGCTCGACGATCTGGAGCTTCGAGAGGAGCAGATCGGCCGGGGCGAGGGTCGTGGCATGGAGGTCGAGGCGGCCGGCAAGATCGATCCGGTGGCAGAACTCGAGCCGATCGAGGAAGAGGTCGACGTGGAAGCCCTCCGGGTGGTGGTAGACGCGCCGGACGGTCCCGAACTGGGTGTTCACCGCCCGGTCCGGCTCGTAGCCGAGGCCAGCGAAGAGCCGGTCGTGGTGGCGGACGTCGCGGAGTCGTCCGACGAGGTCGATGTCGTGGAAGGGCCGCCCGGCCACGTCGAGGCCGCCGAGATCGGGGCTCCGGAGGAGGACGCCGAGTCCCCCAGCGAGCCTGAGGACAACCCCGTCGCCGCGTCCGGCCTCGATCGCCCCTCGGGCGTGGGCCGTGAGGACGTCGGCCGGGTGGCTCGTCTCGCCGCTCACGGGCGCGCCTCCGTGCCTGCTCCCGTGAGCCCGCTCGTCGCCACTGCGCCCCTCGCCCCCGCTAGCCGCTGATGAGGATGTAGCCCTTGACCCGGGTCGGTTCGAGGTTGACGATCGACGCCTTCATGATCCCCTCAGCGTATTCGGAGCCCGGGTTCAGGCAGAGGGTTCGCCCGATCCGATGGACACCCCGCGCCTCGTGGATGTGACCGTGGAGGGAGAGGACGGGCTGGAGCGTCTCCAAGCCGCGCCGGATGGCGGCCGAGCCGGCAGAGGTCATGAGAACCTGGCCGGCCTCGTACTCGATCCGGAGATCCTTGGTCAGGGCCGGGCACTGATCGATCTTCGTGTCCCGGGGCGGGCAGTGCATGTTCACGATGGCGCCGGCAGGGTTCTTGACCCGACCAAAGAGCTCGGCGACGACGCGCTCCATGTGGTCCTCGGGATAGTCGCGGGGGCAGGCCCAGGGCGTCATCGAGGTGTCGCCCATGCTGACGAGCTCGTGGCGCTCGTCGAGCTCGACGACCTGGTGGTCGACGTTCCGGGCGTACTCGCTCTCGGCGAGGACCGGGTCGACGGATGGATCGTCGTCGTTGCCCGGAAGGACCCAGAGGGGGATGCCGGCCGGCGCCAGGGTCTCGGCCGCCCGGACGAGCCACTCCCTGAGCCGGGCGTTCATCTTCTCGACGAAGAGGTCGTGGAGGCGGGCCGGATCCTCGGCCAGGGCTCGGGCCTCATCGGGTTCGCAGACGTGGTCGTACATGCCGACGTCACCGACCCGGGCCCGGAAGCGGTCGAGCTCGGCTTCGGTCTCGAGGATCTCGCGGTTGCCGAAGAGCCAGGCCTCAGTGCGGCCGTTCTGGCGGATGATCGGGACGATCGCCTTGCCCGTCAGGTCGCCGGTGATGATGGCGTGGTTGGCGCCGTGCTGCCGGGCCGCGGCTAGGAACTTCCGGAAGGCAGCGTTCGAGCCGTGGAGGTCGGCTGTCTGGATGAGCCGGATGTAGCCGGCCGGTCCCGGTCGGTCGGCTCGGCGGAAGAGAGATGGCATCGGATCGAACTCGGCTCCGTGGCGGGTCGGTCGGCGGAAAGCAAGGGGCCGGTGGAGCGAGGCGACGATCCTCGCCCCACCGATCCCCGTCGGTTCCGCTAGGCCGGTGGGATCTCCTGGAAGGTGGCCATGATGTCGATCCCTTCGCGCGTCTGCCGGTACCAGCGGGCGGCGGCGAAGATGACGAGCCCGGCCAGGACGATGGCGCCGAAGATGGCGAGGGCCTGGCCCTGCTGGTCGCCGAAGCCGACCGCCGGCCACAGGAACGGCGAGGCGACGAGGAGGAGGATGAAGGCAAGGGTCCCGATCCCGACAACGGTCATCGACGGCAGACCGAAGATCATCGACCGGACGTGGCCCGCGCCCTGCTCCCAGAGGTGTCGCTTGCGGTACGGATAGACGATCGCAGCGATGATGGGGACGATCATCGTGATCGCGGCGTAGAAGACGAAGTTCAGCTGGACGAAGAGGGCCGAGTAGAAGGCCGAGGCGAGGACGCCGATTTCGGCCAGGATGGCGATGAGGAGGACGGCGTTCCGGGGGCTGCCGGTCTCGGCATGGACGTTCGAGATCCACTCCGGGACGATGCGGTCGAAGGACCAGGCGAACATGATTCGGCTGGCGTAGAAGAAGTAGGTCTGGGCGAGGTTGATGAGGGTGTAGATGAAGCCGACCGCCATGACGAGGAAGAAGATGACGTTCGGCTGGAGAACCGAGGCGTAGAAGGTGACGAAGGGATTCGAGTCGAAGCCTCCGACCCCCTTGATGAAGAGGTAGCCCTCGGCCGCCATCCAGTCCTGGGGGACGAAGCGGGTGAAGAGGAGGACGCCGGCCGTGAAGATCGCCCACGTCACGGCGAGGGATCCCCAGGCACCCCAGAGGAGCGTTCGCGGTGCCTCCTTCACCTCGCCGGCGAAGAAGGTCGGGATGTAGTAGCCGTAGAAGATCCAGAAGCCCATGATGAGGCCGGCGATCGCCGTGTTCTGGAAGCTCCGGTCGAAGACGAGGCCATTCGCTTCGGCGGTGGGGATGACCTGGGCGTACGGGCCGCCGGGGACGTACTTGTCCCAGTTCGCCTGGAAGGTCTCCGCCGACCCAGTCGCGAAGGCAAAGAGGATGACCGCCCAGGCGGCGAGCCCGAGGACGAAGCCGATGCCCATGAACCGGACGACGGTCCGGGTCGGGAAGAAGAGGCTGATGAGGGTGATGAGCACGCCGGCCGTCCCGAAGACGAGGATTCCGGCCTGGCTCTGGCTGAACGTCGCCAGATCCGTGGCCCAGGCTTGCTGGTAGAGGATGCCGGTTGCCCGGAGGAAAGCCGGCAGGGCGACGGTCGGAATCCAGGCGATGAGGCTCCCGGCGACGAGTCCACTGAAGAGGACGAGGGCGAAGCTGGCCGGGAAGGCGAGCCAGGGACTGAGGGTCCGGCTCGCCAGCGTGTAGTCCGCTCCCGCCCGGGGTGCGGCCGCTCCGATCTGGCTGAACGTGTAGCCGTGCATCGCGCAGAGGATCGCGGACAACGTCAGGACGACGAGGATGTTCGCCCCGGGCCAGAGGCCGGGAACCGAGTAGAAGGTCAGGATCCCCGACGACGAGAGGCTGATGCAGTGGACGCCGAAGACGATGGCCCCACCGACGCCGATGGTCCGGATGAGGCCGGAGGTCTTGCGGACGAACAGCCGTGGTGTTGGAGTGGCAATGGCGGTCACGATGTTCTCCCTCCTCGAAACCCTCACGGATGCGCTGGCCTGGCGCGGCCAGCTCGCCTCGGCGGCACGTCCTAGCGCTCCATGGCACCTCCCGTCCAGCTCTGGATCACAGCGTGAGCTCGCCGACGAAGCGGCTCCGGTCGCCCCGGTAGAGGTCGCGGGCATGCTCGACGGCCCGGCCCCGAGCGTCCCAGGCCGTCCGTTCGACGAGCATGAGGGGGCTGCCGGCGACGACGCCGAGGAGCTCGGCCTCGAGCGGGCCCGCCGCGATCGGCTCGAGGGCCTGGCGGGCCCGGTGTGGGCGGGCACCGTAGTGCTGCTCCATGAGGCGGTAGATGGAGGAGCCCTCGAGATCGAGGTCGAGGAGGCCGGGCACGATCCTGGCCGGGAAGAAGGACGTCTCGAGGACGACGGGGACGCCGGCGACCGATCGGACGCGAACGACCTTGTAGACGGGTTCGCCCACCCGGAGCTCGAGCTCCTGGGCCAGGTGGCGGGTGGCGAGGACCTCGGTCCGCTCGATGAGTCGGCTGGCGGGGACGAGGCCCTGGCCGAGGGACGCCTCGAAGAAGGAGCGGAGGTGGCTGGTGTCCTGACGGAGCTTCGGCTGGGCGACGAAGGTCCCGCTTCCCTGGTGGCGGGTGATGAGCCCGCGCTGCACGAGGCGGGTGAGGGCGGCCCGGACGGTCATCCGGCTGACACCGAGGGTTTCGGACAGCTCGCGCTCCGTCGGCAGTCGGGAGCCGGGAGCCAGCTCTCCGGCCTCGATCCGTTCAGCGAGCTCCTCCTCGATCTGGAGGTAGACCGGCAGGGTCCGCGAGGGGCGCAGGGGGCGGACCGGGGTCGGGTGCTCTCGGTCGGTGGCCGCCTGGGCCGGCCGACGATCCTGGATGCTCATCGTCGCGCAGCTGCCCTCACGCTCCTCGCCGCCGGCGGGACGCCCGGCGGAATGGGCTGATTGTATAGACCAATCGCCGCCGGTCAAGGGGTGGATCGGCGTGGACGGGGCGGCTGCGTCGCTGGATCGACGAACGGTGCGTCCCGAACGAGGACGCTCATCGGCGAACGCCTCGCGTGCTCGCCAGCCAGGTCGGCGCGCGGTCGAGCGCGTCTCGCGGTGCGCTCGAGGCGGAGGTGGGGTGGCCTAGGGGGATCGAACCCCTAACCTTCGGAGCCACAATCCGATGCTCTGCCGATTGAGCTAAGGCCACCGCCGAGGAGACCAACGCGGGGATCGATCGGCGCTCGGCACGACCCCCTGTGGCGAAGGGCGAGCTCGATCCGCGCGGCGTCCGACAGTCTACCCGGAAGGCCGGCCAGCCTGCACCGGCGCGCCCCCACGGCCAGAGCGAGCGTCTGTCGGCACTTCCGGGTATCGTTCCGCCGACACGGCCGTGGGTGGTGCCGATGCCCCGGGCGTGGCGCGAGATCCGCCGGCCGAGCTCCCCGACGGGCATCGGGGGCAGCCGGGGTGGAGCGGAGGTGAGCGCGTTGATGCGGCCCAGCGGGTTCCTCCGGATCGCCCTCCGTCGGATCGAGGCCGGACGGACGACCGCCCTCGTCTCGGCGATCCTCGTCCTCGCGGCTGCGAGCTCCCTCGCTGCCGGCGTCCTCTACGCCGACAGCGTCGCCGACGGCGGGCTGCGGCGCGCCCTCCTCGCCCGGCCTGTGGAGGAACGGGCGGTCCGCGCCCGGCTCCTGGCCCCGGCCGACGCCCTCGTCTCCCTCGATGCCATCGTTCGGCCCGAGCTCGAGCGGGCCATCGCTCGGGCTGGCGGCGCCGTCGGGCTGACGGCACGGACCGTCGTCGCTCTCAGCGGCCGCGCGGCTGCGACCGCCCTCGCCGTCGTCGCCGGGGACGCGACGTTGCCGGCCCGAGCGACCCTCGAGACCGGGCGGTGGCCGGCCGGCCTCGAGGCTGCCGCGATCGGCGGGCCCGGCGGCGACGCCATCGAGGTCGCCCTGCCGTCCGAGGTCGCCGCCCGCCTCGGCCTCGGCCCGGGCGACCGTTTCGAGGTGACTGCGGGTCCGGCGACGCCGGTCACGCTCGTCGTCACGGGCCTCTGGCGCCCAGGGGCGAGCGATCCGCTCTGGGCCGCGGTCCCGCTGGCGGTCGACGCCGGCTCGGTTCCGAGCAGGGCGGTCGGCCCGGCCCTCGCTGCCCTCGGTGACCTCTCCCGGCTGGCCGAAACCGCCGATCTGGAGTGGACGGCCGTCCCGAATGTGGCCACCCTTCGAGCCGTCGACGCCGACGGGGTCGCGACCGACGTCGCGGCCCTGGCGACGAGGCTGCCGGCCGCCCTGCCGCGCGATCGCGCGCCGACGCTCACTCTCGGCCTCGCCGATGCCCTCCGGTCCGAGGCCCGGACCGCCCTCGTCGGCCGGGCGGGGGTTCTCATCGTGACGATCGAGCTCGCCGTCCTCGCCCTCTACGGCGTCCTCCTCTTGTCCGCCCTCCTCGCCGACCGGCGGGTCGGGGAAGCGGTCCTCCTCAGGGCGCGGGGTGCCGGTGCCGGGCACGTCGCCCGACTCTCGCTCCTCGAGGCCGCCGTCGTCGCTCTCCCGGTCGTCGTCCTCGGGCCGCTCGCGGCCTACGGGGTCGTTCGGATCGTCGGCTCCCTGGGACCGCTGGGCGCCGCTGGCCTCCTCACCGGGGCGCCGCCCGATCCGGGGCTCGCGGCCTTTGTCGCCCTCGTGACGATCGGTGCGGCAGTCCTGGCAACTGCCCTCGCCGCGCCCGGGAGCGTCCTCGGCGGCTCGCTCGCCATCGTTCGCGCCCAAGTCGCCCGGGCGGGACGGACGAGCCTCGTCGTCCGGCTCGGGCTCGACGTCGTCGTCGTCGTCGCGGCGGGACTCGCCGTCTGGCAGCTCCGGCTCGCGGGCGGCCCCGTCATCGGTCGAGGCGCAACCGCCGGCCTCGATCCGATCGTCGTCGCTGGGCCGGCCATCGGTCTCCTCGGCGGGGTCGTCGTCGCCCTCCGGATCGTGCCCCGCCTGACCGAGGTGGGCCAGTGGCTCGCCGGGCGCCGGCGGGGCGCTGTCCTCGCCCTCGCCGCGCGCCAGCTCGCCCGGCGCCAGCTCCGCTTCCTCCGCCTCACCCTCCTCCTCGTGTTGGCGACCGGTCTGGCGACGCTCTCGGCTGGGTACGCGGTGACCTGGGAGCGCTCCCAGCAGGACCAGGCGGCGTATCAGGCGGCGACCGGGATCCGGATCGTCGCCCCCGACTATTCGAGCGTGCCGGAGTGGCTCGCCGGGGCCTGGTACGGGCGGCTCGACGGCGTCACCGGTGCCGGCGCCGTCACCCGACGCTCCTTCGACGCCGGGCGGAGCGTCCGCGACGCGGAGCTCGTCGGGCTCGAACCCGAGGTCGTCGGGTCTGCCATCGCCAATCTCGCCGGCCCCGAGCGAGCGGCCGTCCTCCAGGCCTTGGCCGAGCTCCGCTCCGGTCGACCGACCGTGCCCGGCGTCGAGCTCCCGGCGGGGAGCCTTCGACTCCGGCTCGTCGTCGACGCCAGACTCGAGGTCGCCGAACCCGAGGGCTTCGTGCCGGCCGGATCGCCCGAATTCGTCGCCCAGGTCCGGCTCCTCGACGGCCACGGCCGGCTCCTCCGTCTCGAAGGGCCGAGAATCTCGGCCGCCGACGGCGAGCAGGTCGTCGACATCTTCCTCGGCGGGGAGGTCCCGGGGTCACGGAATGGCGAAGGCCTGGCCCTCGTCGGCGCCACCGGACCGCTCCGACTCGTTGGCATCGGCCTCGCCCTCTACCCGCCCGGCTACACCCAGATCGTCGGAACCATCGAGCTCCGGGAGGTGCTCGCCGGGAGCGGGGACCCGGGGGCGACCTTGGCCCGCCTCGAGGTGCCGCCCGCCGGCTGGTCCTGGACGCGGATCGTCCCGCCGAGCTTCGGCCCCTCCCGCCTCGTGCCGTACCCGACGGATCCGGCGGCGCCGGGCAGGATCACCCTCGTCGTGCCGGAGGGCGGTGACGGCATCCTCATCGGCGGCGATCTCGATCGTCCCGATTTGCCGGTCAGTGAGGCCGGAACGACCTTCGATCTCGCACCAGTGCTGCCGGCGGCTCCCACCCTCGCGGCCATCGTCGACCGTATCCTCGCCGACCAGGCGGGCGTCGGGGTCGGCGACCTCCTCCCGATCGATACCCTCGGGCTCCGGGTCCGGCTCCGGGTCGTCGCCATCGTGGAGCGCTTCGCGCCCCTCGAGCCCGATCGGCCCTTCGCCGTCGTCGACGGTCCGACCCTCGAGCTCGCCGCCCTCGCCGCCACCGGGACCGGGGCCGACATCGACGAATGGTGGCTCGCCGTCGAGCGGGGGCGGGAGGCGGGGGTCCTGGCTGCCGTCGCCGGGGGACCGACGGCTCCGGCCGAGGTCATCGGCCGCGAGGCCCGGGCGGCGGAGCTGCTCCGCGACCCGATCGCGGCCGGGCTCATCGGCGCTCTCCTCTTGGCGAGCCTGACCGGGCTCGTTTTCGCCGTCCTCGGGGTCGTCCTCGGCGGCGTCGCCGCCGCCGAGGAGCGGGCGGCCGAGCTCGCCGTCCTCCGGGCGCTCGGCCTCTCGAGGGGGAACGTCGTCGCCTGGCTCACCTTCGAGCAATCGGTCCTCCTCCTGACCGGCCTCGGCGCCGGCATCACCGTCGGGATCGTCCTCGCCTGGCTCGTCCTGCCAGCCCTCGTCCTGACCCCGGACGGGTTGCCCCCCGTTCCACCGGTGACCGTCGAGATCCCGTGGTCGACGATCGCCATCCTCCTCCTCGGGGCGCCGCTCGTCCTCGTCGTGACGGCGTTCCTCCTCGCCCGCAGGACGGCACGGCTCGAGCCAGCGGCGACGCTCCGGGCGACGGAGATCTGAGCCGATGCGGTGGCTCCGGCTTTCACTCCTCCGCTGGCGTTCGGAGCGGGTCTCGACGGCGATTCTCGCCGGTCTCGTCGCCCTGTCGGCGCTCGTCCTCGGCCTCGTCCCCGGGCTGCACGAGGCGTGGGCGGCGACGGCCCTCCGTTCGGCCGTCGCCGCGGCGCCGCCGGCGAGCCGGAACCTCGAGCTCACCCAGGTCGGCCGGGTCGAACCCGACCCGGGGCCTGGACTCGCGAGCGTCGAGTCGGTCGGAGCCGCCCTCGAAGCTCGCCTGCCCGACCCGGTTCGAGCCCTCGTCAGCAGCCGCAGCCTCCTCGTCGAGAGTCCGCGTTGGGCCTTCGTCGACCCAGGGCCGGTCCCCCGGACCGCCCGCTTCCGCTTCCAGCCGGGCGTCGAGCCGTACCTCCGGCTCGTCGCCGGTCGGTGGCCGACGAGTCGGTTCGAAACGATCCCAGGCTGGCCGCCGACGTCGTTCCAGATCGTGGGGGAACCACCGCCCGTCGGCCTCTTCGAGGCTGCCATCGGTCGAGCGGCCGCGGAGACCGTCGGGGTTCGGGTCGGAGACATCGTCCGCCTCGAGCTCGATCGGTCCGATCCCCTCAACGGGACCGGATTCGCGGGCCGGATCGGCCAGATGGCGGTTCGCGTCGTCGGGCTCTTCGAGGTCGTCGATCCCACGGACCCGTACTGGTTCGGGGACTGGCCGCTCGACGAGACGGTCACTCGGTTCATCAACGTGGACAGTGAAGCGGAGGACGTCCGGCTCCTCCTGGCGCCCTCGGCCTACGAGCGCTACATGGCCGAAACCTCCAGGGAGGGGATCCTGACGAGCCTCACCTGGCGCTCCTTCGTCGATCCGGCTCGCCTGTCGCCGCGAACCGTGGATGCCCTCGTCGTCGGCCTCCGGCGGCTCGGGACCGTCTTCCGCGATCCGACGGGGGTGCCGACGCACTTGCGCACGAACCTCCTCGTCATCGTCGAGGCCGAACAAGCGGCCTTCGGAACCGCCGTCGCCGCAGCGACGGCCGCGGCGACGGGGCCGCTCCTCCTGGCCCTCGCCTGCCTCCTCGTCGTCGCCGGCCTCGCCGTCCGCCGCCGGCGGGGGACGCTTGCCCTCTGGCGCGGCCGCGGCGCGTCGAGCGTCCACGTGGCGGCGAGCCTCGTCGGCGAGGGGCTCCTCGTCTTCGTCCCCCTCGGTCTTCTGGCCGGGACCGTGGCCGGGGCGGTGGCCCCCGTCGACGAGCCGCGGCTCCCGACGGCCCTCGGCGTCGGCGTCGCGGTGGTCGCCTTCGGGTCGGCGGCGGCGGCCGCCCTTGCTGGATCTCGTTCGCTTCGACCGGGCGCCGGGCGGCCGACGGCCGACGAATCGGCGACCCGGCGGCCGTCCGCCCGACGGCGGGTCGTCGAGCTCGCCGTCGCGGGGCTCGCCCTCGTCACCGCGTTCCTCGTGCGGCAGCGCGGAGCGGCAGCGGCGGCGGGGAGCTTCGGGGCGGGTGGCGCTGCCGGGGGTGGCGTCGGGGCCGGATCGGTCGACCCGCTCCTGGCCGCGGTGCCGGCTCTCCTCGGCCTCGCCCTCGGCCTCCTCGGCCGGCGAGCCCTGCCGCTCGCCCTCCGCCCGATCGCGGGGGCCGCGGCGAGGGGTCGGGGCTTCGTCACCATCCACGCCGCCCGCCGGCTCGCCGCGGCCGCCGGCCACGGGCCGATCGTCCTCGCCCTCGTCGCGGCGACGACCGTCGGCGGCTACTCTGCCGCGGCGCTGGCGAGGCTCGGAGCGGCAAGCGATGCCGCAGCCTGGCAGGCCGTCGGAGCCGATTTCCGGGTGACTCGCCCCGGCGGCGTCCTCCCGGAGGGGACGGATCCGGGCGGCGTCGCCGGGGTGGCGGCCGTCGCCGCGGCGTACCGGGCAGGGGCCGTCGTCGGGACCGTCGCCGAGCCGGTCGAGGTCCTCGCCCTCGACGTCGCTGCCTACCGTCGGATCGTCGCCGGCGCGCCGTTCCCGGTCGAACTCCCGCCCGAGCTCGAGGCCCGCGGTCCCGACGGGGCGATCCCCGCGGTCGTCGGCGAGCGGCTCGGGGCCGCGCCCGACGAGCTCGTCCCCGGGGAGACCTTCGGCCTCGTCCTCGGCGGCCGATCGGTGCTCCTCCGCGTCCTCGGGCTCGTCCCGTCGGTGCCGACGACGGCCGAGGACGGACGCTTCGTCATCGTCGATCGGCGCCTCCTGGCGACGGCCGGCGTCGAGCTGCCGACGACCGACCTCTTCGTCGCTGCCCCGCCGTCGGCCGCCGAGGCTCTGGCGCGCTTCGTCGCCGAGCGGCCGGGACTCGTCCTCGCCGAGCGCGCGGCCGAGATCCGCCGTCTCGAGGCGGAGCCGATCGCGGCGGGGCTCACGGCCGCCCTCCTCGGGGCATCGGGTCTGGCGGGAGGCTACGCCGCCGTCCTCGCCTGGGCCTCGATGCTCGTCGTCGCCGCCGGGCGATCCCTCGAGGGTGGGATCCTCGAGATCCTCGGCCTGCCGCCGGCGGCCCGACGCCGACTCGTCTTCCTCGAGTACGGGCCCCTCCTCGTCGGCGCGACGATCCTCGGCCTCGGCGCGGGGATCGGGCTCGAGGCCTTCCTCGCCGAAGCTCTCCGCCTCGAACAGGCCCTCGGGCGGCCCCTTCCAGCCGGTCTCGCGGCCGAGCTCCATGGCGGCGTCACCATCGACCCGGTCTGGCTCGTCGTCCTCCTCGTCGGCTCGGCTACGATCGCCGGGCTCGGGGCGTGGTGGGCGGCCCGGACCGAACGACCGCTCGCCCCCGCGGCGATCCTGCGGGGTGAGGTGGACTGACGATCGAGGTGAGGACGGACGGTGAGAGCCTTCCGAGCGACCGAAGGGCCACGGGGGGCAGCCGGGGGCCGGAGCGGCCGATGAGCGACCCGATCATCCGCTGCGAGAACCTCGTCCGGATCTACAGCGTCGGATCGATCGAGGTCGTCGCCCTCCAGGGGCTCGACCTCCTCGTCGAGGCCGGCGAGATCGTCGCCGTCGTCGGCCCGTCGGGGAGCGGGAAGTCGACCCTTCTCAACATCCTCGGCGGCCTCGACGTTCCGACGGCCGGCCGGGCGATCGTGGCCGGGCACGATCTCGGTCGCTTGAGTAGTCGCCAGCGGGCCGCGTACCGGCGGCGGATCGTCGGTCACGTCTGGCAGCAGACGAGCCAGAACCTCCTGCCGTACCTGACGGCCGCCGAGAACGTCGAGCTACCGATGGTCCTCGACGGGCGCCGAGACCGCCAGCGGAGGGCCCGGGAGCTCCTCGAGCTCGTCGGCCTCGCCGAGCGGGCGGACCATCGTCCGGATCGGCTCTCCGGGGGCGAGCAGCAGCGGGTCGCCGTCGCCGTCGCCCTTGCCAATCGACCGCCGGTCCTCCTCGCCGACGAGCCGACGGGGGAGCTCGACAGTGGGACCGCCGCCGAGGTCTTCGCCCTCCTTCGGCGGGTGAACGCCGAGCTGGGAACGACGATCGTCGTCGTCACCCACGATCCCCTCGTCGCCGAGCAGGTCCGTCGGACCGTTGCCATCCGCGACGGGCGGACGTCGACGGAAACGCTCCGCTGGACGGAACGGACCGACGAGGGCGACCATCGACTCGTCGCCGAAGAGTACGCCGTCCTCGACCGGGCCGGCCGGCTCCAGCTCCCGCGGGCCCACATCGAGGCGCTCTCGTTGCGGGATCGGGTCCGGCTGCGGCTCGAGACCGATCACATTGGCGTCTGGCCGGATCGGGCCGCCGCCGATGGCCGACCCGCCGATCGCCGACCCGCCGATCGCCGACCCGCCGATCGCCGCCAGGCCGATCGCCGCCAGGCCGATCGCCGCCAGGACGATCGCCGCCAGGACGACGCGACCTCGCCCGGGTTCGTCGGGCACCCCGCCCGAACCGGAGGACCGCCGGTGAGGAGCGGGCTGGGCTCGACGGGAACGATGCCACGTTCCGACGCTCGGACACCCCGAGGCGCCCGGGTCGTCGCCGTCGGCCTCGGCCGCGACTACCCGACGCCCGGCGGGGTCGTCCGGGCCGTCGTCGACGTCGACCTCGAGGTGGCCACGGGGCGGCTCGTCTGCGTCCGGGGCCGATCGGGAAGCGGCAAGACGACACTCCTCAACCTCCTCGGCGGCCTCGACCGACCGACCCGGGGCCGGGTCTTCCTCGACGGGCGGGAGGTGTCGTCTCTCGGCGAGGCCGAGCTCGTCGAGCTCCGTCGTCGAACGGTCGCCTTCGTCTTCCAGACCTTCGGCCTCATCCCGATCCTGAGCGCCGCCGAGAACGTCGAGATCCCCCTCCGCCTCGTCGGTGCCGATCCGGCGGAGCGGGCGGCTCGGGTCGGCGAGCTCCTCGAGCGGGTGGGTCTCGGCGACCGCGCCGCCCATCGGCCCCACGAGCTCTCGGGCGGTGAGCGGCAGCGGGTAGCCATCGCCCGAGCCCTCGCCAACCGGCCGGCCCTCCTCCTCGCCGACGAGCCGACGGGGCAGCTCGATACCGAGACGGGCCATCGGATCATGGTCCTCCTCCGGAGCCTTGTCGACGTCGAGGGAATGACGGCGATCGTGGCGACCCACGACCCGCTCATGCTCGACGTCGCCGACGAGATCCTCGACCTCGACGACGGGCGCCTCGTCGGGCGGACCGTCGCCCGGCCCGGGGACGGCTGAATCCGCTGAGGGCCGCGAACGGACGTCGCCGGCGGCTCGGACGTCCGGTGCCAGCGGGCACCCCCAGACGCCCGAGGGCGAGGGGATACGTGGCCTCCTGGTCGGTTTGCAGGAGTCGAGCTGGTACCGGGGGCGGTCCCGACCGGTGACCATCGCGCGGGCTGACGGCGGTGGATCGCTGGCCTAGGCTCGGGTCGGCGCGAGTCCCCACGTCCGCCGCTCGAGAAAGGATCCATGCGCACCGCCATTGCCCGCCTCGCCCGTTTCGCCGCCGGTCCGGATCGACCGGCGCCTCGAGATCGCGGGCGGCGCGTCACCCGGCACCTCGCCGCCGTCGTGGCCGTCGCCTTCGCTCTCACGAGCGTCGGCCTCCTCGCCGCGCCACCGGTCGTCTTCGGCTGGGAGGCGAACACCTTCAGCGCTGAGTCGGAGAGCGAGCTCATCGCCCTCACGAACCAGGCCCGGGCGGCGGCGGGGCTGCCGGCTCTCAAGAAGGATTCGGTTCTCACCGACGTCGCCCGCTGGCGAAGCAAGGACATGATCGTCCGCGACTACTTCAGCCACACGATCCCGCCGACGGGCGACGGCGTCGACTCGGTCTTCGACGAGCTCTCGCGCCGTGGCTACTGCTTCAAGCTGGCCGGCGAGAACATTGGCTGGAACAACTATCCCGACGATGTGGCGACTGAGGCGATCCAGGACGCCTTCATGAACTCCTCGGGCCACCGGGCGAACATCCTCGGCAAGAGCTGGGACGTCATCGGCGTCGGCGCCTACAAGGGCCCCGACGGCCGGAAGATGTGGACGGTCCTTTTCGCCGACAAGTGCGGCACGACCGCACCGTCGCCGACGGCGACGCCGAAGCCGACCCCGAAGCCGACCCCGAAGCCGACCCCAAAGCCGACCCCAAAGCCGACCCCAAAGCCGACCCCAAAGCCGGTCGCGACCCCGAAGCCGACGCCGACCGCGACGCCGACCCCCAAGCCGACGCCGACCCCCGAGCCGACGCCGGCCGCGACGCCGGAGCCGACCCCGACCCCCGACGACGTCCTCCGCCCGAGCCCGCGGACGCTCCCGCCGACCGCGCCCGCGAGCGTCCCGCCCAGGGCGGTGCCCGCCGCGGTCGACCCGCCGGGCCTCGGCGTCGTCGAGGGATTCGCGCCGTCGAGCCTCGTCGAGACCATCGTCGCCGGCGTCACTGGCTCCTTCTTCGGCTGGTAGGGGCACCGAAACCGCGGATGGCGTGACGCCACCAGCCCCGGCCGTGTATCGTCGGGCGGCATGGCAGCCATCCTCGAAGCCCGCGACCTGACGAAGCGCTACACGATCGGCCAGCAGGTCGTCGACGCCCTTCGGGGCATCTCGCTCTCGGTGGCGCCCGGCGAGTTCGTCGCCATCATGGGCCCCTCGGGCTCGGGCAAGAGCACCCTCCTCCACCTCCTCGGCGGGCTCGACCGCCCGACGAGCGGCGAGGTCGTCCTCGACGGCGTCCCGATCCACCGCCTCTCCGACGACGAGGCCACCCGCCTCCGGCGCGAAAAGACCGGCTTCGTCTTCCAGGCCTTCAACCTCATCCCGCTCCTCACCGTCTACGAGAATGTCGCCCTGCCCCTCACGATCGCCGGCACGAGCACCGGGCGGCGCGAGGTCGCCGACCGGATCCGGACGGTCGTCGAGCTCGTCGACCTGACCGACCGCCTCCGTGCTCGACCCGACCAGCTCTCGGTCGGGGAGCAGCAGCGGGTCGCCGTCGCCCGGGCCCTCGTCACCCGTCCGGCGATCCTCCTCGCCGACGAGCCGACCGGCAACCTCGACTACGCGAGCGGGAGCGAACTCCTCCAGGCCCTCTGGCGATCGTGCGAGGAGGAGGGCCAGACGATCGTCCTCGTCACCCACGATGCCAAGGCGGCCGCCTACGCCGACCGGGTCTGCGTCGTCGAGGACGGCCGGATCGTCGACGAGATCGTCCTCGGCCGGCGGGCCGACCACGCCGCGGCGCCGCTCATCGCCCGGCTCGCCCAGCTCGGGCTCTAGCCGCCCGACGGGATGATGGCCGGCCTCGTCCGTTACGCCGTCCGAAGCCTCGCTGCTCGACCCCTCCGGAGCGCCCTCACGGCCGTCGGGATCGCCCTCGGTGTCGGGGCGCTCTTCGCGACCCTGGCGACCAACGCGAGCGTCGAGGCCGGGGTCGATCGGACTGTCCGCGACATCGTCGGCCGGGCGGAGCTCCGGATCAGCGGCTTCCGGGCCGTTGGCCTCTCCGAGGCGACCCTCGAGGCCGTCGCCTCGACCGAGGGCGTCGCCGTTGCCGCGCCGGCCATCGAGCGGCGAACATACCTCGGGCCCGCCACCGCCGGCCCGACACTCCAGGCGCCGGTCACGCTCCTCGGGATCGACCCGGTCCGCGACCCCCTCGTCCGGGACTGGCCGCTCGAGGCAGGGGGAACGGATCTGGCGACGGCCGCAGCCGGCGGAGATGCCGTCGCCCTCGTGAGCGGGCCGCTCGCCGCGGCTGCCCGGCTCAAGGTGGGCGACACGATCTCGATCCTCGGTGCCCCCGATGCACCGCCCGATGCGGGGCGGGTCCGGATCGTGGGGATCCTCGCCGGCCCCGGCCCGATCGTCGACGGGGCAGGGCGGACCGTCGTCGTTCCGATCGAGCGGGCGCGGGCGATCCTCGCCCGGACCGGCGCTGACCGGGTCGACGTTGTCGTCGCCGCCGGGGTCGATCCGGCGACGGTCCGACGGCGTCTCGCCGAGCGCCTCACCGCCGACCCGTACGTCGTCGCCTCGCCCAGCGACCTCGCCGATGGGCTTCGCGCCTCGACAGCCGACCTGCGGTCGATGACCGCCCTCGTCGCCGCCCTCAGCCTCTTCGTGGCTGCCTTCCTCAGCTTCAACACCCTCTCGATGACGCTCGTCGAGCGGGTCCGCGAGCTCGGCCTCCTCCGGGCCGCCGGGGCGACCCGCGGCCAGGTCGGTCGGATCGTCGCCGTCCAGGCCGTCGTCCTCGGCGTCATCGGTTCCGCGCTCGGACTCGCCTGGGGCGTCGGTCTCGGGGCGATCATCGTCGGCTGGGTCCGGGCGCTCACCCCGGTCCAACTCGACTCGCTTGCCGTCGACGTCCCCGTCGTGGCGACGGCGGTGGCCGTCGGGCTCGTCGTCACCGTCGCCGCCGGCCTCGAGCCGGCGCTCCGGGCCGGGGGCGTGTCGCCGATCGAGGCGCTCGCGGCGCGCGGCCGCCCGGCTCTCGGTCCGGCTCGGTTGCGCTGGCTCGTCGTCGTCTTCGGCGTCGTCGCCGTCGTGGGCTGGCTCCTCTGGCCAACCGGCCCCCTCGACCCCGACGCGCTCCGGGCCTTCCTCGTCTATGCCCTCCTCCTCGCCGTCGTCCTCGGCTCGCCGTTCCTCCTCGGCCCGCTCGGCCGGCTTGCCGGGCTCCCGTTCGCCGTCCTCGTCCGGCTCGAAGAGCAGCTCGCCCGGGTCGCCCTCCTGCGCGATCGGAGCCGGACGGCGGTGACGGCCGGGGCGCTCATGGTCGGCCTGGCGATGATCGTCGCCCTGGGGGTCGTCGCCGGCGACGCGCGGCGGGCGGCCGCGGCCTGGATCGAGGGGGTCGTCCCGGGCGACCTCGTCCTCACGTCGGTCCGGCCGGTCGGTCTCGACGAGCCGGCTGTTGCGGACCTTCGATCGCTCCCCGCGGTGGCCCGGGTCACCCCGATCGCGAGCTTCGACGTTGCTGCCTTTGGCTACCGACTCGATGCGGCCGCCGTCGTCGGCGCCGACCTGCTCGCCGACGGGCGACTCCGGATCGTCGCTGGGCCGGATCGAGCCGAGGCGCTGCCGACGATCGACGCGGGGCCGGCCGTCCTCGTCCCGCGGGCCGTCGCCGATCGCCTCGGTCTCCGGCCGGGGGGTTCGCTCCCGGTCTCCCTCGGAGCCGGGCGGAGCGTCGAGCTGCGGGTCGCAGCGATCGTCGAGCGGTCGCTCCCCGGACGGGCCGGGGAGGCGATCCTCGTCGGCTGGCCGACGGCCCGGGAGGTCTTCGGGGTCGAGGGCGCCGACGCCTTCGCGGTCCGGCTCGTCCCCGGAGCGCACGCGGCCGATCGGGCGGCGATCGAGGCGACGGCCCGGGAGTACGCCCTCGAGCCGAGCTCGCTCGAGGCGATCCACGGGGCGATCTCGGCGGCCCTCGATCGGGTCTTCGGGCTTTTCGACGGGCTCGCTGTCGTCGCTGTCGTCGTGGCCGGGCTCGGGATCGTGAACACGCTGACGATGAGCGTCGTCGAGCGGACGCGGGAGATCGGCGTCCTTCGAGCGCTTGGCCTGACCCGGCGGCGGGTCGAACGGACGATCCTCGTCGAGGCGGGCGTTCTCGGGCTCGTCGGCTCGCTCCTCGGGGTTGCCGCGGGTCTGGGCGCCGGACTCCTCATGGTCGAGCTGGCCCGGGGACCCGGCAACGGAACGTGGCCGCCGGCGGTGCCGTGGCTCGTCGTCGTCCTGGCGGGCTGTTTCGGTGTCCTCGTCGCGATCCTCGCCGCCGCCTACCCGGCCCGGCTTGCGAGCGGGACGTCGATCGTCGTCGCCTTGGCCCACGAGTGAGGCGCTTGGTCGTTTCGGCCATCGATCGGATCCGGCGCCGGTGAGCCGGCCGAGCCGTGCGCTGGTATGGATCCGGCGGTCGGGAGGAGCGTTCGCCACAAAAGCCTTTCGTCGGACGACGGCGGGTTGGTAGACTCCGTGCGTGGCCAGTGACGGATCCGGGCCCCGGGGGGTGGCACGCTCCCCGATCCCGCCGCCGGCCCCCATCGATCGATCGAATGCTCGCCGACTGTCGTCAGTCGGCGAAGAGGAGGAACCATTCGCCGTATGACGATCTCCGTTCCGTCCCTCAACCGCGTCCCCGCGGCCGAGCGCGGCCTGACGATCGCCGACTTCCTCGTCCCCGTTCGGGTCGCCGAGCGGATCGGGCCCGCCGTTCGTCATGCCGCCCTCGTCGTCGCCGGGGCGCTCCTCGTTGCCCTCGCGGCGCGCTTCGAGATTCGCCTCCCCGACAACCCCGTTCCGATCACCGGTCAGACGTTTGGGGTCCTCCTCGTCGGTGGAGCCCTCGGGTTCCGGCGGGGCGGCCTCTCCCTTGCGCTCTACCTCCTCATGGGCGCCTTCCTCCCGGTCTACGCGGGCGGCGCCTCGGGCTTGAGCCGGATCGTCGGTTTCGACGAGGGTCGGCTCGTCCTCGGCGCCACCGGTGGCTACCTCCTCGGCTTCGTTGTGGCGGCGGCCGTCGTTGGCCGGCTCGCCGAGCTCGGCTGGGACCGGCGCCTCGTCGGGGCCGTGGCGGCGATGGTTGTCGGAAACGTTGTCATCTACCTCTTCGGCGTGCCGTGGCTCATGGCCGCGACGGGGATGGCCTTCGAGGAGGCGATCGCCAAGGGGGTCCTTCCCTTCCTCGTCGGCGATGCGGTCAAGCTCGCCCTCGCCGGCGCTGCCTTCCCCGCCGCCTGGTGGGTCGTCGGTCGGCTGCCGGAGGAGCGCTGACGGCGGCTGCGGGAGGAACGCTGACCGCGGCGCCGGCCGGAACCCTGGCCGCGGCTCCGGGAGGAGCGCCGGCAGCGGCTCCGCCAGGAGCGCCGGCAGCGGCTCTTGGAGGAGCACCCGCGACGGCTCCGCGAGAAGGGTCGCGGGACGACGCCCCGGTCCCTGCCAGGGGAGCCGGATCTCCCGGTTGCCGGTGACGCCGAACGCCGAAGGCCGGACCGCAGAGGCATGGCACGGCCCCGGCAGCGAGGCCTGGCGATTGAACCGCGAGGCCGTCCTCCTCCTCGGCGCCGGTCCCCGGGCTCTCCTCCTCCAGATCGCCCACCCGCTCGTCGCCGAGGGGGTGGCGGCCCATTCGACGTTCCGGGACGACCCCTGGGGCCGCCTCCGAGCGACGCTCCGCTCCTATCTGACGATCGTCTACGGGGCGCCGGCGTTGGCTCGGCACGAGATCGGCCGGCTCCTCGAGCTCCACCGTCGGATTCGGGGACCCATCCTCGACCCCGTCGCCCGCTCGCGCTTCGGGGCGGCCTACGAGGCTCTCGACCCCGAGCTCCTCCTCTGGGTCCAGGCGACCCTCGTCGACTCGACGATCGTCGCCGTCGACGCCTGGCTCGAGCCACTCCATCGGGAGCGGCGGGCCCGCTTCTACGCTGAGACGCTGCCCGTCTCCCGGGCCTTCGGGATCCCCGAGTCGCTCCTGCCCGGCGACTACGATGCCTTCGAGGCGTACCTGCGCCGGATGCTGGCGCCCGGGGGACCGATCGTCGTCACGCCCACGGCGCGAGCCCTCGCCGAAACCATCCTTCGACCACCCCTCGGTCCCCTCGCCGGCGACCTCGACCGCTTCGGCCCCCCGCTCGACCGCTTCGGCCGCTCCCTCCGGCCGTTCCTCGAGGCGATTCCGCCGTCGGCGTACGCCTGGCTTCTCTGGCCGGCTCTCGGGCTCCTGCCAGAGCCGATCCTGGCTGGGTTCGGGATCCGCTGGGGTCGGCGGGAGCGGTTGGTCGCGGCCTGGCTGACGGCCGCCTGGCGGGGCTGGCGGCGGGCCATTCCCGTGGCCTGGCGGACGATGCCGCAGGCCCGGGCGGCCGAAGCACGGGAGCGCGGGACCGAGCGAGGACAACAAGAGGCGAAGCAAGGGGAGGGGGCGGAAGGCGGGGGCAGCGCTAGGACGGGCCGGGTCGGAGGCTCGGGAGGAGGTGGCCGATGAAGGCTCGGACATCGAGCGGGGTCGCCGCGTCGAGGGCCTCGACGAGGTCGGCGCTGCTGCCGAGACCGAACCGATGCTCGTCGAGGTAGCTTCGGAGGGCTCCAAAGAAGGCGGCGTTCCCCATCCGCCGCCGGAGGTCGTCGAGGAGGTTGCCGCCGGCGATGTAGATCCGCTCGTAGTAGCAAGCCGCCGAATAGGCGTAGATGGGGCGGTCGAGGCGGCCGGTCGGGCAGCGGGGCGCCCGCCGCATCCCGAGGACGTAGCGGGTCACCATGTCCGTGATCGCCTCGTCGGCGAAGGGGTCGACGGCCTGGTCGTTGCCGACGAGGGCGTAGAACCACTGGTGCCCGATCTCGTGGGCAACGAGGTAGCGGAGCCGATAGGTGGCGATGCCGCGCGGGATCCAGATGACGCCCGGCCCCTCGACGCCGTAGCCTCCGGCCGACTCGGCGACGACGAGCGTCGAGTAGGGATACGGGCCGAGGAGCCGCTCGAAGGCCCGCAGCGCGTCACGGGCGGCGCGAAGCATCGTGGCAGCGGGAGCCCCGGGACGGGTCACCACGACGATCTTCGTCCTGCCCGTCGTGCCGACGAGGGTCTGCAGGTCGGGCGCCGCCGTCAAGACGACGTCTCGGACTCGCTCGGCGAGGAACCGTTGGCGCCGCCCGCCGTCGCTGACGGCAAGGCGACGGGCGTTGACAGCATAGCGGAGGGGTCGCTCGGAGACGAGCTCGAGGGTCACCCTTCGAGCGACGACGGTGACGTAGGGGTCGCCGTGGTTCGGCCGGGCGAAGGGGTGCTCGCGGCTCAGCCAGGGGATCCAGCGGTAGAGGTCGAGGATCCCGTTCGTCCGGGTGAACTGCCAGGCCGAGTTGCTTGGACCGGCGAGGTCGGCGCGGATCGTCGCCCGGTAGCGGACGACGACCTCGACCGAGCCGCCCTCAGAAAGGACGCCGCCGAAGGGGACGCGGATCGTCTGGTCGACAAGCGTCGCCGGGACCGGCGTTCCGTCGACCTCGACGGAGAGCCCCCGGAGTCGTCCGAGGGGGCCAGCGACGGTGTTGAGGAGGACGTGATCGATCGGTCCGCCGCTTCGGTTCGTGACCGCGATCCTCGTCTCGACGGCGAGCTGGCGGCTCGCCCAGCCGATCGTCGCTCGAACCGTGTACGTCGCCTCGAGGTCGAGGCTCGTCCGGTCCACGGTGCCCGGCTCGAGAGCGCTCGAGCCGGCGGCGACCTCGCCGCTCGGGTCGACGAGGAGCGAGGCCGCCAGCTCGGCCCGGAGGCCCGGCCCGAGGCGGATCGACGGGGTGGGTCGGCGCTCGTCGGTTTGTCCGCGCGAGGCCCCGGTCGCTGGCCCGCTCGCGGCGCTCAACGCCCCGGCTGGTTCGAGGCCGATGGCTTTGACGTCGTCGAGGCCGATGGCTGTCGGTGTCGGCGCCCGCCCCGCTCCGACGGTGGGGCCGGGGTCGGCGCCTGGAGCAACCGGCGGCGTTGGCGTCGTCGACGAGCCGACCGGGCAGGTGGTGCTGGCGACCAGCGCCGCCGCCAGCACGAGGGTCAAGGCCCTCCATCGTGGGCGGCGCGCCAGCTGGGCGAGGATCGGCCGGACGGTCAGGGGTGCGTCCCGGGTGGGGGCGTGCTGGATGGGCGGCGCATCCCGCATGGGCGCATTCTGCGCCGGCGGGGGCGACGTGTCACTGAGCCGATCGTCCCGTCCAGCATCCGTAGCCCCCCTTGCTCCCGCCTCGGCAGCGGCCTCTTCGATTCCGTGCCGCCGGCGCACGCAGCCGGTACCGGCGTGCGTGGGGTGGACATCTTGGCCGTGCGCCGGCCCGGAGCAGGGCCCGAGCCACCCCGCTTCGAGCGTGGGCTCGACGTCATTCTCCTCGCCAGCGCCCCCGGCCTGTCGGATCTGTGCCTCCCGGTCCCAAAGTCGACACGCCGGCCGCCCTCGAGGGTCAGGCCGCCGCCAGGATGTGCGTGGGAGTGACGCCCGTGGCAAACCTGGGGGAGCGGGCACTGCCGGCGATGCCCTCCGGTGCCCCGGCGCACCGCGTCGCGCCCTCGGCGGCCCGGGGAGCGGCCACCGGCCGGTGAGGGGCCCCGCGCGTCCCCCCGATCCGGTCCCGTCTCGCCGTCCCGTGACTCGCACCTACCCGCGTTCCGCGCTCGGGTGGGGGTACGATCCCGGCCGTGCACGACCCCAACTCGGTCACTCTCCCCCGGCCGCTCCTCCCGACCGTTCCGCCGGAGCGGACAGCGGCCCTCGTCGCCGCGATCCGAGATCGCCTCCCCAGCCTCCGCCTCCTCACCGACCCCATTGACCGGGAGTCGTACCGTCGCGACGAGACGGCCTTCCTCGAAGCGGGCCTCCCCGGTGCCGTCGTCCTGCCGACGACGACCGCTGAGGTCGTCGAGCTCGTCCGTCTCGCCGGCGCCCACCGGGTGCCGATCGTCCCGCGCGGTGCCGGGACGGGTCTCTCCGGTGGGGCGGCCGGCATCGAAGGTGCCCTGACGATCGCCTTCACCCAGATGAAGCGGATCCTCGAGATCGACCCGGCAAACCTGACGGTAACCGTCCAGCCTGGAATCATCAACGCCGAGCTGAAGGCCGCCGTCGCCGAGCACGGCCTCTTCTACCCGCCCGACCCGGCGAGCTACGAGCAGTGCTCGATCGGCGGCAACCTCGGCACGAACGCCGGCGGCCTCTGCTGCGTGAAGTACGGGGTCACCCGCGACGCCGTCCTTGGCCTCGAGGTCGTGACCGCCGACGGAACCGTCCTCCGCCTCGGTGGCAAGAACGTCAAGGACGTCGCCGGCTATGCCCTCATGCAGCTCTTCGTCGGCTCCCAGGGCACCCTCGGAATCGTCACTGAGGCGACCCTTCGCCTCCGGCCGGCGCCGCCACCGAAGCTGACGATGCTCGCCTTCTTCCCGAGCCTCGAGTCCGCCGGCGAAGCGGTGAGCGCGATGACCGCCCGCGGCCTCGGGCCGGCGACCCTCGAGCTCATGGATCGGGCGACGATCGCCGCCGTCGACGACTGGCAGCAGCTCGGCCTCGACCGTGAGGCGGCCGCCCTCCTCCTTGTCGAGTCCGATCTCCCGGGGGCGGCGGCGGAGGCGGAGCTCGAGGCGGCGGAAGCGGCCTGTCGAGGGGCTGGGGCGTCGTTCACCGTTCGGGCGGCCGATCCCCAGGAGGCAGACTGGCTTCGGCAAGGGCGGCGGCTCGCCTACCGGGCCCTCGAGCGGCTTGGGATCGCTCATATGGAGGACGTCGGGGTGCCGCGATCCCGGATCCCGGAGATGCTCCGGGCGATCGAGGCGATCTCGGCCCGCTACGGGGTCCCGATCCCGACCTTCGGCCACGCCGGCGACGGGAACCTCCACCCGACCCTCGTCTTCGAACGCGACGACCCGACGGCGGCCGAGCGCGACGCCCTCGTTCGGGACGAGCTCTACCGGGCGGCCATTGCCCTCGGCGGGACGGTGACCGGGGAGCACGGGATCGGGGTCGCCCGCAAGGCGTACCTCGAGGTCCAGCGGGGCCCGGAGGTGGTCGCGGTCATGCGGCGGATCAAGGCCGCCCTCGACCCGGAGGGGATCCTCAATCCGGGCAAGATGGTGTAGGAGGGGGCGTCCCGGGGCGGGTGCTCACGGCGCCGAGTCCCACGAAGAAGGCCCCCACGGTGATTCGGTCTGGACGGTGCCGCCCTGGGCATCCCGCGACGGGGATGATCCGAGCGATGGCCGTCTCCCGGGCGTACGATTGCCGCCATGACCGAGCGCCTCTACCGCTCTCGAACGGATCGCGTCTTCGCCGGTGTCTGCGGCGGCCTCGCCGAGCGCCTGAACGTGGACCCGTCCCTCGTCCGGATCGCCTGGGTCGTCCTCGCTCTGGCGACGGCCGTCGTCCCGTTCCTCGTCCTCTACGTCGTCATGGCCCTCATCGTGCCCGAGCGGCCGGGCGGTTTGGTGGCCGGGCCGTCGGGTGCGGTGGGGGGGTGGCCGGGCGGTCCGGTGGCCGGGCCGGCGGGTACCGTGGCCGGACAGGCTGGCGAGGCCGGGGAGGCCGGGCAGGCTGGGCCGGCGGGTGGACCGGGGCTCCCGCCCGCCAGCAGTCCGGTGTCCCGGGCGGCGAGCGGCGATCTGGCGGTCCTCCTTGGGGCAGGACTCGTCCTCGTCGGGCTCGTCTTCCTCCTCGACCGCTGGTTCTGGATCCGGGTCGACTGGGATCTCCTCTGGCCAGCTGCCCTCGTCGTCATCGGGATCGTCCTCGTCGTCCAGTCCCTGCGACGGCCGGCCGCGTAGCCGCCTCGGCCGCGCAACGGCCCTGGCGGCCGAGTGGCTTTGATGGCCGAGCGGCTGCGATGGCCGAGCGGCTTCGGCGCCGACGTCGTCGTGACCTCACGTCGGCCAATCGTGACGTTCTGAGGCCGTCCCCGACGGCCTGAAGAGCGAGCGCCACCCCCTTTGCTCGTTCATCCCGGCGATCGCCCATCGATCGTGACAGACGAGCTGGCACGACAGCCGGGCAGACTGGCCAGCATGGAAGCCAGGATCGTGCCCATCGAGGCCCGCAGCCGCCTCCCGGAGCAACACTCGATGTCGTCGGTCGTCGTCGTCGGCGACCGCCTCGTCGTCGAGCACCTCGAGGTCGTCGACCCCGCGGCGGCGGCCATCGTCGCCGCCCGCCCGGAGGCCGAGCGAGCCGCCCTCGTCGAGCGGGCCCTCAAGGTCGGCCTCCTCGCCATCGCCGACGCCACCGTGACCGTCGACGTCGACATCGTCCGGCGCGAGTTCGAGGAGCTCCTGCGGCGGACGGAGGCGGCGAACGAGCGAGCCGCCGCGGCCCTCGAGGAGATCCTCCGGAAGAACTTCGCCGACGGCGAGGGCCGCCTCCCGAGGACCCTCGAGGCCTTCCTCGGCGACCGGGGCGCGCTCCGGCAGCTCGTGGAGGAGCTCTTCGACGAGACGAAGCGCGACTCCGCCCTCGGTCGGCTGTCGGCGCTCCTCGGGGCCTACTTCGACGGCGACGCCTCGAAGCTCGCCCGGCTCCTCGATCCGACCCGTCTCGGTTCGCCACTCCACCAGTTCCGTCAGGAGATCAGCGCCGAGTTCGGGCGACTCCACGAGAAGCTTGCTGCCATCGAGGCCGCGGCGGCCGCCAGGGCTGCCGAGCGGGCCCGATCGGCAGCGAAGGGAACCGATTTCGAGGACCTCCTCGAGGGTCTCCTCGGCGAGCTCGCCCGGGGCGCCGGCGACCTTCTCGAGCGGACCTCGACCGAGGCGGGCGACCTCCTCCGTTCGAAGAAGGGTGACTTCGTCCTGACCCTGAATCCGGATCTCACTCGGGGCGCCGAGGTGCGGATCGTCGTCGAGGCGAAGGACCGGGGGCTGTCCGGACCGAAGATTCGGGATGAGCTCCGGGAGGCGAAGGCGAACCGCGGCGCGGCCGTCGGCGTCGTCGTCTTCACCCCCGAGCACGCCCCGTCCGGGGTCGGGCCGTTCGACGTCCGAGCCGGCGACGTCTACTGTGTCCTCGACCCTGAGGCGCCCGACCGGGCCATCCTCGAAGCCGCGATCCGGCTCGCCCGACTCCTCGCCGTGGCTGCCCTCGAGGATCACGGCGCCGAGGTGGACGCGGCGGCCATCGCCGAAGCCCTCGAGGGGATCCGGCGCCAGCTCGAGGCGATGAAGAGCCTGAAGACGCAGCTGACCTCGATCGGGAACGCGACGAAGGCCGTCGGGACGGGCCTCGACCAGCTCCGGGCCGGGATCCTAGAACACCTCGTCGAGGCGGAGCGAAGACTTCGGCGGGAGACGGCGTGATCGATTGCGGCTCTCGAGGATCAGGGCGTCGAGCCGTGCCCGAGTTGGGCGATAAGGACTGGTGCGCCTGTCGGCCGTTCGACACGCTGCGCCTCGAGGGTTACGGCGAAGGCGACGGCGTTCCTGAGCGAGCCGTCGACGGTAGCAACCGTCAGCCCAGCGACCCGGTCGATGATCCCGGCAGGTGTCGCCGTTCCAGCCGTGTCGATGAGCCAGAGTTCGTACAGCCTCCCTGGCGGCAACGAGGCGAGACGCGTGGTCAGGAAGGTGGCGCGGTCGTCGGTCACGACAAGCCAGCCCGCGCCGGCCTTGCCCTCGACCCGGTAGATGGACTCGGCCGCGGCGACCGCACCGACGGCCCGCTCGACCTCGGCGAGCTGCGTCTGGAGGCTGATCGCCCAAAGGGTGACGCCGATGACTGCTGCGGTCGTCACGAGCGCGACGAGGCGCGAGGGCCGCTCGGTCAGGGCGGCACGGACCCACCCAAGCACGTCGTGCGGGCGGGCGTTCGCACCAACACCGGCGACGCCCTTCGGGGCAGCGGCCGTCGGGCGCTCGGAACGGCCGACGTCGAGCGTGGACACCTGCGGCTCCTGAGACCCAGTCCGAAGCCCGGCACCGCGGCCGAGCCGTGCCTCCGTGGCCGTGCGTTCCTGGCCGGATACCGTCTCCGGGACAGGAAAACGAGCGACACCCGCCTCGGCCGCCGCGAGCGTCGCCATGAGCCTGGCGCGGAGGGCGGGGGACGGCGGCACGGGATCAACGGTGAGGGGAAGGACCTCGGCCACCTCGATGAGGCGCCGGAGCTCGGCGTGGTCCCGCGGACAGCCTCTCAAGTGCTCCGCGACGGCCGCAGCCTCATCGGCCGAAAGGGCGCCGAGGGCGAAGGCGCCCGCGAGCTCGTCCACCGTCCCGCAGTTCATCGGTCGAGACCCTCGAGCTCCCTGTGTCCGATCGCGCCTGTCGTCGGCCGGCTCGCGGCCAGCAAATCGCGGAGCTTGCCGAGACCCAGTCGAAGCCGACTGCTCGCTGTGCCAGGCGGGACCCCCGTCAACCGAGCGACGTCCCGATATGTGTAGCCGTCGAAGTAGGCGAGCTCGATGGCCTGGCGTTGCTCCGCCGGGAGGCAGGCGAGGGCGTGTCTGACCTCCGCGGCAGTGAGCCGGTCGACCGTCGCTCGCCACGTGGGGTTCGGATCGTCAGCCGCTATCGCCAGCAGCTCGGTTGACAGTCCGCTCGGCGTTGCGCGTCGCGCTCGGACCCGATCGATAGCCCGGTTCCGGACGAGGGTCAAGAGCCACGAGGCGAGGGGTCCCCGGGTCGGATCGAACGTTCCGATCGCACGCCAGAGAGCGACGAAGGCGTCATGGACGACGTCCTCGGCTTCTGACCGGTCGCCCACGATCCGAAGGGCGACTGCAAGGGCAGTCGCAGCGTGGCGATCGTAGAGGATTCCCAGGGCATCGCGGTCGCCGCCACAAATTCGATGGGCGAGCTCGGCGTCGCTCTCTGTGACCTCGGTCATCACCGGCGTGAATGAAAATCGGTTGCACAGGCCACCGTCCGGAGGCGCCCAGAGGTCGTCACCGATCGGCGTTGACGGCCAGCCCACGATCGGGTCCGACGCTGATCGGTGGCGCGCGATCGGGATGCCATCAATGGCAGTATATGGCCTGGCGGGCCCGGGATCGCTCATCCCGACCCAGCTTGGGTTCGAGCAGCGAGGTGCCCGACGAGCCCAACCGGACAACAAGGTGCCAGAGGCAGTCATCGGATTGGCCCGGTCGCTCGCCGGGCCTTTGTCGTCCCGCCGGATTCCGGCGGGACGGTCACGGTCCTGCCCCACGCTCTACGACGAGGGTGGCGCGCATGCCCAGACTCTCGTGGCCGGGAAGGGCACAGAAGAGCGTGTACGTTCCGGGCGCGATGGTGCCGATCAATCTTGTCTCGGTTCCCGGCCGGAGCTCTGGCGTTGTCAGGAGAATGCGCCTCGATGGCTCGTCGCGGACTGTCAGGGTGTGCGGCGTGGGGCCGTCGTTCACGACCTCGAACGCAACTGCCGGGCCAGACACGATCCTGACCGGCTGGATCCGAAAGTCGGTCAAGTGGACGACGGTGAGCCGGTGAACGTCGCCCGGAGACGCGGCGAAACTCTGTCGAGGGCTTGTGGGTCCGTCGGCTCGGCAGGCGGCGACGACGAGACAGGCTATCCCCAGGAGGATCCCGAGACCTCGCCCTGCCATCGCCGTCACCGCCGCCGCTCGATCGCTCAGGCCTTCCGACCCGCGATCAGTGGAACTTCTCGGGAAGGGCGGCCACGATCGCCGGTGCGAGAGCGTCGCCGATGGCCTTCATGTGTTCGCCTGCGGCTCGATCGGCCATCGCCGCCGCCTTCCAGTCGCCGGCCGCTTGGGCGTCGACGACCGCCTTCGTCTGGAGCACGTGCTCGGTAACGAGCTTGGCGATGGCATCCTGCGGAAGACCGGTCGCCTTGGCGAGGAAGGCGCTGAATTGGGGCACGTAGATGTTCGTCA
>JBHORA010000086.1:0-9436 GCA_042408535.1 Chloroflexota bacterium | reverse complement strand
GAAGTGCAGGAGCGTCAGCCGATGTCCATCGCCCAAAACCAGCCGCCGGCGGCCGTCCGCTTCCCCGTCGAGGGGATGACCTGCGCGTCGTGCGTGAACCGCATCGAGCGCTACCTCCGGAAGGTCGAGGGCGTCGAGGAGGCAACGGTCAACCTGGCGACGGAGACGGCGACCGTCCACTTCGACCCTGAGCGGGTCGACCTCGAGCGTCTCCGCGCCGCCGTCGAGGCAGCCGGCTACGAGGCGCGAATCGACCGGGCCGAGGCCCTCGGCGCACCGACCGCCGCCCCCGGCACGACGGCCCACCAGACCGTCGAGATCGCCTTCCAGACCCGACCGGGAGCGATCGCCACCCCTCGGACCCTCGCCCTCGACATCGAGGGGATGACCTGCGCGTCGTGCGTGAACCGCATCGAGCGCTACCTCCGGAAGGTCGAAGGGGTCAGCGAGGCGACCGTCAATTTGGCGACGGAGCGAGCGACCGTCGTCGCCGAGCCGGGCGTCACCGTCGACGAGCTCGTCGCCGCCGTCGAGGCGGCCGGCTACGAGGCCCGCCTCGTCGTCGACGCCATGGAAGCCGAACAGAAGGCGGCCAACGCCGAGGTCGGCGGCGCCGCGACGGCACCCGTCGTCGCCCTCGCCGAGCCCCACGCGGCGCCCCGCGAAGCAGCCGCCCCCGAGACGAGCTTCCAGCAGCGTCACCTCGCCGACCTCCGCCGCCGCCTCGTCGTCGCAGCCGTTCTGTCCGTTCCCATCCTCGGCGGGCTGGCGAAGATGACCGTCGCCCCCTTCCTGCCCGACCTTCTCACCGAGCCCTGGCTCCAACTCGCCCTGGCGACGCCGATCCAGTTCTACGCCGGTTGGCCCTTCTACCGCGGCGCCTGGAAGGTCCTCCGGCATCGGGCGACGGACATGAACACCCTCATCGCCATCGGCACCTCGGCGGCCTACGGCTACAGCCTGGCGGCGATCCTCGCCCCGGACTTCTTCCGCGCTGCCGGCCAAGCGACGGACGGCCAGATCCCGCTCTACTTCGACACCGCGGCCGTCATCGTCACCCTCATCCTCCTCGGGCGATTCCTCGAGGCGCGGGCCCGGAGCCACACCTCGGACGCCATCCGCAAGCTCATCGGCCTCCAGCCCCGGACCGCCCGGGTCGTCCGCGACGGCATCGAGCTCGACGTCCCCATCGAGGCCGTCGTCCGCGGCGACCTCGTCGTCGTTCGCCCCGGCGAGAAGATCCCGGTCGACGGCGTCGTCCGCGACGGCGCATCCGCCGTCGACGAGAGCATGGTCACCGGCGAGCCGATCCCGGTCACGAAGCGACCGGGCGACGAGGTCATCGGCGGGACGCTGAACACCTCGGGGAGCTTCCGCTTCGAGGCGACCCGGGTCGGTCGGGACACCGTCCTCGCCCAGATCGTGCGGCTCGTCGAGCAAGCCCAGGGCTCGAAGGCGCCGATCCAGCGCCTGGCCGACGTCGTGACCGGCACCTTCGTCCCGGCCGTCCTCGCCGTCGCCGGCGTCACCTTCGTCGTCTGGCTCCTCTTCGGACCGCCGCCGGCGCTGAACCTCGCTCTCCTCAACACCGTCGCCGTCCTCATCATCGCCTGCCCCTGCGCCCTCGGCCTCGCCACGCCGACGTCGGTCATGGTCGGCACCGGGAAGGGGGCTGAGCACGGCATCCTCTTCCGGAACGCCGAGGCCCTCGAGCGGCTCGGCAGCGTCCGGGTCGTCGTCCTCGACAAGACGGGGACGCTCACCGAGGGGCGGCCGCGGGTGACCGACGTCGTCCTCGTCGGCGGAGCGTCGGCGGAGCTTCCCGAGGCCGAGATCGTCCGCCTCGTCGCCTCGGCCGAACGGGGCTCCGAGCATCCCCTCGGCGAAGCGATCGTCCGCTTCGCCCGGGAAGAGCGCCATCTTGCCCTCGCCGAGCCCACCGATTTCCGGGCGACGGGCGGGCAGGGGATCGAGGCGACCGTCGAGGGTCACCGGGTGATCGTCGGTCGACCGGACTTCCTCGCCGCGGCTGGGGTCGACATTGGCGCACTGGGCGACGTCGTCGCCGGCCTCGCGCAGGCTGGGAAGACCCCCGTTGTCGCCGCCGTCGATGGGGCCGCGCTCGCCGTCGTCGCCATCGCCGATACCCTGAAGCGCGGGTCGCGGGAGGCCGTCGCCGCCCTGCGCCGAATGGGGCTGACGACGGTCATGCTCACCGGCGACAACGAGGTGACGGCTCGGGCAATCGGGGCTGCCGTCGGGATCGACCGGGTCCTCGCCGACGTCCGACCCGACGAGAAGGCGGCCCAGGTCCGGCGCCTCCAGGCCCGTGGAACGCTCGTGGCAATGGTCGGCGACGGGATCAACGACGCCCCTGCCCTCGCATCGGCCGACGTCGGGATCGCCATCGGGACGGGGACCGACGTGGCGATCGAGTCGGCAGCGGTGACGCTCATGAGCGGCGACCTCCGGGGGCTCGTGACGGCGATCGCGCTGTCGCGGGCGACGATGCGGAACATCCGCCAGAACCTGTTCTGGGCTTTCGCCTACAACGTCGCTCTCATCCCCCTCGCCGCAGGCGCCCTCTACCCGTTCACCGGCCTCTTGCTCGACCCGATCATCGCCGCGGCGGCGATGGCCGCCTCGAGCGTCACGGTCGTCTCGAACGCCCTCCGGCTCCGTCGCTTCCGGCCGCCGCTCGCCGCGGAGCCGAGCATCCAGGTCGACGGCGAGCTCGCGACTCGGCCGACCTGACTCGACATCCGCCGGGGATCCCGAGACACCCGGCCCGAGGCGCCGGATGCTCCGCCGTCGTACAGCGGCGTCGCTCCCTACCGCTCGGCGCCCGGCCTCGCCGATCGCTCGGCGTCGCTCCCTACCGCTCGGCGCCCGCCCTCGCCGATCGCTCGGCGCCCGCCCTCGCCTACCGCTCGGCGCCCGCGCTCGCGCCCGATCGACGAAGGCCAGCCAGCTCGCGCCAGGCCTCGACGAAGAGGCTGCCCATGACCCGAGCAACGGTCGGGAAGGCGTGGATGGTGTCGGCGAGGACCGCGATCGGCGTCTCCGTCTTGATGGCGAGGACGGCCTCGTGGATCGCTTCCGACGCGCCCGGACCGGCGAGGAAGGCCCCGACGAGCCGTCCCGAGCCTTGGTCGACGACGATCGTCGCGTGTCCCTCGGCCTCGGCGACGTAGCCCTTCGCCGACGTGGCGAGGTCGGCCGTCCATTCGCCGGCGTCCAGCCCGGCCGCCCGCGCTTCCTCGACGGTCAGGCCGACGCCGGCGGTCTCGGGGTCCGTGTACGTCGCTCGGGGGATGGCTCGAACATCGGGGCGGACGTCCTCGCCGAGGGCGATCCGAACAACGACCTCCCCCTCGTAGTGGGCGAGGTGTGTGTGGAGCTCGGGGCCAGCCGGATCACCGGCCACGTACACGCCCTCGGCGATTCGGAGCTGCTCGTCGGGTCGAAGGCGCCCATCGACGAGCTCGACGCCGATCGTCTCGAGACCGAGGTCAGCAAGAGGTGCGGTGCGACCGATCGCCAGGAGGACCTCGTGGCCCTCGGCGACCGAGCCGTCGGAGAGGACGACACGGTGGGGCCGGTCGGCGACCGGCGCGGGCTCGATCCGAACGGCCCGGGCTCCGAGGCGGAGGTCGACGCCGTCGGCCGCGAGGGCGCGAGCGAGGGCGGCCGAGTTCCGAGGGTGGTCGCGGTGGTTGAGACGCTTCTTCGAATGGACGATCGTCACCGGGACGCCGTAGCGGGCGAAGACCTGCCCCAGCTCGACGCCCGTCGGGCCACCACCGAGGACGACGAGGCTCCGCGGCAGGGTTCGGGTCGAGGTCGCCTCGCGGTTCGTCCAGGGTCGGATCTCGTCCAGACCGGGGAGGTCGGGGACCGTCGAGCGGCTGCCGACGGCGATGACGATGTTCCTCGCCTCGAGGAGGAGCTCGCCCCCGTCGGTCGTGCGGACGACGACCCGCCCGGGACCGGCGAGTTTGGCCTCGCCTCGGATGACCGTGGCGCCGGCCGCTTCCAGGGCTCGAAGGTGGCCGCCGTCGTCGGGCCAGTCGCGTCCTTCGCGGTTGATCATGTAGTCTCGCCGCGCCGACGCCCTGGGCCAGGGGTAGTCGCCGCCCAAGGCGTGAACGCCGGCGGCGTGGAGGAGGGTCTTCGAGGGCATGCAGGCCCAGAAGGGGCAGCTCCCGCCGAGGAGCTCGCGCTCGACGACGGTGACCGAGGCGCCGTGGCGACGGGCCTCGTGGGCGGCGGCCTCGCCGGCCGCTCCGGCACCGATGATGACGAAGTCCTCCACGGTCAGGCCCTCCCGCTTCGGCGGCCCACTGGGGGCCGGTTTTGATGCGCCGCTCCGACACCTGCGGGGCTGGACCCGCTCGTGCCCACTCCGGTAGGCCGCTTCGGGTCCCGGCTTCGATCCGGGCTGCCTGTCGGCCCCGACGGTACCCCGATCGCTCGGCCCCGTCCTGGAGGCACCGAGCGGAGACGGCCCAAGTAATGGTCGCCCGAAGCTCGGCGCGCGACTGTGGCCGAGGCCACGGGGTCGCGCAACCTGGAGCCCGCCACCCTGGGCGAGGTCGGCGGCGCAGCCGACCAACCGGATCGAGGCTCCGAGGTCGCGGCGACCCAGAGCCTCCGTCGGGCACCACGTCGGGCCGAGCAGAGCCTGGGCACCGACAGCGAAGGGAACATCTTCGAGCTGACCCAGCCGGCCTGAAGAGAGGGCGCCGGCCCGCGGGGAGGCTGCCTCGGCGATGGACGACCGCATCGCCGGTCCGACCGGCTCGTTCGCCGTCAGCCCGACGGCGGTGGCACTTCGGGCGATAAGGATTCGCCGGCTCGCACCGGCGACCGGAGGTGGCGACCAGTCGACGCCGGTAATTTCGGCTCGGCATCGGCTCCGCCGCTCGGACCGCGGCCGCCCAGCTCCGCCTCGAGGAGCGGCCGGAGCCGTTCGATGCCGGCCCTCGTCCACGCCTCGAGGGTCGGCCCGAAGCCCTCCAGGAACGCCCGCTCGCGAGCCGTCCGCGGCCGGGCCAGGCGGGTCGTGAGCCGGGTCTCGTTCGGGCCGATCGGCTCCAAGACGTCCGAGATCGTGATCTTCGGCGCCCCCGGCATCGGCAGGACCGCTCGGACGGTCCAGTAGTCGTAGGGACGCCAGTCGAGGATCTCCTCGAGGATCGCGTCGCGGCCGTGGACGCAGTGGGTCTTCGTCCCCCTGCCGCGACGTCCGGTGGGTGCCTCTTCCTGGACCGCCGTCACGCCCTCTTGCCACTGGATCCGCCGCGAGGGCGCCGTCATGAACTCCCAGACGAGGCTGGGCGGACCGGGAAGGACGACCTCGATCGATCCGTAGGCGTCGTCTGGGCCGACGAAGACGCGGCTTCGCTCCTGCTCGTCCCGCCAGGCCGCAGCGAGATCGCGAACCCAGGTCCGGACGGGGCCGATGTGTTCGACGAACTCCTCGTGGGGGAAGAGGCCAGCCGCAGACGGATCGGCGAGGCCCATGGCCTGAACGCAGGCCTCGGTGTAGAGCGCGTAGGCACGCCATCCCAGGCGTTCCTCGACGCCGTTCTTCAGAAGCCGATGAACGAGGATGACGTCCGGGCCGGCGAGCTCGTCGCGGCCGAGGACGCGCTGCCGGGCGACGACGCCGTGATGGGCGATGAGCTTCAGGTCGAGGCTCGGCATTCGGATGCAGGCGTTGCACTCGCAGGTGGACGCCTGCTCGACGTCCCGGAGCCGGCGCCGAAAGGCGAAGTACGTCCCCTCGACGGTGTCGAGGAGGAGCGAGGCATCGATGGCCGCGACCGGAGCCCAACTGAAGGCGGCGTCGCCCTCCAGCTTCGCCAGCCGGAAGCTCGGACGAAGGGCGCCGACGACGGTGACCATGAGATCGGCGAGGATGTCCTGGGCGTGGTCGAGTTCGACACCGGCGAGGTAGCTCGTGTAGCCGGAGATGTCGGCGATGACGAGGCAGGCGGGTTCGGGCCGGGCGAGCATGCTGATCCCTCATTCCGCCGGGGACGGTGCCCCGGTACGGGCACGATACGCCTCCCGGCGATCCGCGTCCAGCCTCTCCGACCGCGCCAGCTCGGCTCTGCCGTGTGCGCGCGAGCTCTCTCTGCGCCGCCATCGATGGGTCCTGCCCCTCGCCCCCGCCATCGGCGGACGGCTCCGGGCTCACCTGTTGGCACCCCACCCAACCGCCGACTATCGTTCGCGCGATGACTCGCATCCCTGCCGTCGAGCTCAACGTCGCCGGCCGGACCGTTCGGGTGACGAACCCCGACAAGGTCTACTTCCCGGCAGCTGGCTATACGAAGCTCGACCTCGTCCGCTACTACCTCGCCGTCGCCGAGGGTACCCTGCGCGGGATCCGGAACCGCCCGATGGCCCTCAAGCGTTACCCCGACGGTGCCGAAGGCGACTTCTTCTACCAGAAGCGAGCTCCGGCGAACCACCCGCCCTTCGTTCGAACCGTCACCCTCACCTTCCCCTCGGGACGAACGGCCGACGAAGTCGTCGTTGACGATCCGGCCGGCCTCGCCTGGGTCGTCAACCTCGGTTGCATCGATCTCCATCCCCACCCGATCCGGGCCGACGACCTCGACCACCCCGACGAGCTCCGGGTCGACCTCGACCCCGTCCCGGGCGTGCCCTGGGAGACCGTTCGCCAGGTGGCCCTCGTCGCCCGCGAGGCGCTCGAAGCGGTCGGCCTCGTCGGCTGGCCGAAGACCTCCGGTTCGCGGGGGCTCCACATCAACGTTCGGATCGAACGCCGCTGGACGTACGGAGAGGTGCGGCGGGCAGCCCTCGCCCTGGCTCGGGACATCGAGCGCCGAGCGCCGTCGCTGGCAACCTCGAAGTGGTGGAAGGAGGAACGCCACGGGGTCTTCATCGACTACAACCAGAACGCCAAGGATCGAACCGTCGCCTCGGCCTACTCGGTTCGCCCGACACCGGACGCCCGGGTCTCGATGCCGCTCCACTGGGACGACGTGCCCGAAGTGGAACCCGAAGCCTTCACCCTTGCCACGGTGCCGGGGATCGTCGCCGCCCGGGGCGATGCCTCGGCGGGCATCGACGAAGCGCCTGGCTCCCTCGAGGCGCTCCTCGAGCTCGCCGCCCGCCACGAGGCGGAGGGACTGGGAGACGCGCCCTGGCCACCCCACTATCGGAAGCAGCCCGGCGAGCCGCCCCGGGTCCAGCCGTCTCGCCAGCGTCGGCGGACGAGCGCCGCGAGCCCGCGAGCTGCCGAGGCGGCGGGTGAGGCAGTGGGCGACGCTCCGGACGGACCGATGACGCCAGCCCCCCTCAGGCGACAAAGCCGGCCGACCCCGACGGGCCGCCGGAGGACATCGATCCCTGTCATCGAGATCGGCCGCGCCGCACGCCGGGAGGATGCCCTCGCCGGGCTCGAACGCTGGAAGGCGCGGCACCCGGACGTGGTTGGTCATCTGGAGCCGGCCGACGTCCTCGTCGATGCGATGCGTGGCCGCTCGACCGTCTGGTACCGGATCAGGGTCAATCTGCTCCATGTCCCGCCCGAGCTGCGACCGCCTCAGGAGCCCCTTGATCCCGACGACGACCCCTGGGCGGGGGTCCGCAGGGGAGCGCCCGCGGGTGCCCTTCCGAATCCTGCGGACGATCGATCCCGGAAGGACCGGGCCTGAGCGACGATCCCGACCCGTCCGACCGGGGCCCGAGCGAGCGGCACGGCTGCGAGACGGCTCAGCGACCGAAGATCCGCTCGATCTCGAAGGGCGGCGTCACCTCGAGCTGGTCGTACCGGCAGGCCTCGGGCCGCTTGTCGGGGCGCCAGCGGCGGAACGTCGTCGCGTGCCGGAAGCGGTTCCCCTGGAGGTGGTCGTAGGCGACCTCGCAGACGCGCTCGGGACGGAGCGCCTCCCAGGAGAGGTCCTTACCCCGGCTCCAGCGCGAGATCGCCCCGGGCAGCCGCTGACCCGAGATGTCGGCGTCGCCGAAGCCCGCCCACTCGGCCCATTCCCGCCAGGGATGGTTCTCGAGGGCGCCTTCGCGAAGGGGCTCGAGCTCCCGAACCAGCTCTGCCCGCCGCTCCCAGGAGAAGGAGGAGGTGATACCGACGTGGTGGAGTCGACCCTCGGCGTCGTAGAGGCCGAGGAGGAGGGAGCCGACATGGGTCCCCGGTCCGTTCTTGTGCCACCGGAAGCCGGCCACGACGCAGTCCGCGGTTCGGGCGTGCTTGATCTTCAGCATCAGCCGTTTCCCGGGCTGGTAGGGCGAGCTCAGGTGCTTGGCGACGACGCCGTCGAGACCGGCACCCTCGAAGCGGGCGAACCAGTCGGCCGCCGTCGTCCGATCCGTCGTCGCCGGGGTCAGGTGGATCGGGGGGCGGGTCGCGCCGAGGACCCCTTCGAGCCGGGCTCGGCGCTCGGCCGTCGGCCGCGGGCGGAGATCCTCGTTTTCGAGGGCGAGGAGGTCGAAGGCGACGTACGAGGCTGGCGTCTCCCGGGCGAGGCGAGCGACGCGGGAGGCGGCCGGATGGATCCGGAGGAGGAGGGCCTCGAAGTCGAGCCGGCCGGCACGGGCGATGACGATCTCCCCGTCGACGACGGCACGCTCCGGTAGGCTCGCTCGGAGCGGGTCGAGGAGCTCGGGGAAGTAGCGTTCGAAGGGACGAAGGTCCCGAGACTGGATGAGGAGCTCCGGGCCGTCACGGAAGACGATGGCCCGGAAGCCGTCCCACTTCGGCTCGAAGAGCCAATCACCGCCCGATGGCAGGTCGTCGACGGCCTTGGCGAGCATCGGCTCGACGGGAGGCTGAACGGGGAGGTCCATGGGCCGAGGGTAGCGCGTTCGGCAGCCATGGGACGCGACCTGGCGTTGCTCGACGAGTCGGGGTGCCTCGTCGCCGCCGCCATCCCCGGGCGAGACAGCCGCGACGGCGCCAGCGCCGCCTCCTCATCGGTTTCGTGAATCCGGCGCGTGTTTCCGGCGACGAGGCGGCGGCCCAGGCGGAGCTCGAGGCCCTCCTCATCGGTTTCGTGAATCCGGCGCACGTTTCCGCTATGGGCGCGAGCGTGGCGCACACCTTCGACCGGGCGAGGTCTCGGACAGCCCGGAGCGGCTCGGGGCGGCCCCGCCACCCGCGGTTTCGACGGCCGTCCGGTCGCTCACGATCCCGGCCTGCCGGATCTGTGCGCCCCGGTCCCAGAATGGACAGGCTGACCCGCGCCGACGGCCGCGGTGCCCACCAGGATGTGCATGGGGTGCACGGCCGAGGAGCGAGGCAGGAGCCCTTGTCAAGATGTGTGGAAATCCCTCCGGACCGGGTAGTCGGGACAGTGCTTCAGTTAGGCGGCAGGCACCTCCTCGCTCGGTGGCTCAGCGAGGATGCCGTCCTCGAAGCGGGCTCCCTCGACGACGAGGCGGA
>JBHORA010000084.1:0-1070 GCA_042408535.1 Chloroflexota bacterium | reverse complement strand
TCTCCTGCTCGCCGAGGTACGTCATCCCGGTGACCGGGACGAAGTGGACCGGCCCGTCGAGCGGCTCGTCGGCGAAGTAGAGCATGTACGTGACGTACTCGCGGGTCTCCGTGCCGAGCGGGAGCTTGCGGCGGCTCCGCCGGACCGAGAGCTTGCCGGGGTTGAGCCCGGCTGCCATGGCCAGGAGCCGGATCTGCTCGAGGAGCTCGCGGTTCGCGCTCGCGATCGAGACGTTGCGATGGCCCGGCCGCACGTGGCCGTCGGCGGCGACGTAGCCCTCGACGAAGGCCCGCTTCTCGGCCATCGGGAGCCGGAAGACCCAGCCCGGCACGGACTTCGTGTGGGCACCGCCGTCGAAGCCGACGGCGCGTAGCCAGTCGACCCACGGCGCCGAGTTCGCCCGGAGGACGACACCCCGGCGACGGAGCTGGACGCCGAACAGGCGCTCGGCGAGCTCGACCACCCGTGGGGCCGCTGGGTCCGACTCAGGGACGGCGAACTTCACCCGCACGTCACGCTCGAGGTAGCCGTCGCCGAGGTAGAAGCCGAGGAGCCAGAGCAGATCGGGGTTCGAGACCTCCGGCGCCCGGAACGGGTTCCGGGCCCGCGGTCGGCGGGCGATCGGCTCGAAGCGGTGCGAGACACCGTCGTCCGGGAGTCGCCCGGCAACGGCGACCTCGTCGCCCTCGACGATCGAGGCGAGCGGCAGCCAGGCGATCCGTCGCGTCCGGCCCACCTTCCTGGCAACGAGGAAGGGGTGATTCGGCGTCGCCCGGACGCGCCGGTGGTTCGCCAGCTGGAGCTCGAAGACCGGTCCGGGTCCGTTCTTCCGCTTGGCAACGACGGGGCGGCGTTCGATCTGGAAGTCGGCCCCGAGGGAGTAGACGCGCCGCCCGGGCTCGATCTCGGCGATGGGAACGATGTCGCTGTTCGCGAAGACGGCCGTATCGCCCGTCAGGCAGCCGGTGTTCGCGTCGACCC
Organism: Chloroflexota bacterium; assembly: GCA_042408535.1. GTDB lineage: Bacteria > Chloroflexota > Limnocylindria > Limnocylindrales > CSP1-4 > BPIH01. Next base: position 89 of record JBHORA010000084.1, on the reverse strand, counting down.
ACTCCACCGTCGCCCCCTCGTAGGCGTGGGCCCGCTTCGTGACGAGGTTGTAGACGTCGTTGCTCCAGTTCTGGATCGTCGTGTAGCGG
>JBHORA010000079.1:0-76678 GCA_042408535.1 Chloroflexota bacterium | reverse complement strand
GGGCGCGGGTTCGGCGCGGGGCGGGGCTGGTGCGAGTGGCGGGGCTGGTGCGAGTGGCGGGGCTGGTGCGGCGCGGGGTGGGGGTTCGGCGCGGGGCGCGGGTTCGGCGCGGGGCGGGGCTGGTGCGAGTGGCGGGGCTGGTGCGAGTGGCGCTGGCGATGGGCGCAGCGCTGGCTGGTCGGCGAACGTCCGGCCAAGCGCGACGGCGGCAGCGAGGGCCCACCAGACGATCGCCCGCTCGGCCCGAAGGGCGAGGATGGCGAGGGCGACGAGCCAGACGATCGTCGGCCAGGCCGGCCGCCTGGGACTCCGGACGAGACGGACGACCACCACGACGAGGGCGGCCAGAAAGAGCGCGCCGGGCACCGTCACCGGTGACGTCGGCTGCCATTCGCTCGCCAGCCCGCCGACGGTCGGGTTCGTCGCCAGACCGAGGGCGTACCCCCAGACCGCCGGACCGAAGGGATTGACGAGGCTGGCGAGGAGGGTCGCAGCCACGAGGGCGAGGCTGTGCCCGTCGGCCCGGGGACCGCCGGCGTGCACCCGGCTGGGGCGGCCGCTGAGCCAGTCGACGACAGTCGCCGCCGGCAGGAGGACAAAGGTGCCGTGGAGGTTCGCCCAGAGCGAGGCCACCGGGACGAGGAGCCAGCGGAGGCCCGACCTGCCGTCGGATCGGGCGAGGAGCCAGAAGGTGAGCGCGAAGAGGGCAACGGCGAAGAGCTGGGCGCGGAGGGCGAGGGCGGGAGCCACGACGACGAAGGTGGCAAGGACGACGATCGCCGAGCGCCGGGCGTCGAGTCCTGACCGCCGAAGGGTATCGGCGAGGAGGAGGACGGTCAGGCCGACGAGGGCACCGCGGAGGAGGGCGAGGCCGGGCCAGCCGGCGGCGTCGTGGACGACGGCGAAGGCGACCTGGGCGAGCCACTGCTGGTCGGTCCAGCGTTCGCCGCCGGCGGTGAAGGTGAAGGGGTCGGTCCGGAGGACGTCTCCCCGCTCGTGGATGAGCTGGCCGGCCCGGATGGCGTAGGCGAGGTCGACGGCCGAGAGCGGGGCGGCGAGGGCGACGGCGAGGGGGAGGAGGAACGCCGTCGCCCGCCAGGCCGCACCGAGGGTGGGCCAGGTTCGATCGGCACGCATCGTGAGGTCGATCTCCTCCTCGCGTCAGGTCTCGCGTCAGGGCCGGGCGAAGGCCGCCGGGCAGCGGATGGGCGCCGCTGGCACCATAGCAGGATGGTCCGCCGCGACGAGACCCTCGGCCGAGGCTCGCCCCCCGTCTCGCTGTTCGTCCCCGCGGCCGTGGGGGCGATCTTCCTCGCCGTCGACGCCGCCTATCGGTGGACGACACCGTCGGACGAGCACGCCTACTGGCTCGCCGGCCGCAATCTTCTCGAGGGACGGTCTATCTACGAGCTCGCTCGACTCGGGTCCGTCGAGCCGTATGCCTACCACTACCCGCCACCATTGGCCCAGGCAATGGCGCCGATCGCGGCGGTCCTGCCGGCCGAGGTTTGGACGGTAGCCTGGACGGTCCTCCTCCTCGGCTGTCTCTACTGGCTCGCCGACAGCAGCCTCGTCGTCGCCCTCGCCAGCGTGGCGTTCGTCCCGGTCGCCGTGGAGCTCTGGTTCCGGAACATCCACCTCCCGCTCGCCGTCGTGAGCTACCTCGGGTTGCGCCGCTGGCCGGTCCTCCTCGGGATCGGGTCGCTCGTCAAGCTGAGTCCGGGCCTGGGGCTCGTCTATCTGGCAGCGAAGGGGCGCTTCCGGGATGCGGCCGTCGGTCTCGGCGCGGCAGCGATCGTCGCGGCGGCCAGCTACGTCCTCGCCCCGGATCTCTGGCGCGAGTTCGTCGACGTGACGCTGGCCCGCGGCCCCCTCGACGTCTCGGGGCTGCTCCCCATCCCCTACCTCGTCCGCCTCGTGGCCGCCACCCTCGTCGTGCTCGTTGCGGCCCGGACGCGCGAGCCCTGGGGCGACATCCTCGCCATCGTCGGCATGACCGTCGCCCTGCCGACGCTGTGGCTCGATGCGGCGAGCTTCCTCGTGGCCTGCCTCCCCCTCCTCCTCGAGAAGCTTGGCTGGCAGAGACCTTCCCCGACAGACTGAGGCCTGGTGCGGACGATCCGCCTGGCTCCGCTGGAGGCTCGGGCCCTGATCACCGCGGCCATCGACCTGGGGGGACGAGGCAGAGGACGAGGAGCGCGAGACTGTGAGGCCAGATCGTGGGAAGGCCAAGCGTGGCGGCAAGGCCGAGCCCGCGAGGGTCGTTGCGCTTGGCTGCCCAGGCCACGACGGCCGCCGCCAGAGGGAGTCGAATCCCGAGCGGGATCGGCAGGTACCGAGCGTCCGGCTCCAGCGGGAGCTGGGCATTCGTCGACAGCATGGCGACCCACTCAGGCCACAGATCCGGCCGGACGACCCACGACAGCGCTGTAATGACCGCCGTCGTAGCGAGGGCGATGCCCAGTCGCCGCCACTCGCGCCGGACGGCGAACCAGAGGAGGCCAACGCCCGGGGTGATCTTCGTTAGGAGTACCCACGCCCACGCCGCTGGGTACCGCAGACCGAGGAAGATGGCCGCCGCGAGGAGAAGATGGATGTTGCCGACGGAGATCTCGAGGGTAATCGGGTAGGCGGCGATGGCAGCGAGCGTCCAGGCGCCAGCAATGAGGGCCAGCGCACCGACCTCGAGCAAAACCCACAGAATCCGGAAGGTCTCCCACGGGAGAACAGTGAAGGGGGCGAGGAGGAGAGCCACGGGGGGCCCATACCGGAACGCGACATCGGCCGTCAGCGACCGGCTCGCTGCGAGGTAGGGCTCCGCGAGGTCCAGGGACCAGTACGAGACGGCATCCGTGCCACTACCGGCGACGAGGATGAGCCCGAGCATCCCGAGCCCGACCACCGACAGGCCGTCGCGAAGGGCGCGACGGCGGACGGGCGTTTCGAGCCAGCCCCGTCCCGCAGCCGCGAGCTCGACGATGCCCAGGATCGGTCGGCTCAGGCTGGGCCTTCGTGGGGTCAGCCCACTGCCTCCTGCGGCAGGCGAACCACCCGCGCCCCGTCGTCGTAGACCGACTCGATGGCGCGGACCATGAGTTCGACGCAGAAGCGCTCGTGGACGAGGTCGTGGCCGCGCCGGGCCAACAGATCGGCGTAGGGGTGGTCAGTGAGGAGCCGGACGATCGCCGCGGCGAGAGCGGCCGGGTCGCCAGGCGGGACGAGGAGGCCGCTCACCCCGTCGTCGATGACCTCCGGGATGCCGCCGACGTTCGAGGCGACGACCGGTCGCCCGAGGGCCATCGCTTCCAAGATGGCGAGCCCCTGCGCTTCGCGGTACGAGGGGAGGACGGCGACGTCGAGGGCGGCCGTCACGGCCGGCACGTCGTCCCGACGGCCGGTAAAGACGACCCGGTCGTCGATCCCGAGCTCCGCCGCCATGACTTCGAGGGCATCGCGCTGGCTCCCCTCACCGACGACGAGGAGATACGCCTGGGGGCAGCGACGGACGACCTCAGGCCAGGCGGCGAGGAGGGTCGGATGGCCCTTCTCCGGTTCGAGGCGGGCGACGACCCCGACGAGCTGGGCGTCGGCGGGGAGCCCGTACTCGTCGCGGAGGGTGCAACAGGGCTCTTGATGGTCGTAGCGGGACAGGTCGACGCCGTTGTAGATGAGCTCGACGGGGGCCGCCTCTCCCCGCTCCTCGGCGATCTTGGCCACGATCGCCCGCGATACGGCAACGAGCCGATCCATGTGCGGCGTCAGGCGCCGGAGCTCGTCGCGATCGGCGAGCGACCGGACCCGGGACGAGTGGACCGTCGAGACGACGTAGGGCCGGCGCATGCCGAGTCGCTCGAGGGCGAGGGCCGCTTTTGTGCCGACGACCTCGGCCCGGTACATGTGGTTGTGGATGACGTCCGGGCACACGTTCAGGAGGTGGGCGGTGAGCATCCCGACGGCGACGGCGTCGTCAGGCTCGTCGAAGACGACGACCCCGATCCCGGCCCGCTGGAGCTTCCGAACCGAGCTCCCCGCTGAGAGGCTGACGACGGAGACGTCGTAGCGGTCGCGATCGATCCGAGTGACGAGGTTGTAGACGTGTTCCTGGGCGCCGCCGTTCGTGCCGGTGGCAAGGACCTCGACGACCCGGATCCGACCGCCGCCCGGGACAGGGCCTCGGACGACGGGCTGGTAGCAGGGGTCGGCTGGGGCGAGGGGGGTCATGGCCGTCCTCGACCGGTCCGGCGGACGAGGATCCGGGCGATCGGCTCGTCGACGGCACCCCAGGCGTACTTGTACGGCTCGTTCCCGCGGAGGAAGTCGAACCGGCGGCGGCCGAGCTCGATGGCCCGCCGGATGAGGCGCTCGGCGAGGAGGATCCCGGGCGAGAGAGCGGCAGCATCGGGGTCGATCCCGGCGTTGTAGTAGTAGACCGTTACCCCGTCGTCGAAGGTGATCCCGGCTCCGATCCGCCGATCGGCGACCTCGAGGAAGGTGAGGCAGATCCAGCCTTCGGGCCAGGCGAGCTCGAAGAGTCGCTCCAGGAAGCGCCGGCTCTGGCGCCCGCCTTCGGTCGGCGGGAAGAGGCCGTCGGCCCCCCAGCGGCGCTGGTGGAGATCGACGAAGCGGTCGAGCTCGGCAAGGGGATCGGCGGCATCGACGAGGGCGATCCGCCCGGCGGCCTCCGCGCGTCGAACCTTGCGGCGGATTTCGTGGCGGTCCTTCTTGTCGAGGCGAGCGAGGAGGGCCTCGAAGCCGCCTTCCTCCGGGAGCGTCACGACGGGGCACACGTCCTCTCGCTCGACGCTCAGGGTCCAGCCCTCGGCGATCTCGCGGCGACCGAAGGCGAGGGCGAGGGCGTCGGTCGCCGGGTCGGCGCAGCGAAGCCGCCGGAGATCGACGACGTCCCAGGGGATTCGCTGAACAGCACCGAGGGCGTCGGCGGAGAGGTAGTCGACGACGGCCTCGGCGACGGCCGGGAAGGCGTCCGGGGCAGCGAGGAGGGTCGCGTAGTCGGCGTGGTAGGAGGCCCCCATGAAGACGGCCTTGGCGGTGGCAGGGACGGGCGTCAGGGCGCCGGCTGCGCCGTGGCGGAGGACGGTCCGACGAGCCGCGTCGTCCGGCTCCACCTCGTGGCGGTGCATGAGGGGGACGATGGCGACGGGAGTCGCGTCCTCGTCGATCGCTCCGTCTGCCGGGTCGGCTTCGACGAGGACGAGGGTCTCCTCGTGGGCGTTCGTCCCGTACGCCTCCCACCAGGCCCGGTGGACGGCCCAACGGGCGAAGGGCGTCGCCCAGGGGTTGCGGGCCGCCAAGGCGTCCCAGGTGCCCTGGTCGAGCCGGTCGACCGACCGCCGGACGGCACGGAGGCGGCGGGCGGGGGACGCGACGCCCGCGGTCCTGGATGCCGCCTCCGGACAGGGGGGCTCGGCGTCGAGGACTGGGCTGGTCACGGGCGGCAGGATAGCACCCGGTCGCGCAGTCGTTGCGTGGGCAACCTCACACGAGTCGGCGGCCAGGGTCAGGGGACGTACCAGCCGGCGAAGCTGACGAGGGAGAAGCCGAAGAGGAGAAGGGCCGAGGTCGTGGGCCAGGCGACCCGGCCGAGCCAGGAGCGACGGCCGGCGAGGAGCCAGAAGTAGGGCACGACGACCGTCAGGTGGCGGCCGACCGAGACGAGATTGCCGCTGCCGAAGTCCGCCAAGAGCGTGGCGATCGGCCACAGGACGTAGGCGAACGGCAATCGGTCGGTCCGGAGAAAGACAAGGAGGTAGATCCCGGCCAGGAAGGTCGCCAGCTGGGCCCCCCGGATCGCGTCGAGGCTCGCCCCGAGGGTCTCCCCCGATCCGCCGACCCCGGATCGACCCCAGGCCGCCTGGGCCTCCAGATAGGCGTCGGGTCGACCGGCGAGGACCGCCGCGAAGCCCAGGAAGGCGACCGCGACGGCGGGGCCGGCGAGGAGCCAGGCGAGCCGGCGCCGGCGGCTCGGTTCGAGGTCACGGAGGCCGATCCAGAAGAGGGTCGGCAGGAGGACGAGGCCGTGCGGTCGATCGAGGGTGGCGAGGGCGACGAGGAGGCCGGCGGCGGCCCAGCGACCGCGCTCGGCTGCGCGACAGGCCCCGACCCCAAGGAGGAGGAAGAGGCTCTCGGGATAGGCCATCGAGAAGACGAAGCCGAAGGGGGAGAGGGCGAGGAGGCTCGCCCCCCGCACCGCCCGCGCCTCACCGACGACCGTCGCCCCGAGCCGCTCGACGAGGCCGAGGGCAACGAGGCAGGCGAGATTCGAGATGGCAACGGCGACGAGGCCGTCCAGGGCCGGCCAGGGGAGGCTGAGGAGGCGAACGACGATCGGATAGAGCGGCCAGAAGGCGAGGTTCCCGTAGCCGTCGACGAGGGGCGTCGCCTGGTACCCGTCTCGGGCGATGCCGAGGTACCACCAGCCGTCCCAGGCCGTGAGGCTCCGCAGGAGCGGTGCGTCGGCGCCGCTCGTCAGGCGAGGATTGCGGGCGACGACGGTTTCGGCCGCCAGGGCGGCGACGAGGACGATGGCCCTCGAGAGGGCGAAGGCGAGGAGGATCGGCCGCGAGGGGAGGAGATCGCCGAGACGGGTCGCCCCGCCGCTATCGAGGGCCGACCGCCAGCGAGCCATCGCTCGGGCCCGACTTCGGGCGAAGGACGAGGGCTGCGAGGGCGACGATGAGGGTCACCGGATAGACGATCGGGGGCACGAGGGCGGCCATCGGCCATGGAGCGGCGAGGGGCAGGACGACTGCCCAGGAACGGCGCTCGTTCAAGAGCCAGGCGACGGGCAGGAGAAGGAGGATGGCGTAGTGGTCCCAGAGAATGGGCGACAACAACTGGCTGGCCACGACCGTCGCCAGGTAGCCGACGACCGCCGTGCGCCGGAGCGCGGCGAAGGCCCAGACGAGACCGACGATGCCGAGGCTGACCCACTGGACGACGACCGCCGCCTCGCGGCTGACCCCGGCCCGGTAGGCGAGCGCCCCGAAGGTGACGTTGCCGGGCGTCGCGATGGGATCGCTCACCCTCGATAGGAGGGTGGCGAAGTCCGGCCACGAAGCCTGCCCGACGATGGGCGTCGCGACGACCGAAAGGACCCCGACGCCGACGGCCCCGATGCCGACAGCCTGCCATCGCCGCCGAAGGAGCGCCCAGCCGAGGAGGAGCCCCGGCTGGATCTTCGTTAGGGCGCCGAGGGCGGCGACGACACCGACGACTCGGTCGGACGCGAGGGAGCGCCAGGCGACGACGAAGAGGAGGAAGAGGATCGGGCCGACCTGGCCGAGCTTGAGGGAGTAGACCGTGGGCCAAAAGATGCCGGCCAGGGCGAGGACGAGCCAGCGAACCCTCGGCCGGACCGGAAGAAGGGCGATGCCGGCGACGAGGGCGAGGACGATCCCGGCCGTCCAGATCCAAACCGCAACCTCGGCCGAGGCGATGGCCGCCAGGGGCAGGACGGCGAGAGCGAAGGGCGGCGGATAGTAGTAGAGACCAAAGCCGCCGGCTGCCTCGTAGCTCGTGTCGTAGAGCGGGAGCCCCTGGAGGACCCGCCGGGCGGCGGCGTCGTAGGCGAGATAGTCATAGCCGAGGGTTCCCGCGGTCGCCCCAGCGAGAACGACGAGCGCCACCGAGATCGCGAAGACGCCGAGCGCGCCGATGGGCAGGAGTCGGTCGCGGAAGGCGTCCGCCCTCGCCGCCCGGAGGGCGAGGCGCGGATCAGTCGCCGGGGAGCCTCGGCTCACCGGCCGCAGCGACGACCGGTTCGGCCGTCGAGGTGACCGACCGGTGGAGGAAGGGGATCCGAACGAGATCCCAGGCGACCCGGAGAGCGAGCCCCGGTCGGGCTCGCAGTCGCGAGCCTCGCCGGTCCGTCCAGGCGACGGGCACGATGGCAATCCGGTAACCCCGCCGCCGGGCGAGGTAGATGATCTCGACGTCGAAGACGATGCTCGTGATCCGCTGGCGACCGAAGAGGTCCCGGGCTGCGTCGCGCGTGAAGCCCTTGAAGCCGCACTGGGTGTCCTGCACCGGTCCGACGACCCAGGCCGAGGCGAGGAGATGGAAGCAGCGGCCGAGGAGACGGCGGAGGAGGGGCTGGGTTCGGCGCATGTCACGGCCGTCGGGCTGGATGCGGCTCCCGAGGGCGACGTCGTGGTCGGCGAGGGCGCGGACGAGGAGCGGGATCTGGTCCGGCGGGGTCGCCATGTCGGCGTCGGCGAAGACGACGAGCTCGCCCCGGGCGGCGAGCATGCCCGTTCGGACCGCCGCCCCCTTGCCTCGATGGGGGACGGAGAGCAGGCTGAGCGTCGCCCCGGCCACGTCCCGTTCGTACTCCGGCCGGGCCCGAACGAGGTCGGCCGTTGCATCGCTGCTCCCGTCGTCGACGACGAGGACCTCGATCTCGAGCGGGAGCTCGGCCGCTCCGGGCGACCCGTGGCGACCGCGCTCGCCGCGCCGGGTGAGGTAGCCGAAGAGCTCGTCGAGGGCCGACCCGATCCGGGCTGCCTCGTTGTAGGCGGGGAGGACGAGGGTGAGAGACCGGGCAGCCATGGTGGGCTCAGTCTAACCGGCCCGACTCGCTCGTCCAGGCACCGACTGCGCTACCCGTCCGGCCATCGGTACCAGGCAGAGAGACGCCCCTCGAGACTTGCCATCATTGCGCCTCGTCTTGATGATTTCATGCATGCGGACGACGATCCGGATCGACGACGCGCTCCTCGCCGAGCTGAAGACCGAAGCTGCGCGCTCCGGCAAGACGCTAACGGCCGTCATCGAGGACGCCGTGCGAGGGAACCTCGTTCCCGACGCGTACCTTGCCGCACTCGCCATCGAGATCGGGGCCGAGCTCATCAGCGCCGACCGCGACTTCACGCGCTTCCCGGGCCTCCGCTGGCGCCATCCGCTCCAGGATCGCTGACCGGCCAACGCAGATCACGGGATCAAGACAACCTGGCCTGCCGGGCCCGGGATCGCGCCTCGAGCGCACCCGGGGCGAGCCTAGAGTCCCGGGCCAGGCCCCAGAGGGCGGCGAGCACGGCGAACCCGGACGGCCAGAGAACTGGGAGCCCGAGGGTCACAGCGACAGGCACCGTCCAGGCGCGGTCGGTGCGGGCCCCCCAGACCACGATCGCCGCAGCAGCGAGCGTGCGGAGGGGCAGCGGAACGGGGACGGAGAACTGGTTCAACGGCGCTCCCGCGGCCGTGGCGAAGAGGCTCTGCGAGACCCACGCCAGCCAGAGGCGGGCGTCGACGACGAGCGACAGCAGGACGAGGACGAGGGTCACGAAGATCGCCGTCGCCAGCGCTCGCCAGTCACGCCGAACGAGGAACCAGAGGAGCCCGATCCCCGGTGTCACCTTGGTCAGGAGGATGAAGGCCCAGGCGCTTGGATGGCGAAATCCGACGACGACAGCCGCGGCCATGAGAAGGTGGATGTTGCCGTGGTAGAGCTCGAGGGCGACCGGCGGGAAGGCGAGGAGCGAAAGGGAGCGGCGCCCACCGAGCCAGAGGAGCGTGGCCAGGAGAAAAGCCTCCCAGAGCCAGAGGAACTGCCAGAAGTCGAGGAGTCGGGCCGGAGCGAACAGCCGGGCGACGACCGGCGAGTACGTGAAGGCGCCGAGCCCCCCAGCAGTTCGCTCGTACGGATGTGCCGGGTCGACCGCCCAGTAGGCGAAGGCATCGAAGCCGACCGTACCGGCCCGCGGGGCGATGACCACGAAGAGATAGCCGGCGAAGAGCAGCCCCGCCAGGATGAGGCCGTGCGCGATCGCCCGGCGCCGCAAATCGCCACCGAGGAAGAAGCGGCCGCCATCGGTGAACGTCGTCACCGGTCGATCCCATCACCCTCCACCGACCGAACACCGCCACTCTTCGGTACCGGTCCGCTGGGTGAAAGGTACCGGTTCGAGAGTCGCCGAGCCGGTGCTACGCTGCACCGGCCGTGGGTACCCCGGTCCTTTTGTACCTCCTTGCCCTCGCTGCCCGGGCCATGGCGGCAGCCGGGTTCCCGGACCCTGCGTATCCGGATTCCTTCTACTACGTCGACGCCGCTCGCGCCATCGCCGACGGCCGCGGGCCGAACGTCGACTTCGTCTGGATCTTCGCCGAGGTCGGTGGCCGCCTGCCCGCCGAGCCGAGCCTCCCCGTCCCGGCCTTCGGCCACTGGATGCCCCTCGCCTCGTTCGTCCAGGTTCCCTTCCTCTGGCTCCTCGGCCCGCAGCCAGCTGCCGCGGTCGGGCCCTTCCTCCTCGTCGGCGCCCTCGCCGCGCCCCTGACCTGGGCGATCGCCCGGGACGCCCGGCTCCCGAGCCGGGCAGCCGTCGCGGCCGGCGTCGTCGCCGCCGTCCCGGGCCTCCTCCTCCCCTTCCTCGCCCAGCCGGACAACTTCGGCCTCTACGAGCCGATCGTGGCGGGTGCCCTCTGGGCGACGGCTCGCGCTCTCCAGGGCAGCAGCCGAGCCTTCGTGGCGGCCGCCGTCCTCGCCGGCCTCGCCATCCTGTCACGAAACGACGGCTGGCTCGTCGTCGCCGTCCTCGGCCTGGCCGTGGTCTGGGATCGACTTCGAACGCCGCGGGTCGGCACGCGGCGGGCGACCGAGGCCGCACCCCGGATCAGCCGTGCGTCGATCGTCGCCGGCGGCGTCGCTCTCGCCCTCCTCGTCGGGCCCTGGTACCTCCGCCAGTGGGCGACCTTCGGGACCGCCTCGCCGTCCGCCGCGTCGGGGAAGGCCCTCTTCATCCGCGACATCGGCGAGTGGAACTCGATCGCCACCCCGGCTACCCTCGATCACCTCCTCGGCATGGGCATCGGCCCGCTCCTCGCCAGTCGGGTGCTCGGGCTCGTCGCGGCGGCCGGCATCTTCGCCGTCCTCGTCGGAGGGATCGCCCTCCTTCCCTTCGCCGTCGTCGGCGCCTGGCACCGGCGACGATCGCCGATCTTCGGGCCCTTCTTCACCTACGGAGCCTTCCTCTTCGCCTTCTCGGCCCTCGTCTCCGCGGTCCATGTGCCCGGGGGAACCTTCATTCATTCCGCGGTCGCCCTCACCCCCCACACGGCCGTCCTCGCCGTCGATGGTGTGGCGACGGCCGTCGCCTGGGTGGCCGCCCGTCGCCGTTCGTGGCGGCCCGTCCAGGCCGAGCGCGTCTTTCTCGGCGCGGCCGTGGCCTGGTCCCTCGGCCTCGCGGTCCTCGGCACCCTCGACGTCCACGAAACATGGGCAGCGAAGCGGGACCGGATGCGCGCCGTCGCGGTCGCTCTCGAGAGGGGCGGGGCGGCACCCTCCGATCGCCTCATGTCCATCGACGCCGCGGGCTACCGGTACTACAGCGGTCGGGGTGGGATCGTCCTCCCGAACGACCCGTTGCCGGTCATCGAGACCGCCGCCCGGGCCTACGGGATCCGCTGGCTCGTCCTCGAGGCGGACGACGCGGTGCCGGCGGTCGCCCCGATCCTCCTCGCCGACGTGCGGCCGGCCTGGATCGGACCGCCGGTCTGGCGCGATGGAACGGCCGTCGCCCTCTATCCGACGTGCACGACGCCGGACGACGATCGATGCCAGGTCGGCGCTGCGGGAGGTGTCCGGTGACGGCGCGGCCGACGAGCGGAACCTGGCCAGCGGCGAACCCGCCGACGAGCCTCGCCCGCCCCCTCGAGCGGGCGGACGTCGCCATCGCCGCCGTCGTCGTCGCCGTCGCTTCCGTCGTCCGCCTCCTCGCCGCCGCCCTCGTCCCCTTCCCGATCCCGGAGGACACGGCCTACTACATCGATGTCGCCCGGAACCTCCTCGCCGGCCGGGGCCTCGTCGCCGACGCCATCTGGAGCTACCAGACGCCGCCCCTCGTCTTCCCGCGCCCGGCCTTCGAGGTCTGGCTTCCGCTCCCCTCCCTCCTCGCCGCGGCACCGATGGCCCTCGGCGGCGGGGCGTACGCCGCAGCCCAGCTCGTGCCGGCCGCCACCGGAGCCATTGTCGCCCTCCTCGCCTGGCGCCTCGCCGCCGACGTCGCCGCCGAGCTCGACCTGCCGCTGGGTCGGGCCCGGGTCCTCGCCGCCGGGACGGGGTTGACGGCGGCCGTCTACCTGCCGCTCGTCCTCCATTCGGCCCTCCCCGATTCGACGATGCTCTTCGCCGCCCTCGCCCTTGGCGCGGCCATGCTCATGGCCCGCCTCCTCGACCGACCGAGCGGCTTTCTGCTCGGCGACCGCCGGCTCGTCGTCCTCGGCTGCCTCCTCGGCCTGGCGGCCCTGACCCGGAACGAGGCGGCCTGGCTCGCGCTCGCCTGGCTCGTCCTCGTCCTCGGGCGGCCCGGCCTCAGACCCGGCGAGCGCCTCCGGGGGGTTGGTGTCGTCGCCGTCGTCTCCCTCGCCATCTTCGCCCCCTGGGCGGCTCGCGATTGGCTCGTCTTCGGGACGCCGCTCCCCGGCCAGGCCCTGGCGAACGCGCTCTCGGTGACGGGCTTCGACATCTTCGCCTGGCAGGATCAGCCGACCCTCGAGCGCTATCTCGCCCTGGGGCCCGCCCGGCTCCTCGAGCTCCGCCTCGTCGGCCTCGGCCACAACCTCCTGAACGTCCTCGTCTTCCCCGGCGTCCCCCTCGCCCTCATCGGTCTCGCCGCCATCCCCGGGCTGGCCCGCCTGGCGGCCCTCCGACCGCTCGTCCTCTTCGCGGCGATCACCTTCGCGGCCACGAGCCTCCTCTTCCCGGTGGCGACGACGTGGGGGACGTTCCTCCACGCGGCTGGAGCTGTCCACGTCCTTCTCGTCGTCGGTGCCCTCCTCGCGCTCGATCGGCTCCTCGCCGCTATCGGCCGCCGACGAGGCTGGACGCGACCTGTCGCCTGGCTGGGGCCGACCCTGGCGGTCGGTGCCTCGCTCCTCTTCAGCCTCGTCTTCCTGCCGGGCTTCGGCGCCCAGGCAGCGAATCGCGAGCGGGAGTTCCGGGCCATCGGAGCGGCCTTCGCAGCCCTCGGGACGCCGCTCGGATCGCGACCCGGGGAGAGCGGCCCGGTCATCACGAACTTCCCGATCTGGCTCGCCTACGCCACCGACGCCCCGGCCCTCGCCCTCCCCGACGAACCGCCGGCGGCGGTCCTCGATCTCGCCGCAGCCTTCCCAGGCGCTCGCTACCTCGTCGTCCTCGGCAACGAGCACGGCCGCTGGCCCGGGGTCCTCGAGGGCGACGGTGGACGGACCGACGGGGCGGCGGCCTGCTTCCGGCCGCTCGACCTGGCGGCGGCCCTGCCGAGCGAGGCCGACGCCCTCGCCGAGGTCCGGGCCTGGGAGCTGACGTGCTCGGAGGCAGGGAGCCGATGAGGCGGGGTCAGGACCGACGCACGGTGCCTGGGGCCGGCTCGGGTGGGGCTTCCGACCGCTCGTATACTGCCCCGGAGATGGACGCCTCCCGCGCTCCGGACGCTCGATCGGCCCGCCCCGATGGGACGCTGCCGCCCGAGCGAGGGCGGGAGCGGACGCCGGAACTGGCGAACGGCGAGCCGCCCGAGCGGGACAGCCGCTTCGACGGCCTCCACGCCGAGGCGAAGGCCGCCATCGGCTACAGCGCGAACACCATCCGCGTCATTCGGGAGCGCTACCGGTCGGCCTACCTCGAGGAGCTCGCTCGCTGGCACACCCTCCGCGACGAGCTCGAGCGGCTCGAGCGGAGCGAGCGGCCCCATGGGGCGACCGACACCACCGACCCGGCGGCAGCGGCTGAAGCCGGAGCCGAGGACGCCCACCTGCGAGAGCTCCGCCGCGAGGTTGCCCTTCTCACCTCGTCCCTCGGCACCCACCAGCAAGAGCTGACGAAGCTCGAGCTCGCCCAGCAGGCCCTCGAGCGGACCTGGGTCTTCCTCGAACGGGGCGACGTCAGCCTCATCGGCAGCCCGGAGGGCGCGGCGACGCCCGAGGACGTCCGGATGCAGATCGTCGAAGCCCAGGAGGCGGAGCGATCCCGCCTCGCCCAGGAGATCCACGACGGCCCCGCCCAGGCCCTCGCCAACGCGATCTTCCAGGTCGAGTACATCGACCGGGTCATCGGCACCGACGCGCGGCTCGCCCGGACCGAGCTCCACTTCCTCCGGGAGCTCCTCCGCCGAGAGCTGAGCGATGTCCGAAGCTTCATCAGCCAGCTCCGGCCACCCCTCCTCGAGGCCCGCGGGCTCGATGCGGCGATCGAAGACGCGGCGGAGCAGTTCTCGACCCTGGCCGCGGTCCCCGTCGAGCAGCGCCTCGAGGCACCGTCGGAGCGCCTGACGGAGGCCCAGCAGACGGTCGTCCTCCGGGTCGTCCAGGAGGCGCTCCAGAACGTCCGCAAGCACGCCGAGGCGACCCGGGTCGCCATCATCACCCGGGCCAGCGACGACGCCTGGACCGTCGAGGTCCACGACAATGGCCGCGGCTTCGACGTCGAGGCCGTGGCGGCCCGGGGCCGCCGAAACTTCGGCCTTCAGTTCATGCGCGAGCGCGCCGAGCTCATCGGCGCCCAGCTCGAGATCCGATCGCGCCCCGGGGCGGGCACGATCATCAGTCTCGCCATACCGATGGGAGGTGGACAGGACCCATGAGCAGCAGCGAGTACACCGGACCCGAGCGGCGGCGGGGTGGCCCCGACCGCCGGAGCAGCGGCCAGAAGACGAAGATCCTCCTCGTCGACGACCACGCCCTCTTCCGGGTTGGGATGCGGAACATCCTCGAGCAAGAGCCCGACTTCCTCGTCGTCGGTGAAGCCGACAACAGCCGAAGCGCCCTCGATGCCGCCCTCGAGTTGAGCCCGGACATCATCCTCATGGACCTGTCGCTCCCGGCTCCGGGCGGGATCGAGACGACTCAACGGATCAAGCGCGAACTCCCGGCGACCGGGATCATCGTCCTCGCCATGGAGGAGGACGAGGACTCCCTCTTCGATGCCATCAAGGCCGGGGCAGCGGCCTTCATCCTCAAAGACGTCGGCCCGGACGACCTCGTCACGATCATTCGCCGGGTCTCCCAGGGCGAGTACCTCATAAACGACAAGGTCTTCGCCAAGCCCTCGGTCGCCTCCCGGGTCCTCAAGGAGTTCCGGGAGCTCGCGGTCTACGGCCAGGAGGCGCAGCCGATCTTTGCTCCCCTGTCGCCACGCGAGGTCGAGATCCTCGACAACATCGCCCAGGGGATGACGAACAAGCAGGTCGCCTACGCCCTCTCGATCAGCGAGCAGACGGTGAAGAACCACATGAGCTCGATCCTCCGCAAGCTCTCGGTGAACGACCGGACCCAGGCCGTCGTCTACGCCATGCGGCAGGGCTGGATCCGAATGCCCGAGGACTGAGGTCCCGCTGGGACCGTCGGCGGCGAGGAACTGCCCACGACAGGGGCCACGGGAGACGACGGTGACCGAGAAATCGCGCGAGGCCCGATCAGCTGACCGGACGTCAGCGGGCGAAAACCGCGTGCCGAACCGGGGGCAGCCCGGCGATGGCGGTCCCGCCGAAGTCGTGGCGGCCGCCCGCGGCGAGCTGGCGACCCTCGACCGCGAGCTCACCGAGATCGAGCTCCTCATCAACCAGGCCCGCACCGAGGCCGCCCGCCACGAGACCCGACGCGCCCAGGCCGAAGAGCGCCTTCGGTCCCTCCGAGCCGCCGGACAGGACACGACGGCCGCCTTCGAACAGCTCGTCACCCTCACCCGGCGGGCAGCGATCATGGAGTCCCAGATCGACGTCCTCGAAGGGAAGCAGAAAGCCCTGCGGCGGTTCCGGGAGACCCTCGCCCGACACGTCGATGCCCTCGCGGCACAGCTCGAGGCCCTGCCGAAACGGAGCGAGGCCGACGAGGCGGGGCCCGCTCCGGCCGCCGAGAGCGGGGAGCCAGCTGCTGCAGCTCCCGAGGCCGTCGATCTCGACGTCCTCCCGCCGGCGATGTCGCGAATGGTCCTCTCGGCCCAGGAGGACCTCCGCCGCGAGATCGCCCGGGCGATGCACGACGGGCCGGCCCAGAGCCTGACGAACATCGTCCTCCAGGCCCAGATCGTCGAGCGGCTCATGGACCGCGACCCGGCGGCGGCGAAGCGCGAGGCCGGTCTCCTCGTCGGCATGGTCCAACAGACCCTCGAGGCGACGAAGTCCTTCATCTTCGACGTCCGGCCGATGGTCCTCGACGACCTCGGACTCCTGCCGACCCTCCGCCGGGCGGCCCGCGATCGCGGGCGTCGGGCCCAGATCCCCGTCGAATTCGATTCCGTGGGCGCCGATCGACGGCTGGCGATCGACGTCGAGAGCGGTCTGTTCCGGATGATCGATCAGGCCCTCGCGGCCTACCTGGCGACCCGACCCGAGCGAGTCTCGCTCCGCCTCGACTGGTCGGATCGTCTCGAGGCGGTCGTCGAAGCCGTCATTCCCGAACCGGCCACCCCTGAGCTGCCGGCCGAGCCCCCCGAGCCGAAACCCGACCGAGGACGGGGCCGCCGCGGCTGGGAGCCTGCCGAGCTGCCGCCCGCCCTCGCTGCCCTCATCGAGGAGCGGCGGAGTCGCGAGGCGGCCCTGGCCGAGGAAGCGAACGCCCGGTACCGGCTCCCGGAGGGGGTGATCCGGGAGATCCGTCGCCGCGCGGCGCCGATCGGCGTCGACGTTGAGGTCATCGACGCCGGACGGGGGCTTCGGTTCGGGGCGGCCCTGCCGTCCGAACCAGCGTGAAGCGGATCGGGGCGGGCCAGGGTCTCGTCGAGTACGGGCTCATCCTCGGGCTCGGCGCGCTCGTTGCCCTCGTCGTCCTCGTCTTCTTCGGGGACGTCGTTCGGGACGTCCTCCGCTTCATCGCCGACCTCGTCGACGCGGCGACATAGAGCACCGGGCCGGTACCATCGGGCTAGTGGCGAACCCTGAGGCCGCCGGCTATCGTCGAGCCGAGCCGGGTATCCGGCGAGTCATCATCACAGGAGGTCTGCCGCATGGCACTCGTCCCATCCGTCCTGGCGCGGCTCTTCGGCTCCGACGAGGAGGGCCAGGGCCTCGCCGAGTACGCCCTCATCCTCGCCCTCATCGCGATCGTGGCGATCGTCGCCCTCATCTTCCTCGGTGGGCAGGTGAGCACGATCCTCAGCACCGTCGGCAACTCCGTCTAAGGGGCGCACGGGAGATCCGAGAAGGGCGACGGAGTCCGCGGGACGCGGTCAGCGAGGACCGCGGCGGGGTTCCCGACCGCACCACATTTCGGGTCTTCGTCTTGACATCGGGTCCGCCCGAGGTCACACTCCGGGCGGCTCCCGGATTCAGGGGGACTACGCGCCGGGAAGGAGGTGATTCCCAAGATGGCATTCCTCTCCGCTCTTATTTCGCTCTTCGGCTCCGACGAGGAGGGCCAGGGCCTCGCCGAGTACGCCCTCATCCTCGCCCTCATCGCGATCGTGGCGATCGTCGCCCTCATCTTCCTCGGTGGGCAGGTGAGCAAGATCCTCAGCACCGTCGGTAACTCCGTCTAAGGGGCGCCGACCCGCGACGCGGCCGCCGGCGGCGCTGGCGGCCGCGTTTCGTTCCCGGCCCGAGGCGCCGGCGCCCGGAAAGGAGGTGGTCTCCACGGTGACCGCACCACCGAACCGAGCCCGGGTCCCGAACCCGTCCAGCCCACCGGACGGCGATGCGGGCCAGGGCCTCGTCGAATACGGACTCATCCTCGTTCTCATCGCCATCGTCGCCATCCTCAGCCTCGCCTTCATCGGTGGGAACCTCAGCACGATGCTGAGCACCATCGGCAACTCGGTCTAGTGACCGACCGGTTCGACGGCCCGTCCCGTGCGGGACGGGCCGTCCTCTTCCGGCCGAGGTCGTCCCGTCGCAGGGGGGTCTCCGACCTCGGTCGATGGCCGTTCCGCAGGCTCCATTTCTTCCTAGCGACCATGGCCCTTTGGTATAGTCGCCGCGCCCCAGGTGGCTGCTACAGTGGTGCCACCTGTCACACAGTACGGGGAGAAGCACCTTGAAGCGCTCGAGTCGACTGGTCCTGCTCATCGGGATCTTTCTTGCCGTCGTCGCCTTCGTCGGCATCGTCCTCATCTTCAACCAGCGGCCGGGGGGAGAAGGGCCGGCGGCGTCGCCGACCGAGCTCCCCACCGTCTTCGCCAAGGTCGACATCCCGCTCGGCGTCCAGGTCACGGCCGACATGGTCGAGCAGCGGAACCTCTCGACGGCCGAGCGCGATCCGACGGCGTTCCAGAGCACGAGCCTCGTCATCGGCAAGGTGGCTCGGCGCGACATCGTGGCCGGGGCCCAGCTCGTCGCCGCCGACTTCGACGTCGGTCGGGGCCAGGGCCTGACCTCCATCGACTGCCCAGCGACGATGCGCTGCATCTCCGTCCAGGTCGACCAGGTTTCTGGTGTGGGCACCCTCATCAACAAGGGCGACTACGTCGACCTCCTCGTCGGCTTCCAGTCCGGGACCTTCCCGGTCGTCACGATCAGCCCCAGCGATGGGAGCATCACCCCCGTCGCTGGCCTGAACAGCACGAGCGTCAAGCTCCTCCTCCAGGGGATGCAGGTGGTCGGCACGCTCCTGCCGCCGGCTCCGCAGACGGAGGGGCAGCAACAGCCGGGCCAGGGCGGCGGGACGACCCTCACCGGGCAGCAGGAGATCGTCATCCTCGCCGTCACCCCGCAGCAAGCCGAGGTCATCAAGTTCGCCCAGCTCGACGGGTCGATCAGCCTCATCCTTCGCTCGCCGAAGGACTTCGTCGATCCCGTCACGCGCCAGCCCATCACCCCACCGGCCGATCCGACGACGGGCGTCGTCCTCAAGACCCTCGTCGATGAGTACGGCGTCCTCGTCCCGCAGCTCATCGAAGCGGTCCTCCCGGCCGGGGCCTCCCCGCGGCCATAGCCATGACCGAACGGCCAGCCCGGGACGGGCAGCGCGGGACGGGGCGGAGGGAGAGGGCATGATCGTGGCCGCACCCGCCGCTCGGAACGAGTCCGTGCTGGGTTGCCCGAGCCTCCGTCGGCGGACCGTCGGGGCGAACGCAGCCTCGAACGACCCCAGGAACGAGGACGTCAACCGAAGCGAGCACGAGCCAGCATGGCCGACCAGATCAGCGTCCTGATCGTCGACGACATCCCCGAGACCCGGGACCACCTGACGAAGCTCCTCTCCTTCGAGAGTGACATCGTCGTCGTTGGGGCCGCCGCCTCGGGGCGAGAGGCGATCGAGCTCGCGGAGCAGCTCCGACCCGACGTCGTCCTCATGGACATCAACATGCCGGACATGGACGGCATCACGACGACCGAGCAGCTCGCGACCAGGGTCCCGACGGCCGCGGTGGTCATGATGTCGGTCCAGGGCGAAGCGGACTACCTCCGCCGCTCGATGCTCGCCGGGGCACGGGAGTTCCTCGTCAAGCCCTTCAGCTCCGACGAGCTGACGGCCTCGATCCGCCAGGTCTACGCCCGGGAACGGGAGAAGCTGAGCCGGATCGCGGCCGTCCCGCCGACGGCCGCGGCGGCGGGACCGCGTCCCGGCCGGGAGCCCGGGCGGCTCGTCGCCGTCTTCAGCCCGAAGGGCGGCGTCGGTCGGACGACCCTCGCCGTCAACCTCGCCGTCGCCGCCGCCGCCGAGCTGAAACGGGAGACCGTCCTCGTCGACGGTGCCTTCCAGTTCGGCGACGTGGCTGTCCTCCTCAACCTCAATCCGAAGGGCAAGTCGATCGCCGAGCTCGTGCCCGAGCTGGAAAGCGGTGGCGAGCCGGAGTCGCTCGACACCTTCGTCGTTGGCCATTCGTCCGGCCTCCGGGTCCTCCTCGCTCCACCATCACCGGAGATGGCCGAGCTCGTGACGGCAACGGCGGTTCGCCGGATCATCGAGGCCCTTCGGTCGCGGCACGAGCTCGTCGTCGTCGACTGCCCGCCGGCCTTCAGCGAGACGACCCTCGCGGTCCTCGACGCGGCGGACACGATCCTCGCCGTCCTGACCCTCGAGATCACGAGCATCAAGAACATCCGCCTCTTCCTCGAGGTCGCCGAGCAGCTCGGCTACGAGCGCGAGAAGCTCGTCCTCGTCCTGAACCGGGCTGATTCGACGCTCGGTATCCGGGTCAGTGATGTCGAACACTCGATCGGACGGCGGATCGACCATTCCATCGTCAGCGACGGTCGCACCGTCGTCTACGCCTTGAACCGGGGCGTCCCCTTCGTCGTCGCCAGCCGCGAGACGCAGGTCGCCCAGGATGTCATCCGGCTCGCCCGGGCCGTCGCCGGCGTGCAGCCCACGGCGACGAGCCAACTGGCTCAGCGGCCGGTCCAAAAGCGCTCGCTTCTTGCGTGGCGGTAGTAGTGTTTGTCGTACGGCGGCCGGACAGGCCGCACTCGACCGGATCGGTCGGAAGGGGGTAGGCGATGTCCCTGCTGAAGCGAATCGAAAGCGCCCGACCGGGAGCGGCACCCGCTGCCCCCGGGACGCCCACCGCTCCACCCGGGGTGCCGGCCCCGCCGGGAGCGCCACCCGCCCCGCCGCGACTCGTCACGACGGGACCGGTGCGGGAATCTTTCCGTGACGTCAAGTTCCGGATCCAGAACCGGGTCATCCAGGACCTCGACCCGAAGCTCGATCTCTCGAACCAGGTCGAGGTCCGGCGCCAGATCGAGGAGATCTTCGGCAAGGTCATCGACGAGGAGGGGCTCGCCCTGACCCGGGCCGAACGGGTCCGGATGCTCGAGCAGATCACCGACGAGATCATCGGCCTCGGGCCCCTGGAGCCGCTCCTTCGCGACGAGACGATCACCGAAATCATGGTCAATGGGCCCCGCCAGGTCTACATCGAGCGGGGCGGCAAGCTCGAGCTGACGAACGTCGTCTTCCAGAACGACGACCACGTCATGCGGATCATCGATCGGATCATCGCCCCCATCGGGCGCCGCATCGACGAGTCGAGCCCGATGGTCGACGCCCGCCTGACGGACGGCTCGAGAGTGAACGCCATCATCCCGCCCCTGTCCCTCGTCGGGCCGGTCATCACGATCCGGAAGTTCTCGGCCTCGCCCTTCACGGTGGACGACCTCATCCGCTTCGGCACCGCCACCCCGGAAATGTTCGACTTTTTGAAGGCCTGCGTCGAGGCCCGGCTGAACATCTTCGTCTCCGGCGGGACGGGGTCCGGCAAGACGACCACCCTGAACGTCCTCTCCTCCTTCATCCCGAACGACGAGCGGATCATCACCATCGAGGACGCGGCCGAGCTCCAGCTCCGCCAGGAGCACGTCGTGACCCTCGAGTCGCGGCCGCCGAACATCGAGGGCAAGGGTGCGATCCCGATCCGGGAGCTCGTCCGGAACGCCCTCCGGATGCGGCCCGACCGGATCATCGTCGGCGAGGTCCGCGGCGCCGAGGCCCTCGACATGCTCCAGGCCATGAACACGGGCCACGACGGCTCGATGTCGACGGGCCATGCCAACAGCCCCCGGGACATGCTGAGCCGCCTCGAGACGATGGTCCTCATGGCCGGCGTCGACCTCCCGCTCCGGGCGATCCGGGAGCAGATCGCCTCGGCCGTGGACCTCATCGTCCACCAGTCACGCCTGAAAGACGGGTCGCGGAAGATCGTCAACATCACCGAGGTCCAGGGCATGGAGGGCGACGTCATCGTCATGCAGGACGTCTTCGTCTTCGAGCAGACGGGCGTTGTCGAGGGTAAGATCCAGGGCCGGCTGAAGCCGACCGGGATCCGCCCGAAGTTCGTCGAGAAGTTCGAGGTCATGGGCATCCACCTGCCGCCGACTCTCTTCGGCTTCGGGTTCTGACGGTGGTCGACGGAGCGCGGAGGCGAGCATGGACACCTTGACCCTCGCCGTCGCCGGCGCCGCCGCCCTGGCGATCTTCCTCATCGCCGTCGGGATCGCCCTCTCCGGGAGCGGGTCGGGGGTCGCCGCCCGGCTCGAACGCTACGCCTCCGGCCGCCGCGAGGCACCGGCCGCCACCTCCGGCCAGGGCGGGATCGCGGAGCTCCTTGCCCAGAGCCAGGCCCTCGCCCAGCTGAACAAGGTCGTTGAGCAGCGCCACTTCGGGGCGAATCTCGCTCGGGAGCTGGCCCGGGCCGATCTGAAGCTGAAGGTGAGCGAGTTCCTCGTCCTCTGGGCTGCTTCGACCGTCGGCCTGCCCGTCCTCTGCGTCGTCTTCTCCGTTGCTCTCCCTGCCCTCGGCAGCCCCCTCGTCCTCCTCGCCGGCGCCCTCTTGGGGTTCCTCCTGCCTCGCTTCTGGCTCAATCGGCGGAAGGCGAGCCGTCTGAACGCCTTCAACAAGCAGCTGCCTGACACGATCACCCTCATCGCCAACGCCCTCCGAGCTGGCTCCTCCTTCCTCCAAGCGGTCGAGCTCGTCGTTCGGGAAACGCGGCCGCCGGTCTCGACCGAGTTCAGCCGGGTCATCCGTGAGGTGAACCTTGGCCTGCCCTTCGATCAGGCGATGGAGAACATGGTCCGCCGGGTTCGCTCGGACGATCTCGAGCTCATGGCGACGGCCATCTCGATCCAGCACACCGTCGGTGGGAACCTGGCCGAGATCCTCGACTCGATCGCCTTCACGATCCGTGAACGGGTCCGGATCAAGGGCGAGATCCGAGTCCTGACCGCCCAGCAGCGGCTGTCAGGCTACGTCGTCGGCTTCCTGCCCTTCGGTCTCGCCGCCTTCATCTTCCTCGCCGCCCCCCAGTTCTTCGACCCGATGTTCGACCCGGCGGTGAGCATCGGCGGGCTGCCGGCTGGGGTCATCATCCTCGGCCTCGGCCTGGTGTCGATGTTCACCGGCTTCATGCTCATCCGCCGCATCGTGGACATCGAGGTCTGACGATGGAAAGCCTTCTCCCCATCGTCGTCGCTGCGGCAGCGGCGACGGCCATCCTCCTCATCACCATCGGTCTCGCCGGAACCTCGGCGACGGACCCGGTCCAGGCCCGTCTCCTCCAGCTCGGGACGATGCAGGCCCGCAACCTCGAAGAGCTCGAGCTTCAGCAGCCATTCATCGAGCGAACGATCCGCCCGCTCGCACTTCGGCTGTCGAACGCCGTGTCGCGGATCACGAGCCGCTCCTTCGCCGAGTCGACGGAGCGACGGCTCGCCCTGGCTGGCAACCCGGGGGACCTGCGGGTTGCCGACTGGCTCGGGATCAAGGCCGTGGCGGCGATCGTGGGGGCGATCGTCTTCTTCGTCCTCTTCGTGGTCATTGGCCTCCTCGGGTTCCCGCCGGCCATCGGGCTCGTCATGACCATCGTCGGGCTCCTGCTCGGCTACACGTTGCCCGAGTTCTGGCTCGGCAACCGGATCCGGGCTCGCCAGCGGGCCATCCTCCTCCAGATCCCGGACGCCCTCGACCTGCTCACGATCTCGGTCCGGGCCGGGCTCGGCTTCGACGCCGCCCTCGGCAAGGTCGTCGAGAAGATGAAGGGACCGCTCATCGACGAGTTCCGGCGGGCCCTCGCCGAGGTCCGGGTCGGGAAGGCGCGTCGGGACGCCCTCCGGGACATCATCCCCCGAACCGAGGTCCAGGCGCTGACGAACTTCATCGGGGCGATCATCCAGGCCGAACAGCTCGGCGTCTCGATCTCGAAGGTCCTCCAGGTTCAGTCCGAGCAGCTCCGGATCGAGCGGCGGCAGCGGGCCGAGGAGATGGCGGCGAAGGCGCCGATCAAGATGCTCTTCCCGCTCGTCGGCTGCATCTTCCCGTCGCTCTTCATCGTCATCCTGGGGCCGGCGCTCATCCTCATCATCAAGAACCTCGCCTGAGGAGGGCGGGGCCGGGGCGCGGTGGTCCGGCCGGATGATGGCGGTCGCCCGGCCTGGTGAGGGCGACGCTCGTGGCCCGGTCGAGACGGTGGCGGCGCGAGTGACGGGCTCGGTGGCGGCGCGCAACCTGACCCGAGGGACGGTCCTGGCGAGCGACCTGGAGGTCGCCCGCTCATTCTGGGCTCGATTCCGCGGCCTCATGGGTCGGGCGTCTCTCCCGGCGGGGGCCGGCCTCTACCTGCCCGGCAACGGCATCCACATGCTCTTCATGCGGATCTCCATCGATGCCGTCTTCCTAGGCCGGCCGGGCCCCGCCGGCGAGCAGCAGGTCGTCGGGCTCCGGCCGAACCTCCGCCCGTGGCGGGGGCTCGTCCCGAACGTCCGAGGAGCGGTGGGGGTGCTGGAGCTCCCAGCCGGCACGATCGCGGCCACGGGGACGGCCGTCGGGGACGTCGTCGTCGTCGAGGGCCTGATGGAGGGCGAGACGCGTCCGCGCTGAGCTCGCTCGACGGACTCACCGTCTTCTGCTCGCGGACGGACGACTCGCGGACGGACGACTCGCGGACGGGCGACTCGCGGACGGGCGACGGCCGCACCGCGTCGCCTGGGAGGCCGACGCCCGGTGAGGACCGGGAGAGCCCGGCCGGGCAGGATACGGCCCGTGCGGCACCTGCAGCTCGTCGATCGGATCCTCGACCTCGTCCTCCCGCCGGTCTGTCCCGGGTGTGGCGCGGAGGGAGACGCCCTCTGCGGCGCGTGCCTGCCCGCCTTCGAGGCCCGACTGGAGGAGCCGCCCGGTGCCGCCATCGGGTCGCTCGCCGAGCTGCCTGCCCCGCTGCTCCAGCTGGAGTGGTGTGCGCCGTACGCAGGGGTCGTTCGAGCAGCCCTTCACGCCCTCAAGTACGCCGGCGAGACCCGGCTGGCGGTCCCCATCGGCGAGGCGATGGCACGGCGCTGGGCGGTCGCCGGGGCGGGTGGTGACGTCCTCGTCCCGGTGCCGATCCATCGAGCGCGGCGACGCGAGCGAGGCTACGACCAGGCCGAGCTCCTGGCACGAGCTGCAGCCCCGCACCTGGGCCTCCCGACCGCATCGGCCCTCGAGCGGGTCCGGCTGACGCGGCCGCAGTTCGAGCTGGATCGACGAGACCGCGCAGCGAACGTCGCCGATGCCTTCCGCGTCGCCGACCCGCGCCTCGTGGCCGGCCGCTGGGTCGTCCTCGTCGACGACGTCGTGACGACCGGCGCGACGCTCGCTACCTGCGCCCGTGCCCTTCTGGCCGCCGGAGCCGTCGCCGTGTCGGCATTGACGGCTGCCCGGGAGCGATGATCGGATCGCCTGGCAGTGGGCTGGCGCGTGGCCGGCCCCCTCGGGCGCAGCTGGCCCATGGGAGCCGTCGCCACAGCGGCCGGGACGGCGGCTCGGATGGAGCGCAGCTCGACGACGACAGCGGGTCGCCGCCGGCTGCCGGCCACCCGCCGCCTATACTCGGAGCATCGACCCCGCGAAGCGACGGGTCCTGACAGCCGTCACACCGGGAGGCGCACCATGCGGACGATCGTCAAGGGCAAGAACATCGAGCTCCCCGATCGCGTTCGCACCTACGCCGAGCGCAAGCTCCGCCGCCTCGAGCGGCTCCTCGACGACCGGACCGACGCCATCGTCGAGCTCTCGAACGAGCAGCACAAGAGCGCCGTCGACGCCCACATCGCCGAAGTCACCCTCATCGTCAACGGCCAGACCCTCCGGAGCCACGCCGTTGGGCCGACGTACCAGGCTGCCATCGACGCGGTCGTCGACCGGGCCGAACGGCAGGCTGTCGATCACAAGGAGCGACCGCGAGATCGGGCCCGCGCCACGGAGGGCGCCCGCCGCCCCGAGGGCGCCGGCGGCGGAACGGAGGCCGCCGAAGAGCGACCGAAGGTCGTCCGGGTGAAGCGCTTCGCCATCGAGCCGATGTTCGAAGAGGACGCCATCGCCCAGATGGAGGAGCTCGGCCACGCCTTCTTCCTCTTCGTCAACGCCGAGAACGAACGCCTCAACCTCCTCTACCGCCGGCGGGACGGCAACTACGGGATCATCGAGCCCATCATCGGCGGCGAATACACGCCGGGTCGCGGTCAGGAACGGGCCGCGGGTCGGCGCGGCTGAGGCTTGGAACCAGACGCGGCCCGCCGGGTCGGGACCGGGCCGTCGGCGGGAGCGCTCGCCTCCCGGGCCGGCGCGGAGACGGAGATCCGAGCGTCGCCCGAGAGCGCCGGGGCGGCCTCGGGCTTCGATCGACGGCTCGGCGTTCACCTCTCCCTCGGCAACGGCCTCCTCCGGGCCGCCGACCGGGCCGAGGCCCTCGGCCTCCGCGCCCTCCAGCTCTTCACCGACAACCCGACCGCCTGGCGACGCCGGACGAACCCTCCCCGCGACCTCGAGGCCTTCCGACGGCGCATCGCCGCCCTCGACATCGAGCCCGTCGTCGTCCACGCTCCGTACCTGCTGAACCTGGCCAGCCCCGACGCCGTCGTCTGGGAACGCTCGGTGGCGGTCCTCGCCCACGAGCTCCGGGTCGCGCCGACCTTCGGGGCGAGCGCCGTCGTCCTCCACCTCGGGTCCCACCTCGGCTCCGGAACCGCAGCGGGGATCGCCCGGATCGGGCAGGGGGTCGCGACGGCCCTCCGCGAGGCGGGCGGCCACGAGCCGTCGCTGCCGCCCATTCGGATCCTCGTCGAGAACTCGGCCGGCAGCGGCGACGCCATCGGCGGTTCGATGTCCGAGGTGGCGGCCGTCCTCCGGGCCATCGAGGACGCCGGCGTCCCACCGACCCGGATCGGCGTCTGCCTCGACACCGCCCACGCTTGGTCGGCCGGGTTTGCCATCGATCGCGCCGAGGGCGTCGATCGACTCCTCGACGAGATCGAGGCCGAGATCGGCGCCCGACGGGTCGCCGTCGTCCACCTCAACGATTCGCGGGCCGAGCTCGCCAGCCGGGTCGATCGCCACGAGCACATCGGGGCGGGGCGGATCGGCCCCGAGGGCCTGCGCCGGATCCTCGTCCACCCAGCCCTCGCCGAGGCCGCCTACATCCTCGAAACGCCCGGTATGGACGACGGCTGGGACGCGGTGAACCTGTCCCGGGCGCGAGCGGTGGCGATCGGCGACGATCTCGCACCACTCCCACCGGAGGCGTTCTCGCCCCGGGGTCGGGACTCGGGCCGCTCGGGGCCGCCGGACGAGGGAGAAGGGATGACGTGACGGCCCGGCGGGCCTGCCGGCTCCTCTCCTCCAGCCGGGTCGTCGACGGCCTCGTCCTCCTCGGGCTCCTCGTCCTCGCCGCCGCTCTCCGCCTTCCGAACCTCGACGGGCGTTCGCCCTTCGACGCCGACCAGGGTCGGATCATGCTCGTCCTCGAACGCTGGCTCCGCCAGGGCGAGATCCCGCTCCTCGGGCCGCCGGCCTCCGTCGGCGACCTCCACCACGGTGCGCTCTTCTTCTATCTCCTCGCCCCGGCCGCCGCCCTCGGCGACCTCGATCCGACGGCCGTCGTCGGCGTCGTCGCCGCTGCCGGCATCGCCGCGGTCGGCCTCGTCTGGTACCTCGCCCGGGCCATCGGGGGGAGGATCGCCGGACTCGCCGCCGGGCTCCTCTTCGCCGTTTCGGCGACCGACGTCGCCCGCTCGACGAGCCTCTGGAATCCGGGCCTCGTCCCCTTCGGGTCGGCCCTCGCCGCAGCAGCGAGCTGGGAAGCGTGGCGCAGCCGACGGCCCGGCTGGTGGCTCGTCGCCGCCGTTGGGGCGGCGGTCGCCCTCCAGGGGCATCTTTCGAGCGCCGTCACCGTCGTGCCCCTGACCGCCCTCGCCATCGCCGACCTTCGGCGCTCCCGCGGCGGGCGGCGGGTCGCTGCGGCCGTCCTCGCCGCTGCGGCGATCGTGGGGCTGAGCTACCTCCCCCTCCTCGTCCACGAGCTCGGCTCCGGCTTCGCCGAAGCCCGGGCTCTCGCGGCGGAGCTGGCGGGGGGCGCGAGCGGTGAGCGATCCCTCTGGACGCTCTTCGTGGTCACCCTCCGAGTGGCGAGCACGTCCCTCGTCGGCCTCGTGACGAAGGCGCCCGAGCTCGCCATCCTGGTGACCATCGCCCTGGCCCTCGGGACCGTCTGGCTCACCCTCGGACCTCCGAGGGTCGGGGCGGCCGCTGAGGGCAGCGCACGAACGGTGCCGGAGCGGCAGCTCGGAGTTCGCTGGCTCGGGGGCGTCGTGCTCGTTGGTATCCCGGCCCTGTGGCTCGCCGCTCCGGGGTTGGCGACCGTCGTCGAGACGCTTCCCGTCGACCACTACCACGCCGCCAGCGATCCGCTCGTCGTCGCCCTGGCCGGGATCGTCGTCGGCAGCCTCGTCGAGGCGGGCCGGCGTGCCCGTGCCCCCTCTCCGGGGCCGCGGCCGAGACGGGCGGCCGAGCTCATGCGGGCCGGTGGTCCGACGGTCGTCGCCGCCCTCGCGGTCATCGGGCTCGGGCTCTGGAACCTGGCGACACAACCGCCGCCGGTGGTGCCCGACGGCTGGCCAGCGATCGAGGCGGCCGCTCGGCGAGTCGCGACCTCGCTGCCGAAGGAATCGGTTGCCCTGCTCCGCAGCCTACCCTCCTTTACGGCACCGGACGCCATGACGTTTGCCCTCCATGCCATCGGTCGAGCGGCGGTCGGCCCCGACGAGGGCTCCGGTGACGGCCGTGCGCCTCGGCCCGGCGAGCCGCCATGGCCGCCACGACCGGCGTCAGGGACCGCCCTCGTCGTCGTCTGCGACGACCGTTTCCGGGCCGCGCTCAGAGCACCCTGCGGCGGGCCCGCGGAGGCGGCCTGGCTCGGCTCCGCGCCCTGGCTCGGCTCCGGAGCCTGGACGCTCGTCGACCGCTTCGCCGTCGCCGGCGATCGGTACCTGTCGGTCTACCTACCGGCTCCCGATGAGGTGGGCAGGACGTGACTCGAGTGGGGGCAGGTAAGCGAACCGGAGCCGGCGCCCCCGGAGACCCGACGAGATGCGAACGCCGGCCCCCTGAGGCCGGCGTTCGCTGTCCCCGAGGCCCGGACGTGGAGGGAGTCCGGGTCGTCGTCGATGTGCCGTTGGCCGAGGTAGACCGGGCGCCTCGGGCGCCTACCCGCTCTGGTTCGGGGGCCGGCCGACAGGCCGGACGATGGGCCCGCCGACAGGCCGGACGATGGATCCGCCGACGGAGCGGGTCGGTCCGCTTACCGTCCCGAAACGGGGATAGGGAGCGGTCGAGACGCCACTCGCTGGCGCTCCCCGCCCGCCGGTCGCCCCGCCCAGCGCCGCCTGTCCGCCAGGCGCGCCGCCCGTCCCGCCCGCCTGGCCGGGTTGGCCCCCCGGGCTCGGGCGGCCCGACCCGTCGTCCGGGGAGCGGTTCGGGCCGTAAGCCCGGGCGAAGCGCCGGGCTCGAACGGCGAGGTAGTACTCCATGATCTGGCGGACCTGGGCTTCGGTCAGGAGGTCGTCGGAGCGGAGGGCGTATTCGACCCGAGCCGTCGGGTTCGCGTTCGAGCCGGTGAGCATCCCGAGATAGGCCGGCGCGTCGGCTTCGTCCTGGATGGCTCGGAGGCCGCGGGCGAGCTTCGCCGCCGTCCCGAGGGACGGCATCCGATCACCCCGAATGAGGCGCGAGATCGTCGAGTGGTCGACCCCCGACTGCTGGGCGAGCTGACGCTGGGACATCTTCTTCGCCTTCAGCTGGGCCCGGAGCCACTCGTTGAAGGCCCGACCGTTGTTCGTCGTCATGCGCTCCCCATCGTCGCGGAACGTCATCTCCGAAGCGTCCGTGCCGGCTGCGGGCTGGCTGCCAGCACGAGCGCATGATCCGTCGATCGAGACCCTGCCCGACATGACCCAGTGGTACCGGTGCCGCCAGCCGACCGGCGACGCTCCGGTCCGGAGCGGTGGGGAGGGCTGGCGTGCGATCCGGTTCGGCGACCGTCCTGCGACGGAAGCAGGAGACCCCGATCGAGCCCTAGCTGCTCGGGCCGCCCGCCCCGGCCGGGACCCGCAGCCCCGCTCCACGCCGTTTCGGCGAGACGGCATAGGCGAAGGAGCCAAGAACGATGATCGAGAAGACGCTGATCGCCCGGTCGACGAGAGCGATCGTCGTCGCCTCGGTGGGCGGGACACATAGGCGGTGACGAGGATACCGACGACGCCGAGCTCGACGACCCCGAGCCCAGCCGGGCTCAACGGCATGGCGGTCAGGAGGGAACCAATGAGGGCGACGAAGGCCGCCCCCGACAACCCGAGGGAGACGTCGGGGAAGCCGAGAGCGGCAACGACGAGGTAGAGGCGGAGCGCCTCTGTGGCCCAGATCGCCACCGTGACGAGCCCGAGGAGCGGGAGGGCGCGCCGGCCGACGGCCGAAAAGACGCCCTCTTCGAAGCGGTCGTAGAGCTCGAGGACCCGGCCGGGAAGGGGCAGGGCAGCGATGACCCGGCGCCCGAAGTTCCGGAGGGTGACGAGCCCCAGGACGAGCCCGACGACGACCGCCACCCCGAGGGCAGTGACGAACTGGATCTCCGTCGGCAGCCCCGTCCGGAAGCTCCAGAAGCCCGCCCCGAGGCCGAGGATCGCGATGGCGATGAGGTCGAGAACCCGCTCGATGAAGACGGTCCCGAAGGTCCGCGAGAGCGACGCCGTGCTGTTGAACTTCAGGAGCCAGGCCCGGTAGAGATCGCCGAGTTTGGCCGGGACGAGGCAGTTGACGAGCCAGGAGAGGAAGATGATCTCGGTGGCGTCGATCGTCCCGAGCCGAAAGCCCGAGCCCCGAAGGAGGAGGGCCCAGCGAGCGCCCCGGAGCGGAAAGCCGAGGTAGTAGACGACGAAGGCGGCCACGAGGAGCCAGCCGTTCGCCCGACTGATCCCCTCGGCGAGCCGCTCCACGGAGACGTCGAGGGCGACGCGGAAGACGAGGACGAGGAGGACGAGAGGGACGACGATGGAGGCGATCGTCCGCGGCTGGCGGAGGCGCGCGAGGAGCGAGAGCTGCTCTCGCTCGATGGCGGCTTCGTCGGTCGGAGCGGCTCCCGGCCCGCCGACCCGATCCGATGGCCGGTCAGCCATCGTCGCCGCCATCCGGCCCGCGTCGGAGCGACCGACGGCGCCGGTTCCCCTGCCACCAGTTCAGGCCCTTCGCGATCGGCGTCGCCAGGCGGGCGACGAGGGAGCCCCGGCCGGTGACGAGCCTCGCCGAACGGAGGGCGGCCCGCAATCCGTCGGGGGTGCTCGGGTCGCCGTCGACGATCGTCGAGGCGACGGCGACCTCGAGGAGGGTATGGGCGTCGGAGACGGCGACACCCGGGAGGTCGTGCTCGGCGGCGAAGGCGGCAGCGCGAGCGTTCGCCCGAAAGAGGGCGCGGGCGTTGTGGACCTCGATCCAGTCGACGAGGGGGACGAGGTCGCGGAGCCACGCTTGTCGCCCGAGGGAGCCCCGCCAGCGATCGAAGGGGTGGGGGAGGCCGACGAGCCCGCCTTGGTCGCGGACGGCGGCGATCGCCTCCCGGGCCGGCAGGCCGGGGGGGACCGGCGCCGAGAGGAACAGCCCGATGAGGTCGCCTTCGGCGGTCCGGATCTCTTCGCCGACGATGACGACGAGGCCGGGCGGGGCGACGGTCTGGGCCTCGAGGGCGCCCTCGATTCGATCGTGGTCGGTGATGGCGAGGTGGGTGAGCCCGCGCTCGAAGGCGGCCCGAACGACGTCGCGAGGGCGGGATCGACTGTCGAAGCTCGCCGCCGTGTGGCAGTGGAGGTCGAGGAAGGCCCGCTGCCTTGCCGCTTCCTCGCCCGGCTCGATCGCCACCCCCGCCTCCACCCTCAGATCGCTTGGACGAGGGACTTCTTGAAGAAGTCGAAGTGCTCGAGGGCGAGCCCGGTCCCGAGGGCGACGCAGTTCAGGGCGTTCTCGGCGACGTGGCAGGGGACGCCGGTGACCTGGGTGAGGAGCTTGTCGATGTTCCGGAGGAGCGAACCGCCGCCCGACATGACCATCCCCTTGTCGATGATGTCGGAGCTGAGCTCGGGCGGGGTCTGCTCGAGGACGGCCCGGACGGCGGCGACGAGGGCCTGGAGGGGGGCTTCGATGGCCTCCATGACCTCCGAGCTCGTCATCGGGATCGTCCGCGGCAGGCCGGCGATGAGGTCGCGCCCTCGCACCTCCATCTGGAGCTCCCGCTCCAGCGGCAGGGCCGTCCCGATCTGGATCTTTACCTCCTCGGCCGTCCGCTCGCCGACCATGAGGTTGTACTTCTTGCGGATGTAGTTGGCGATCGCCTCGTCGAACTTGTTCCCGCCGACCCGGAGGCTGTTGGCAACGACGATCCCGCCGAGGGAGATGACGGCAATCTCGCTCGTGCCGCCACCGATGTTGATGATCATGTTCCCCGAGGGGGCGCTGATCGGCACGTTCGCCCCGATGGCGGCGGCGAGCGGCTCCTCGATGAGGTACGCCTCCTTCGCTCCGGCCTTCAGGGCGGCGTCCCGAACGGCCCGCTTCTCGACCGAGGTGACCCCAGAGGGGACACTGATCATGACCTCGGGTCGCGAGAAGCTGATCCGACCCTTCGTCGCCTTGCCGATGAAGAAGCGGAGCATCGCCTCGGTGATGACGTAGTCGGCGATGACGCCGTCCTTCATCGGCCGGATGGCGGTGATGTTGCCCGGGGTCCGGCCGATCATCTCGCGGGCTTCTTCGCCGACGGCAACGATCCGGTTGTCGTCGGAGACGGCGACGACCGAGGGCTCCTGGATGACGATCCCCCGGCCCTGGACGTAGACGAGGACGTTCGCGGTTCCGAGGTCGATACCGATCTTCATGGACGCTCACCTGGTGGGATCTCCGGCAACCGCTCGATGCGGGCACCGAGGGCGCGGAACTTCTCTTCGATGTTCTCATACCCGCGCTCGACGTGGTGGGCGCCACGGACGACGCTCTCGCCCTCGGCGGCGAGGGCGGCGAGGATGAGGGATGCCCCGGCCCGGAGATCGCCGATCTCCGTCGTCGCCCCTCGGAGCCTCGTCCGGCCCCGGATCGTCGCGTGGTGGGCGTCGTGGACGGTGACGTCGGCGCCCATCCGAACGAGCTCGGCCAGCCACTCGAGGCGGTCCTCGAAGACGGTCTCGTGGACCCGGGACGTGCCGACGGCCTGGGTGAGGAGGACGCACGTCGGCGGCTGGAGGTCCGTGGCGAGGCCCGGGTAGGGGGCAGTTTCGATGTCCGTCGAGCGGTAGCCGTCGGCGGCGAGGGCGCTCCCATCGACGTCGATCCAGTCGGGCCCGCAGGCGATCCCGACCCCGACCCGCCCGGCGACGTCGAGGAAGGCCCCGAGGTGCTCGCAGGGCGCCCCTTCGAGGCGGACCTGGCCGCCGGTGACGGCCGCGGCAACGGCGAAGGTGCCGGCTTCGATCCGATCCGGGAGGACCCGGTGCTCGGCCCCCCGGAGTCGGCGCCTCCCGTCGACCTCGATCCGATCGGGGGCCGTTCGCTCGACCTCGGCCCCCATCTTCCGGAGAAAGGCGATGAGGTCGTCGACCTCGGGCTCTCGGGCCGCCGGTTCGATCGTCGTGTGACCGACGGCCAGGGTGGCCGCCAGGAGGGCGTTCTCGGTCCCCATGACCGTCACCGTCGGGAAGCGGACGTCGGCCCCACGGAGGCGGCCCGGAGCCTTCGCGTAGTAGTAGCCGTAGCGGTAGTCGATCTCGGCCCCCAGGGCACGCATGGCGTCGACGTGGAAATTGACCGGCCGGCGGCCGATCCGGTCCCCGCCCGGGTTGCTGATGATGACCTGCCCGCGCCGGGCGAGGAGCGGCCCCAAGAGGATGAAGCTGGCCCGCATCCGGGCCGCCGCCTCGAGGGGGACGAAGAGCCAGTCGATATCGCCGGCGGCGACCTCGTAGACGTTCGCTGCCGGGTGGTCGACGACGACGCCGAGCTCCCGGAGGGTCTCCGCCATGACCCGGACGTCCTCGATCTCGGGGACGTTTTCGAAGCGGCAGCGCTCGCCGGTCAGGGTCGCCGCAGCGAGGAGCTTGAGGGCCGCGTTCTTCGAGCCGCTGATGGTGACCCGACCAACGAGCCGCTGGCCGCCCTCGATCCGGTACTGCTCGCGGGCGACCGGCGCCGGTTGGTACTCCCAGTGGAACGGCCGGGCCTCGGCCACCGGATCAGCCGCCGTGGCGCCGGCCCTCGCGGTGGCGCCGCTCGGCGACCCGAACCCGGAGGAGGGCCTGCTGAAGGGCGGCTCGGGCCGCGGCGAGGTCGGCGCCCTCGTGGTAGCCGGTCTCGAGGGCCCGTTCGGCCTCCCGTTGGGCCTGGCGCGCCTTCTCGAGGTCGATCTCGGAGGCCATGTCGGCCGTCTCGGCCATGACGACGACCTTGTCCGGGCGGACCTGGAGGAAGCCGCCGACGATGGCGAAGGATTCGGTCGTCGAGCCCTTCCGAATCCGAAGCTCGCCGAGACCGAGCATCGA
Source organism: Chloroflexota bacterium (assembly GCA_042408535.1). Taxonomy (GTDB): domain Bacteria; phylum Chloroflexota; class Limnocylindria; order Limnocylindrales; family CSP1-4; genus BPIH01. The sequence continues at coordinate 42,431 of JBHORA010000079.1, read as the reverse complement.
GACGAGAGGGGCGTGGTGGGGCAGGACGCCGAGCTCGCCCTCGATGCCGGGCAGGACGACGGCGTCGACCTCGTCGGAGAAGGCGAGCCGCTCGGGGGTGACGATCTCGAGCCTCAGCGGCATGCGGCCCACCTCCTCGCCGCCGGGAGTGCGGGGCGCAAGAGGCCGGAGCGACGACGGTCGAACGAGGGCATGGCTCAGGCCGCTCCAAGCTTCGCCGCCTGGCGGCGGACGTCGTCCATCGTCCCGGCCAGGAAGAAGGCCTGCTCGGGGAGGGTGTCGCCCTTGCCCTCGAGGATCTCCTTGAAGGAGGCGACGGTGTCCCGGATCGGGACGTAGACGCCCGGCCGGCCGGTGAAGACCTCGGCCACGTGGAAGGGCTGGCTCATGAAGCGCTGGAGCCGCCGGGCCCGGGCGACGATCGCCTTGTCCTCCTCGGAGAGCTCGTCGATGCCGAGGATGGCGATGATGTCCTGGAGGTCGCGGTAGCGCTGGAGGACCCGCTGGGTCTCGCGGGCGACTTCGTAGTGCTCCGTGCCGACGACGTTCGGATCGAGGACGCGGGATGTCGAGGTGAGCGGGTCGACGGCCGGGTAGATGCCGAGCTCGGCGATGCTCCGTTCGAGACGGATCGTCGAGTCGAGGTGGCCGAAGGTCGTCGCCGGCGCCGGGTCGGTGTAGTCGTCGGCCGGGACGAAGACGGCCTGGAGGCTCGTGATCGAGCCCTTCTTCGTCGAGGTGATCCGCTCCTGGAGGGCGGCCATTTCCGTCGCCAGGTTCGGCTGGTAGCCGACGGCCGACGGCATCCGGCCGAGGAGGGCGGAGACCTCCGAGCCAGCCTGGGTGAAGCGGAAGATGTTGTCGATGAAGAGGAGAACGTCGCGGCCCTCCTCGTCGCGGAAGTACTCGGCCATCGTCAGGCCCGTCAGGCCGACCCGCAGGCGCGCCCCTGGCGGCTCGTTCATCTGACCGAAGACGAAGGCCGTCTTCTCGATGACCCCCGATTCGGTCATCTCTCTGATGAGGTCGTTCCCCTCCCGGGACCGCTCCCCGACCCCCGCGAAGACCGATACCCCGGCGTGCTCCTGGGCGACGTTCCGGATGAGCTCCTGGATGATGACCGTCTTGCCGACGCCGGCGCCGCCGAAGATGCCGACCTTGCCGCCCTTCTTGAAGGGGCAGATGAGGTCGATGACCTTGAGGCCGGTCTCGAAGACCTCGACCTCCGTCGACTGCTCGTCGAAGGCTGGGGCATCGCGGTGGATCGGGAGCTTCACCTCGGCGACGACCTCGCCCTTGCCGTCGATGGGCCGGCCGAGGACGTCGAAGACGCGGCCGAGGGTCGCCGCGCCGACGGGGACGGTGATCGGGGCCCCCGTGTCGCGGGCCGGCACGCCCCGGGCGAGGCCGTCGGTCGTCGTCATCGCCACCGTCCGGACCCAGTTGTTGCCGAGGTGCTGCTGGACCTCGCAGACGAGGGGCAGGTCCCCGGGCCGCTCGATCTCGACGGCGTTGAGGATCGCCGGCAGCTGGCCGGCCGGGAACTCGATGTCGACGACCGGGCCGGTAATCTGGATGACCCGGCCGGTCGCGGGTGCGGTCGTGGTGGCGGTTGCCATCGTCCTTCGTCGGTGCCTCCGTCGTGAGCGTTCGGCGGACCGGGTCAGATCGCCCGGGCGCCAGTTGCGATCTCGATCATCTCGCGGGTGATGTTCGCCTGGCGAACCTTGTTGTAGACGAGGGTGAGATCCTCGATGAGCTCTTCGGCGTTCTCGGTGGCGTTCTTCATGGCCACCATCCGGGACGACTCCTCGGACGCCTTCGCCTCCAGGACGGCCTGGTAGAGACGGGTGGCGACGTAGCGCGGCAGGAGCTGCTCGAGGACGCTGGCCGCGTTCGGCTCGAAGAGAAACTGGCGACCCGGAATGCCGACGGCCGTGTCCTCGGCGGGGGTGATGGGGAGGAGCGGGGCGAGGGTCGGCCGCTGGACGAGGGTCGACACGAAGTGGGAGTAGATGATGTCGACCTGGCCGGTGACGCCAGCGACGTAGTCGTCGGTGACGAGGCGGGCGAGGGGCAGGACATCGGCGAAGGTCGGGCGGTCGCCGAAGCCCGGGAAGTGGGCCTCGATCGGCACCCGCGCCCGACGCATCGCGTCACGGCCCTTCCGACCGACGGTGATGACGGTCAGGTCGCCCGGATGCTCGGTGATGACCCGGGCCGCAAAGCGGATCGTGTTCGTGTTCAGCGGGCCGGCGAGGCCGCGGTCGGTGGTGATGAGGACGATGCAGCGCTTGCCGCCCTCGCGGCGGGCGAGGAGGGGGTGATCCTCCCCGCCGAGGACGGCGGCCAGATCGGCGAGGACCTCGTCGATCTTGTCGCTGTAGGGTCGGGCGGCGAGGGTTGCGTCCTGGGCCCGCTTCAGCTTCGAGGCCGCGACGAACTGCATCGCCCGGGTGATCTGCTTGATGTTCCGGACAGCGCCGATCCGGCGCCGGATCTCACGCTGGCTCGGCATCGCTTAGGGCTCCATCGCGGGGTCGAGGGTCGCTGCCTCGCTCAGGCAAGGAACTGGCTCCGGAAGGTGGCGATCGCTTCGTCGAGGGCCGCCGCCAGTTCGTCGGTCAGGTCCTTCTTTTCGCCGAGCTCGCGGAGGATCGCCGGTCGCTCGTGCTCGAGGAATCGGTAGAACTGGCCCTCGAACTCCTTCACCTTCGGGGTCGGCACGTCGTCGAGGTAGCCCTTCGTCGCCGCGTAGAGGATGGCGACTTGCTTCTCGACCGGGAGCGGCTGGTACTGGGGCTGCTTGATGACCTCGGACAGTTTCTCGCCCCGGGTGAGCTGGTCGCGGGTCGCCTTGTCGAGGTCGGAGGCGAACTGGGCGAAGGCGGCCAAGGCCCGGTACTGGGCGAGGTCGAGCTTGAGCGGGGCGGCCACCTTCTTCATCGCCTTCGTCTGGGCGGCCGAACCGACCCGGCTGACCGAGATGCCGATGTTGAGGGCCGGTCGCTGGCCGGCGTTGAAGAGGTCCGTCTCGAGGAAGATCTGGCCGTCGGTGATGCTGATGACGTTCGTCGGGATGTAGGCCGAGACGTCGTTCGCCTGGGTCTCGATGATCGGCAGGGCGGTGAGGGAGCCACCGCCGTGCTCGGCGTTCAGGCGTGCTGCCCGCTCGAGGAGCCGGCTGTGGAGGTAGAAGACGTCGCCGGGGTACGCCTCCCGTCCGGGCGGACGGCGGAGGAGGAGGGCCATCTCGCGGTACGCCCAGGCGTGCTTCGAGAGGTCGTCGTAGACGCAGAGGGCGTCCTTGACGAGCTGTCCACCGACCTCGACCCCGTTCTCCATGACCTCCTCGCCGATGGCCGCTCCAGCGTAGGGGGCGAGGTACTGGAGGGGAGCGGGATCCTCGGCACCGGCGACGACGACGATGGTGTGCTCCATCGCCCCGTACTTCTCGAGGGTGGCGACGGTGTTGGCGACCGTCGAGAGCTTCTGGCCGATGGCGACGTAGATGCAGACGAGGCCCTGGCCCTTCTGGTTGATGATCGTGTCGATGGCGATCGCCGTCTTGCCGGTCTGGCGGTCGCCGATGATGAGCTCCCGCTGGCCGCGACCGATGGGGATGAGAGCGTCGATCGCCTTGATCCCCGTCTGGACCGGCGTGTCGACGGGCTGGCGGGTGATGACGCCGGGCGCGATCCGCTCGACCGGCCGGAAGCGGTCGGTCTGGATCGGGCCCTTGTCGTCGAGGGGTCGGCCCAAGGGGTCGACGACCCGGCCGAGGAGGGCCTGGCCGACGGGGACCTCGACGACCCGGCCGGTCGTCTTCGCCGTGTCGCCCTCCTTGATCGCCGTCGCGTCGCCGAGGATGACACAACCGACGGTCTCCTCCTCGAGGTTGAGGGCGAGGCCCATGACCCCGTTCGGGAACTCGATGAGCTCCGAGGCGACGGCAGCGTCAAGCCCGTAGACCTGGGCGATGCCGTCACCGACCTCGACGACGGTGCCGACGCTCCGGGTCTCGACCGCCTGCTCGAAGCGGTCGATCTCCGACTTGATGATGGTGATGATCTCGTCCGATCGAATGGCCATCCTTCTTCCTCAGCTACCCGCCGCGTCTCGGACGGCCCGTCCTAGCCGGCCGCCGGGGCGGTACCCGCGGTCCAGCCGCGGCCAGCAGCGACGAGCTGCGTCCTCAGGCGCTCGAGGCGTCCTCGTACAGAAGCATCGTAGAGCCGATCGCCGATCCGGACCACGAGCCCGCCGAGGAGCCCCGGCTCGACCCGCGTCCGGAGCTCGACGCTTCGTCCAGCGAGCCGCTCGAGCCGCTCGCGGAGCGCGGTTTTCTCGCCCGCGGTCAAGGGCGCCGCGCTCACGACCTCCGCCTCGACGATCCCGCGGCGGGCGAGGAGGAGCTGTCGGAACGCCTCGGCGACGCGAGGCAGGGTGTCCACCCGGCGCCGCTCGACGAGAAGCTCGACGAGGCGGGCGACCTGGCGGCCCACCCGCTCGGCGACCTGCCGCCGGACCGTCTCGCGATCGACCTCGGGCCTCGGGAGTCGGTCCGTCGCCGCATCCACGAGCCTCGCGAAGGCCGGACCGCCGAGGATTCCCGCGGCCGCCGTCTGGCGCTCACGGATCGGAACGGCCGGGTTGTCGACGATCCGGAGAACCTCCTCGACCCCGAGGGCTTCGGCCGCGGCCGTGAGCGCCGCCAGCCACGCGTCGTGGGTCCGGTCCCGATCGGCGAGCTCGTAGGCCGCTTCTGCATAGCGACGGGCGGCGGTCGTCGGACGGCGTGGCATCGGTCCTCCTCAGCCGCCGCGGCCGGTGCCATCCGGCTCGGTCGCTGCCGTCTCGGCGAGGAACTCCTCGACGATCCGCCGGTGTCGGGCATCGGTCATCGTCTCGCCGACGACCTTCGCCGCCGCGGCGAGGGCGAGGTCGGCGACCTCGGCCCGGAGGTCGGCGATCGCCCGCTGCTTTTCGGCTTCGATCTCGGCCTGGGCAGCCGCTCGGAGCTGCTCGAGCTCGGCTCGAGTCGCGGCCATGTCGGCCTCCCGCGCCTCCTGGGCTGCCCGCTGGGCCCGGTTGATGATCTCGGTCGCCTCCTTCCGCGCCTCCTGGATCGCCGCCAGGCGCTCGGCTGCGGCCTGCTCGCGGTCGCGGCGGGCCTGTTCCGCATCACGGAGACCCTGCTCGATCCGGGCCCGCCGCTCGTCGAGCATGGCGGCGATGCGCCGGAAGGCGAAGGCCCAGATGAGGGCGAGGAAGACGAGGAAGTTGAGGGCGCTGACGATGATCCAGAAGAGGTTGATCGCCAGGCCCGCCTCCGCACCCGCCTCGGCGCTCGGCGCGACGGCCGCCTCGGCGACGGCGCCGGCGATCGCCAGGAGGTCCACTTGTCGCGCTCCCTTCGGGCGGCTGGCCGGCCTACTTGATGAAGATCGAGAGCAGACCGACGACGATGGCGAGCACGCCGAGCCCTTCGGCGAAGGCGGCGAGGATGATCGCCAGGCCGCGGATCTGGCCGCCCGCGTCCGGGTTGCGGCCGATGGCCGCGCTCGACAGACCGGCCAGGATGCCGATGCCGATGCCGGGACCGATGACGCCGAGGGCGGCGATCCCTGCGCCGAGGTTCTCCATGGTTGCTTCTTCCTCCTGTGGGGCCGGGTCGAGCCCGGCGATGGACTGGGACCGATCTTCGGCGGTCGGAGCTCGACCGGGGCGGACATACCCCGGCCCGTCGGCCGGGGCTTCCCGTCCGGTCGAGGCCGCCGACCGGTTAGTGAGCGGGCGCCGCTGCGGGTGCCCGCTCGCCGGCCGGCCCTTCGGCCGGCTCGGCATGGCCTTCTTCCTCGTGGTGGCTCTCGACCGCCACGAGGGTGAAGATGAGCATGAGGACGCTGAAGATCAAGGCCTGGACGAAGTTCAGCATGAGCTCGAGGGCAAAGAGGGCCACCGGGACGACGGCGATGGTGAGGGCCGTCAGGACCCCAAGGGCGACTTCGCCGCCGTAGATGTTGCCAAAAAGTCGCATCGAGAGGGTGACCGGTTTCACGAACTCGAGCATGAGCTCGATGAGACCGACGAAGAGGGCGATGAGTCCAGCCCCGATCCCCTTTCGGAACTCACCGAGGGGGAAGAACTTGGCGAGATAGCCAAGGACGCCGTTCGCCCGAAGGCCCTGGAACTCGAAGTAGGCGAAGGCGACGAGGGCGAGGCCGATGGTGACGTTCACGTCGCTCGTCGGGGCCCGAAGCTCCGGCACCTTGCCGACGGGCGGCACGAGGCCGCTCCAGTTCGAGAAGAGGATGAGGAGGAAGAAGGCAGCGTAGAAGGGAACGTGGGCTCGCGCCCCCGGACCGCCGATGGACGTGGCGAAGTTCGAAAGCTGCTCGTAGGCGAACTCAACGACGTTCTGGATCCCGGTCGGGACCTCGCGCATCCGGCGGGTGGCGAGAATGGCGAGCCCGAGCACGACGGCCATGACGATCCACATCGTGACGAGGGACGAGGTAATCGAGGCGTCGAAACCAATCGCCAGCGGGCCCGGGGGAAGCGAGGACGACGGGTCGAGGTCGAAGACGACGTGGGGCGCCGGCAGCTCCAGGTTGCCGGCGATGAAGCAGACCGGGAACGCGCAGGCGGCACCGGGCTCACCCGGCGGGAAGGGAGGGACGAGGAGGATAGCGAGGACGTCGATGGCGAGGACGGCGGCGATGAGGAGGCCGAGGTTCCGAACGACCCTCGAGCGACGGGGGCTCTCGAGGGCAAGGCGGGCGTCGACGGCTGCCGCCCCGCCGTCGGCGGTGACCCCGACCGTGGGAACAGCCGTGCCTGCGATGGGATCCTTCGCGATGGGATCTGGGAGGTGTCGCTCGTCCGGCACGCTCGCTCCGTACGGAGAGCGCGGCCCTCGCCGCGCGCTCGATCGTCAGTCTTCGAATGTCGCCAGGAACCGGGTGATGAGCCGGTAGACGGCCCGGGCACCCGCCGCCAGGCCGACGAAGAGGCCGACGAGGGCGAAGATCGGGACCGACCCGAGCTGCTGGTCCACCCAGTATCCGAACAGCACGCCCGCCAGGGTGGTAACCAGCAGGACGATTCCGATCTCCGAGAAGAGGGCGAAGTAGGCCCAGGCTCGTCCGGGCTCGATCATGGGCGACCTGGCAAAGCGGGCGTAAGTGTAGCAGGTGCGATCGGCCGCGTCGCGCATCCACCGCTCCGGCCAACGGTCCTCCACGGGGCCTCTCCCTAATCGAGAGCAGCCACGAGCATCCCCCGCCGGCGCAGTCAGGGGCTTGGCGAGGTGGTGGCGGAGGACTCCGCGCTCGGCTCCAGCGTCGAGGAGGGTGTCGGGGTTGCTGTCGGGGTTGCTGTCGGGGTTGCTGTCGGGGTTGCTGTCGGGGTTGGTGAGGCCGTCGGCTCTGGTGGTGAAGAAGGGGCGGGCGTGGCCGTTGGCGTGGTTGTCGGCGCGGTCGTCGCCGTCGGCGTTGGCGTGGTCGTCGGCGTGGTCGTCGCTGTCGGCGTTGCCGAGGGGCTCCCCGCCGGGCTCCCCGCCGACGTGGCGGCGGGCGTGGGCGTCGGCGTCGGCCACGGCGTCGAGGTGGGAGTCGAAGCGGGACCCGTCGGGTGCGCCGTCGGGACCGCTGTCGGCACCGGCGTCCCGGAGCTGTTCGGAGAGGGCGTCGTCGGCCGACCCGTCACGGGCGGTACGAGGCTCGTCGTCGGCCCGGCCGAGCCCGGCAGCCCAGCGCCACCCATCGGCAATCCGCCGCTCAACCCCGACGGCGTGGCGGGCGGCGTTCCCGTGAGGGACGCCACCTGCTCTTCGAGACCCGGGTTCTGGAGCAGGAGGACGAGAGCCACGATCGAGATGAAACCGACGAGGAGGGCGGTATCACGGAGGAGGCGGAGGCGACGAACGAGGCGCCGTTCTCCGACCTCCTCGGCGCTCAGCGATCCGGCCGGTGCGAGGGACGTGGAACCGCTCCCGGAGTCGAGCCTGGCTCGGTCGGCTGAACGTCGGCGAGCCTCGAGAGCACCGCTGACGGCGAGCCGGCGGGGGACGATCCGGGCAGGCTCGGTGGGAAGCAGCAGCTTCCCCGGGTCGCCAGCGGCCGCACGAGCCGCCTCGTCGATCGTCGAGTGACCAGCCGCGCCTCGACTGACGGCCGCCCCTCGACTGACGGCCGCCCCTCGACTCGCGGCCAGGCTCGCCCCGCTCGAGGTCCCGTCGGTCGCGGAGAGAGGCCCCGGCCCGGGCGTGGAGACCACCGTCCGCGCCGCCCCGCCGGGCGCGGACATCCCCCGACCGCCCCTCGGTGCGAGACCACCCGGGCCTCCCCGTTCGCGCCGCCGGGCTCGGCGCCGGCCAGCGACGGCCGCGACGATGGCGACGAGGAGGACGATCCCGAGCACGGCGGCCGCGTCGACGAACGACTCCGGCATCGACCCTCGTTCCCCTCCTTCGTCCCTGCTCCCTCAGGCATCCCTCGACGGATCGGGGCCGCGGTCATCCACCGGTGATCGGCCAGCGACGTCCCCGGCCTGCCCATCATCGTACGTCGCCGCGACGAGCTCGTCGGCAACGAGGCCGCGGCGGGTCAGGGCGAAGAGGACGAGGCCCAGACCGACGAAGAGTCCGAGGAAGGCGTAGACCTGCCCGGTCCCGGACAGGAGGAGCGAGAGGACGGCGAGGACAGCACAGATCCCGTAGATGACGAGGACCGCCTCGCGGTGGCCGAGGCCGAGGTCGAGGAGCCGGTGGTGGATGTGGCCGCGATCGGGACTGAAGGGCATCCGGCCCGTCGCCAGGCGCCGGACGATGATCCAGAACGTGTCGATGATCGGCACCCCGAGGACGAGGAGAGCGACAGCCACCTTCGCCGAGCCGAGGACGGCGAGGACAGCGAGGACGTAGCCAAGAAACATCGTCCCGCTCGTCCCGGCGAAGACGACGGCCGGGTGGAAGTTCCAGCGGAGGAATCCGAGGAGGGCGCCGGCGAGAGCGAAGCAGAGGACGGCGATGTAGGGCTGGCCGATGGTCGTCGTCAAACTGATGAGACCGAGGGTGACGGCGGCGATGCAGCCGACACCAGCCGACAGCCCGTCGAGGCCATCGATGAAGTTGATGGAGTTGATCATGCCCACGATCCAGAAGGTCGTGAAGGCGACCCCGAACGCCCCCTCGAGGACGACCGGCCGATCGACGAAGGGGACGTTGATCGCCTCGACGCCGATCCCGAGCCAAATCGCGAAGGCGGCGAGGGCAAGCTGGCCGGCGAGCTGCCAGCGGGCTCGGAGCTGAAGAGCGTCATCGAGGAGGCCGAGGATCGCCGCCGCAGCACCCCCGGCGAGGAGGGCGACGAGCTGTCCCGGCTCGAGAAAGTCGGGCGCCGGGACGGTTTCGGCGACGGCTTCGAGGACGACGAAGCCGGCGGCAACGAGGAGGAAGGCGGCGGCGACGGCGAGCCCGCCGGCCCGGGGGACGGGTCGCGTGTTCACCCGCCGGCGATCAGGGAGATCGAGGAGACCGGCCCGGACCGCGAGCGCTCGAACGAAGGGTGTCCCGACGAGGGCGATGGCGGCCGCGGCGACGGCCGAGGCGCCGAGCCAGGGGAGGACGCTACCGAGCTCGGGGATGAACCGCACGGCCTCGCGCGCCGGCTCTCAGTCGGCCGGCAGCCCTGGGACCGGGAAGCGCGAGGCCATCTCGCGAACCTCGGCCGCCAGCCGGGCCTGTTCGGCCGGTTCGGCCCGGGTCACGATGGCTTCGACGATGATCCGGCCGAGGGCCCGCATCTCCTCGGGCCCGAAGCCCCGCGAGGTGACGGCCGGCGTCCCGACCCGGATCCCCGAGGCGATATTCGGCGGCTGCGGGTCGAAGGGGATGGCGTTCTTGTTGACGGTGATCCCGATCTCGTCCAGGAGTCGCTCGGCCTCCCGCCCGGTCACCCCGAGGGGCGAGACATCGATGAGGATGAGGTGGTTGTCGGTCCCGCCGGAGACAATCCGCGCCCCCCGCTCGGCGAGGGCCTCGGCGAGGACCCTGGCGTTCTCGAGGGTTCGCTCCTGGTCCCGCCGGAACTCGTCGGTCATCGCCAGCTTGAAGGCGACGGCCTTGGCGGCGATGACGTGCATGAGCGGCCCGCCCTGGAAGCCCGGGAAGACGGTTCGGTCGACGCTCGCGGCGAGGGAGCCACGGACCGTCGGAAAGGCAGCCGGATCGAGGCCCTCGGGCAGGTCGCGGCGGGCGAAGACGAGGCCGCCCCGGGGCCCGCGGAGGGTCTTGTGGGTGGTCGTCGTGACGAGGTCGGCGTGGGGGAAGGGCGACGGGTGGAGGCCGGCCGCAACGAGGCCGGCGACGTGAGCCATGTCGACCATGAGGAGGGCGCCGACTTCGTGGGCGATGGCGGCGAGTCGCTCGAAGTCCCAGAGGCGAGGGTAGGCGGAGGCGCCGGCCACGATGAGCTTCGGCCGGACGGCCTTCGCCTGGGCTTCGAGGGCATCGTAGTCGAGCTGCTCGGTTTCCCGGTCGACGCCGTAGGAATAGACCTCGAAGAGGCGCCCCGAGAAGTTCACCGGCGAGCCGTGGGTCAAATGACCGCCATGGGCGAGGTTCATGCCGAGGATCCGGTCGCCCGGCTCGAGAACGGCAAAATAGGCGGCCATGTTCGCCTGGGCCCCGGAGTGGGGCTGGACGTTCACGTGCTCGGCGCCCCGGAAGAGGGCGAGGGCTCGCTCGATGGCGAGGGTCTCGGCGACGTCGACGTACTCGCAGCCGCCGTAGTAGCGGCGCCCGGGGAGCCCCTCGGCGTACTTGTTCGTCAGCCAGGAGCCCTGGGCTTCCATGACCGCCGCGGCCGTGTAGTTCTCCGAGGCGATGAGCTCGATCTTGTCCCGCTGCCGGGCCCGCTCGCCGAGCATGGCCGCCCAGAGCTCCGGGTCGACCTCGGCGAGGCTCGCCCAGGCCAGGCGGGAGGTGGGGGTCATCGTCATCGGCTCACGCTCCTTCCCTGCTCGCCTTCGTTCCGTCGTCGTCCATCGTCGCACATGCGGGCCTCGTCCGAGCCTCGTTCATCCGGACGTCCATCCGGACCTCCATCCGGAAGCGGCGGGCGTTCCGTTCGGCGACGGCCGGGCTCGGGATGACGAGGGCCTCGAGGATTTGGGCCGCCCCCTCCTCCCCGACCGGCGGGGCGAGGTACCGGGCGGCAGCAAGGACGTCGGGCGGTGCCCCGGCCATGGCCACGCCGTGGCCGACGGCCCGGAGCATCTCGACGTCGTTGTGCTGGTCGCCGATGGCGAGGGTCTGCTCGAGGGGGATCCCGAGCCGTCGAGCCAGCCAGCGGACGGCCCGACCCTTCGAGACGCCGGGGGCGACGAACTCGAGGAAGCGGGGGTGGCTGATCGTCGGCGCGGCCCGCCCGGCGAAGGCCTCCCGGGCGGCGGCGAGGATCCCCTCGGGGAGCGGCGCCTCGGCCACCGCGATGACCTTCGTGATCGGGTGCTCGATCGCCGCTTCGAGGTCGTCGACGCGTTCGGCCCGGGCCCCGAGGAAGAGCGAGTAGTCCTCGGCGTTCGGGTCGTCGACGGGGACGATGAACCGCTCGAGGTGGTTGAGGTGGGGCCGCAGGCCGTGGGCGTAGGACCAGCGGACGGCGGCCCGAGCCACCTCGGCCGGGAGGGGATCGTGATGGAGGAGCCGCCCGGGGCTCGACTCGCCCGGGGCTGGAAGCTCGCGAATGAGGGCCCCCTGGTAGGCGATGAGGGGTCCCCGGAGGCCGATGGCCTCGGCGAGCGGCCGGACGCTCGAGGCCATCCGGCCGGTGGCGAGGCAGACGATGGCGCCGCGGGCCACGGCACCCCGGACGGCCGCCCTCGTTCGGTCCCGGAGGATGAGGTCGTGGTCGAGGAGGGTGCCGTCGATGTCGAGAGCGACGAGGCGGATCGGGAAGCGCGGCTCCGGCCGGCGGTCATCGGTCGGGGGAGGCGCGGCGGGGCTCGTCATCGGTCGAAGCGGTTGGGGTATCGGGTCTCGTCACCCCGGCCGGGCGCGCCCGGCACGGCCCCGCGCTCGATGCGGGCGACGCGGGGCAGCCCGGCCAGGTCGGCCTCGACCCGGCACGCCCAGCCAGGGAGGAGCTCCCCGACCAGGGCGACGATGGCATCACCCTGGTCGGCGCCGATCTCGAGGAGGGCGAGCCCGTCCGGGGCGAGGGCATCGGGCAGCCGCTCGACGAGACGCCGGATGACGGCTAGGCCATCGGGACCGCCGTTGAGGGCCCGCCGCGGCTCGAAGGAGGCGGCGACGGGGAGCTCGTCGACGGCGGCCGAGGGGACGTACGGCAGGTTCGCGCAGACGAGATCCCAGGGGGGCGCACCCGCGGGCAGGAGGTCGGCGACGACGAAGGTGACCGCGTCGGCGACGGCATGGGCGACGGCGTTCTCCCGGGCGAGGTCGAGGGGCTCCTCGTCCGCCTCCGTCGCCCAGAGCTCGACCTCGTCGAGCATGCCCCGGCGCCGGAGGCTGACGGCGAGAGCGACGACGATCGGCCCGGCCCCGGTCCCGACGTCGACGACTCGAAGTCGGGGAGTTCCAGCCGGCCGCGGGGCGGCCGTGAGGCGTGCCTCGAGGTGGGCGAGGGCGAGCTCGACGAGGCGCTCGGTCTCGGGCCGAGGGATGAGGGCTCGGGGGTCGACGGCGAAGGCGAGGCCGAAGAACTCCTTCAGGCCCCGGATGTAGGCGACGGGCTCCCCCGCCGTCCGCCGCTCGACGGCTCGCCGATACGTCGTTAGAGCCTCGCCGGCGACGGTCGCCTCGGGATGGGCGAGGATCGTCGACCGATCGACCCCGAGGGCCCAGGCGAGGAGGACCTCGGCGTCGAGGCGGGCCGTCTCCGACCCGGCTGCCCGGAGCCGAGCGACCCCGAGCTGCAGCTCCTCGCCGACGGTCGAGGCGGGCGGGATCGGCACCGGCCTCACAGCCGTATCGTGACCGCGATGTCCCCTTCCTTCCGGAGAACCTCGGCGCTCGTCGTGCCGCGCCAGGAGTGGAAGAGGAGATCGACGAGGGCCGACCCCACTCGGAGATTCCGGATCCGGACGCTCCGGAGCCAGGACGGGAGATGGGGGTGGAGGAGTTCGAGCTCGCCGCGCTCGGCGTGGGGGCGGAGGCCGAGCATCGTCTCGAGGAAGAGGAAGGGTGCGCCTGCCGCCCAGGCCTGGGGCGAGCACGCCACGGGATACGGAACGGGGGACGTCGCCGAGTCGCGCTCGAAGCCGCAGAAGAGCTCCGGGAGGCGGTAGGCGGGGAAGGCCTGGGCCGCCTCGAAGACCCGGCCGATGAGCTCGTTCGCCTCGTCTTCGAAGCCATATCGCTTCAGCCCGGCAGCGATGAGCGAGGTGTCGTGGGGCCAGACGGTCCCGGTGTGGTAGCCGATCGGGTTGTAGCCGGGCTGACCGGCGGCGTAGGTCCGGACGCCCCAGCCCGAGTAGAGACCGGGCCCGAGGAGCCGATCGGCGACGGGCCGGGCTCGCTCCGACGAGACGATGCCTGCCCAGAGGGCCTGGCCAGGGTTCGAGGTGATGGCGTCAGCCTGACGCTTCTCGCCGTCGAGGGCCATGGCGTAGTACCGGAGGTCCGGCACCCAGAAGGCTGCCTCGAAACGCTCTCGAAGGGCGGCGGCCTCCCGCTCGAGGCGGGTCGCGAGCTCGGTCTCGCCCCGGACGTCGGCCAGATGCGCCATCCGCCGCTTCGCGTCGTAGACGTAGCCCTGGACCTCGACGAGGGCGATCGGCGTCGGGACGAGGCGCCCGTGGCGGTCGCGGACCGCGTCCGAGGAATCCTTCCAGCCCTGGTTCAGGAGGCCCGTTGGGTTCCGGCGCTCGTACTCGACGAAGCCGTCGCCGTCGCGGTCACCCCAGTGGTCGATCCAGTCGAGGGCGGCGAGGGCGTGCGGCCAGAGCCGGTCGAGGAGAGCCCGGTCGCCAGTCCAGTCGAAGGTCGCGCCAAGGAGGATGAGCCAGAGGGGCGTCGCGTCGACGGAGCCGTAATAGGGGGTATGGGGGAGCTCGCCGATGGCCGCCAGCTCCCCGGTCCGGAGCTCGTGGAGGATCTTGCCGGGTTCCGCGTCCCGCTCCGGGTCGAGGGCCGTCGCCTGGCGAGCGGCGAGGACATCGAGGGTCGCGTAGGCGATCTGAGGCCGGAAGGCAAGGACCTGGAGGGCGGTGATGATCGAGTCCCGGCCGAAGAGGGTGACAAACCAGGGGATGCCCGCCGCCAGATGCCACTCCCGGTGACTGGGGCCCTCGTTGACGAGGAGGCGCAGGTCGGTCGTCGAGCGCTGGAGGGTGAGGTTGAAGAGCTCGTTGTCGGACTCGACCTCCGTCGCCCCTCGCCACCAGGCCCGGTAGGCGGCGCCGGCCTCCTCGTCACGGAGGCGGGGCACGGGCGTGAAGAGGGCGAGGGCAGCGGACTCGTCCGTGGCGACGCGTTCGGCGACGGCGACCGCGCTCCTCCCTGCCGGGCCAACGGGCTCGCCGGGTTCGGAGGGGGGTGCTGACGACAGTGCTGACTCCGGGGCCGACCCCGGCGCTGACTCCGCTGCTGACTCCGGGGCCGACCCCGGCGCTGACCCCGCTGCTGACTCCGGGGCCGACCTCGGGGCCGACCTCAAGACCCCGCCGCCGGGCTCGGCTTCGCCGGGTGTTTCGCCTTTCCCGCGGCCAGCGCCGGGGCCTCCCTCCGACGCCAGCCGACCCCCGTCGCCGAGCCGCTGCCGCTCGGCCCAGACGTGCCACTCGACCTGGCGCTCCCCGCCCGACGGAATCGACCAGCGCCAGATGGCCCGGATCGTCCCGTCCTCGGTGGGAGCGAGGGACGGGTTGCCGTCGAGGGCGACGTGGACAACGCGGCGAACGCCGTCGAGGCCGTCGTAGCGGAAGACGACCCGCCCCAGCCCTTCGTGGAGGGCGATCGGGAGGTGCGTGCCCCGCCGTGTTCGGGGCCAGCCCCGGACCTCGAAGATGTCGGCCAGATCGGCGGCGAGGTCGAGGGTGAGCTCGACGCGGGCTCGACCCTCGGCGTAGTTGACGAGGCGGACCCGCTCCCGCAAGAGCCCCGCGACGACGCGCTCGCGGCGGATTCCGATGGAGCGATGGACGAGGGCGAGGGGATCGAGCTTCGCCCCGAGGTCACGCCGGGGCTCGGGGTTCGTCAGCTCGATGGCGTCCTCGTAGGCGCCGCCGACGGGCGCCTGGAGAATCGCCGGTCGGTAGCCGTTCACCCGGAGGAGCGCGCACGACAGGAGTCGGGTATCGCCCTCGTAGAGCCCGAGCCCCCTCGTGTCGGGGTGGATGTCGCCGAACTGGTCAGTGAGGAGATAGAGGTTGCCGTGCTTGAGGACGGCGACCGAGCCGAGGTCGGTAGCGACGACGACCTCGACGGGCGGCGCCGGGACGAAGCGGATCCCCGCAGCCCGATCAGCGGATGCCATTGCCGTCCTCCCCTTCGCCAAGGGCCCGAAGCCGCTCCGCCTGGTCGGTCGTGACGAGGGGGTCGATGATCCGGTCGAGGTCACCGTCGAGGATGGCCGGCAGGTTGTGGAGGTCGAGGCCGATGCGGTGGTCGGTGACCCGGTCCTGCGGGAAGTTGTACGTTCGGATCTTTTCGGCCCGCTCGCCGCCGCCGACCATGCTCCGGCGCGTGGCCGACTCCGCGGCCCGCTGACGCTCGAGCTCGCGCTCGTAGAGGCGGGCGCGGAGGACGGCGAGGGCCTTCGCCTTGTTCTTGTGCTGGCTTTTTTCGTCCTGGATCTCGACGACGAGGCCGGTCGGGAGGTGGGTGATCCGGACCGCCGAGTCGGTCGTGTTCACGGACTGGCCGCCGGGCCCCGACGATCGCTTGACGTCGATCCGGAGGTCGCGCTCCTCGTCGATCTCGACGTCGATCTCCTCGGGCTCAGGCATGACGACGACCGTCGCCGTCGAGGTGTGGATCCGGCCCGAGGCTTCGGTGGCCGGGACCCGCTGGACGCGATGGACGCCGCCCTCGAACTTCAAGCGCGAGTAGGCGCCCTCGCCGTCGATCCGGACGATCGCCTCCTTGATACCGCCGATCCCGGTCTCGTGGACCGACATGAGCTCGACCCGCCATCGGCGCCGCTCGGCGTACCGAAGGTACATCCGGAGGAGATCGGCTGCGAAGAGGGCCGCCTCCTCACCGCCCGCGCCGGCCCGGATTTCCATGATGACGTTCCGCTCGTCGTTCGGGTCGCGCGGCAGGAGGAGGAGCCGGAGCTCCTCGAGGAGACTCGCCTCGGCCCGTACGAGCCGCTCGACCTCGTCCCGGGCGAGGTCGCGGAGTTCCTCGTCGGCCTCCTCGTCGCGGAGACGGCGGGCCTCGCGAAGCTCGTCCCGGACCCGCTCGAGGCGCCGGTAGGCGTCGACGACGGGCTCGAGGCGGGCGAGCTCGCGGCCGATCCGGCGGATGGCGGCCGGATCGGCTGCCGTCTCGGGCCGGGCGAGCTCAGCCTGGAGGGCGTCGTACTGGTCGGCGACCTCGGCGAGGGTGGCCTCGAAGCCGCTCATGGCTCGACCCGTTCGGCGGACTGGTCCGGGGCGGACTCGTAGCTCTTGGAGGCCGGGCCAGCGGGTGGGGCGGTGCGGGCAGCTCCGCGCTCCTTGCCGGTGGCGAGGGCCTTGCCGGTGGCGAGGGCCTTGCCGGTGGCGAGGGCCGTGCCGGTGGCGAGGGCCGTGCCGGTGGCGAGCGGCTCGCGGTCGAGACGGCCGGCCCCGGCAGGAAGCGGCTGACCGTCGGCCCGAAGGGCCTCCTCCATGGCCACGATGGCGACCTCGATCATGTCGTCCGTCGGCTGGCGGGTCGTGATCCGCTGGACGAGGATCCCCGGCGCCATGACGAGGCGGACGATTGGGTTTGCCCGGTGGCGGGCACCGAGCCGGAGGAGCTCGTAGCCGGCGGCGGCGATGACCGGGATGAGGAGGAGCCGGCTGCCGACCATGACGTGGGCCTCCTGACGGCCGACAAGGCTGAAGGCGACGATGGAGAGGACGATGACGACGACGAGGAACTCCGTTCCGCAGCGGGGATGGGCGGTGGGATGGCGGCGGATCACGGCCGGCTCGAAGGGATCGCCCGCCTCGAGGGCGTGGATCGTCATGTGCTCGGCGCCGTGGTACTGGAAGACCCGCCGGATGTCGGGAGCCTGAGCAATGAGGGCGAGGTAGCCGAGGAAGACGGCGACCCGGACGAGGCCTTCGACGAGGTGCTGGAGGAGGTCGTTCGTCTGGCCGCCCGCCGTGACGCTCGCCACGAGGAGCGGGAAGAGGAAGAAGATTCCGACGCCCGCGGCAAGGGTGACGAGGAGCATGAGGCCGATGGAGCCGCGGCCGAGCTCGACCCCCTCGGCGGAAGCGGCAACGTTCGCCGAGCGGACGAGCCAGCGGGTTCCGACGACGAGGGTTTCGTAGAGGACGACGAGGCCTCGAACGAACGGGAGGCGGGCCCAGCGGCTGCCGTGAAAGCCCGAGTCGAGGCGCTCGGTCGCCCAGACGATCTGGCCGTCGGGATGGCGGAGGGCGACGGCGATAGCATCCCGGCCCCGCATGAGGACACCTTCGATGAGGGCCTGGCCGCCGTACGAGGGACGAGTCATCCTGGCATGAGTCTATCGGGAGTCACTCGGGGCCTCGCTCCGGCTCGCGATCGGCGATCCGTCGAATCGAACCGGGCCCACCAGCCTCGAACGGGCGCCGCGGGATGCGCTGGCGAGGAGGCAGCGATCGGCGGGAGGGCGCCCGGGCGCGATGCCCCAGGATCAGGCGCCGGCCCGGATCTGCCGCTCGAGCCGACGCTGGAAGCGCTCGACCTGGCCCGCAGTGTCGATGATGGTCTGCGTGCCGGTGTAGAAGGGATGGCAGTTGCTGCAGACATCGACCCGGAGCTCGGGCCGGGTGCTCCCGACGACGAACTCGGTCCCACAGGTCCCACAGTGGACCCGCGCCTCATAGTACTTGGGGTGGATGTCGGGCTTCATCGTCTCTCCAGGGGTGAGGGCGGCGGCCTGGCGATTGCCGTCCCGAGCCCGTCCTCCGTAGGGACGCGCCCGAGGAGGCGGCCCGGCTGTGCCGGCGCTCGTCAGGCGCTGGTAGCCGCCGGCTGCCGAGCTTCGGGGGCCGGCTCCGGCACGACCCGGACCCGCTTCTTGTCCTTGCGAGCGTACTCGAACCGGACTCGGCCACTCACGGTCGCGAAGACCGTGTAGTCGCGGCCGAGGGCAGCCCCGCTGCCGGCGAGGAAGGTCATCCCTCGCTGGCGGACGAGGATGGAGCCGGCCGGCACGAGCTGCCCATCACCGACCTTCACTCCCAGCCGCTGGCCGGCCGAGTCGCGGCCGTTCTTTGAGCTGGAACCTGCCTTCTTGTGCGCCATCGTCTACTCGTCCTTCTTCGTGGTCCGGGTTCGACGCGCCGACCGGGGCCCTTCTGGTCGGGTTCCCTCGGTGTCGGTCTCGATCGCCTGACCGGACTCGGCCGCAGGTTCGGCCCCCACGGCTTCGGGCGAGGCCGCGGAGCCCGAGGGCGATGGGCGGGCCGACGCCCTGGACGTCCGGCCGGCGCCGCCCCGCCCCCGACTGGTGCTTGGCCCGCTCTCGGGGCTCGGTTCGGGCGTCGTCTCGGGACTCGGTTCGGGCGTCGTCTCGGGGCTCGGTTCGGGCGTCGTCTCGGGGCTCGGTTCGGGCGTCGTCTCCGCCGCCGGTGTCGCCGAGCGACCCGCCCCACCGCGGATCGCCTCGCGGGCCTCACCGGCCTGGGCACGCTTCGCAGCGAGACGAGCCGCCAGCTCCCGGTCAGCTGCTGCCTGGCGAGCAGCCGCCTCCTCGAGCCGCTGACGCTCCGTCCTGGCCACCTCCTCCGCCTGCCGGGCGAGCTCGGCTGCGCTCCGGCCGTTGAAGCGAATGTCGGCGATGCGGAGAACCGTCAGCTCCTGGCGGTGCCCCTTCTTCACCCGGCGGCGAGCCTTCGGCCGGTACTTGAAGACGTCGATCTTCTCGCCGCGGGTCTGGCGGACCACCTCCGCGTGGACGGTGGCGTCGGTCACGATCGGCCGGCCGATGGCGGCCTCGCCGCCGTCGGCGACGAGAAGAACCCGGTCGAGGGTGACCGTCTGACCCTCCTCGGCGTCAAGCCGTTCGACCTCGAGCAAGCTGCCGAGCTCGACGCGGTACTGCTTGCCGCCGGTCTCGATGACTGCGTACATGGATCCTCTGCTTCGGTCGCTGGTCGGGCCGCGACCAGTGGCGGTCGGGCGCAACCGCCTGGGCGGACGTCGGGGGTCACCGGGGCCACGACGGGCGGCCCGCGGCGCGAGCGTCGAGTGTACGGCGAGCCGGCGAAGCCGTCAACGAGCACGGTAGAGGTCGCCGGAACGCAATGTGGTCGTCCCGGCGCGGCGGTGGTCGGCCGAGGCTGGGGCCGGTCGGCGGAGCCTGGCGGCGTTCGGCGGAGCCTGGCGGCGGTCGGCGGAGCGTGGCGGCGGTCGGCCGCGTCCGGACCTCCCATGCCCGTCGATCTCGTGACCCCGGCGCCTCGTTTTCGGCAGCGACGTGAGTGGGGTGCACATTCTTTGGCCTCGGCCGGGCTCGAGCGGGCCCCAAGGCTTGAGGCGTCCCTGCACACGCTTACCGTGAACGGCCGTCCGGTCGTCCACAGCCCCGCCCTGTTGAATCTTTCAATCCTGCGGGCATGGATTCGACACGTCGGTCGGCCCCGGCAGCCGCTGGACCGCCAGGATGTGCGTGGGGCGCACGCCCGGCCGAAGCGCCACGAGGGCGTAGCAGGGCGCGGGGGGTAGCAGGGCGCGGAGGGCGGAGCAGGGCGTAGCAGGGCGCGGGGCGTAGCAGGGCGCAGCTGGTCCGGCTCGACAGTCGGAGGGCCGAGCCTGTGTCAGGATGGGGGCGGCGCACGTCCGGGGGCAGCCGAGCACGACCGCCAGCCGCTGAACGTCACGGTGCCCGCACGGGCGCTTCGATCGTCACCGAGCGGCCGCTCTTGAAGTGGAGGGTCAGCTCGACAGTGTCGCCCACGGCCAGAGAGCGCTTCGGGGCCATGAGCATGAGGTGGTAGCCGCCGGGCTGGAGGGCCTGCTCACCCCCGGCCGGGATGGGGATCTCCGCGACGGGGCGCATCGCCATCGCCATCCCATCGGACGGCATCGGGCTCGCCATCCCATCGGACGGCATCGGGCTCGCCTCCGAAGTCGCCGGTACCGTCTCGTGGAGCTCGATGGAGCCGAAGGCCGGGCTCTCGGCCCCGACGAGGGCGTCGTCGGCGGCGCCCCCGTTGACGATCGTCATGAAGCCTCCGAGCGGGCGACTCGGATCAGTCAAGCGGATCCAGGGATCGCGGACGGTGATCTCGCTGCCGGCGGCGCAGGCGACGAGGACGATCACTCCGGCCGCAGCGACGAGGCCGACGAGGCGGCCCCCAGAGCGGGGAGCACGAGGGGCCCGGGGTCGGCCGCGGCAGGGGCCGGCAGCTTCCTGCCGAGACGGCGCGAGGGCTCGCCCGACCGGCAGCCGAGGCGGAGGAGAGACGAGTGGAGCCGGAAGGCGACCAGGATCGGTGGACATCTGGCAATCCTCCTATGGAAGTCGGTTCGAGTCTTTCGGTCCGAGCACACCTCGAGCGGCGCCTCGGGCAGCGCCTCGGGCATCCCCTCAGGCAGCCCCTCGGGCAGCGCCTCGGGCAGCGCGCCAAGAGGCGCCACTTCCGCCTCAGGGCTCGGCGACGAGGTGGTCGACGGCTGTGACGAGCGTGTCGGCCGGGGTCCCGTACGGGTAGAGGAAGCGAAGCCGCCCCTGCGGGTCGACGAGGTACGTCCCGGCCGTGTGAATGACGGGATAATTGCCCGTCGCGTCCGGCTTGCCGAGGACAACCGTGACGCCCCAGGCGGCAGTCACCGCGGCGATCGACGCCCGGTCGCCGGTTAGACCGACGATCGGCGCCTCGAAGAAGGCGAGGTAGCTCGCCAGAGCAGCGGCGGTGTCTCGCTCCGGGTCGACGGTGATGAAGACGACTGCCGCACGGTCGGGACGGGCTCGAAGGACCTCGCGGTCCACGGCGAGCGTCGTCGGGCAGACGTCAGGGCAGTGGGTGTATCCGAAGTTGACGAGGACGACTCGGCCGGTGAGGCCCTCCAGCGAGAAGGACCGACCGGCCGTGTCAACGAGCCCGTCGAGGGCCGGCGCCGGCACTGGTGGCTCGTAGACCCGCGGCTCGAGCGCCGAGCCACCATCGGGCCCAGCCGCGCCCCCGGTACAGCCCGTGAGGACGAGGAGCACGACGAGGCTGACGAAGCCGCCGAGGAGCGAGCGACGACGGCGCGGTTTGGCTGAACGAATGGTCGAGCGCACGGCAGCCCAGGGCACCATGACCTCCAGTCGAGGGTCAGGCGAGTGCGGGACGAAGGGACGCGGCCAGCGACCCGCGGTGTCGCCGAATCGACGGCGACCCCGCCGGCCGACGACGGCCAAGGGCGAACGATCCTCAGGCAGTCACGGGTGGGGCGCGGCCGGCATCGAGGCGGACGAGCATCCGCTCGTGCCGGCAGGCAGCAGCGACGAGCCACCAACCCCCGCTGACAGGATCGGACGTCGGCCTCGGGAACCTGGCCCCGGCGGCCGCCACGTCGAGACGGTGCTCGAGGACGCGGAGTCGCCAGCGGACGAGGGCACCGACGGCAGCGACGACGAGGCTTGCCGCGGCGGTGATGGGTAGAGCGTCGGGATGCAGGTGCCCGTCGAGCGGCGCCAACCCGAACCAGGTCCCGGTGGCAGCGAGGTGCTCGAGGTTCTCCTGGACGAGGAAGAGGGCTGCCGTGGCGACCCCGACGGTCGGCCAGAGGAAGAGGAACTCCCGATGGTAGGTCGGCGGGTCGGAGGAACCGCGAGCCATTCCTCGTGCCGTGGTGAGGTCCGCCGCGGCACCTCCCGCGCCGATCGCCCGGTCAAGGTACCAAAGGCGCCGGAAGCGCCGGGCGACCCGGACGAGGCTCGAGACGACGAGTGCGAGCGCCACCCCCAGGAAGAGGGGCCAATAGCCGTGCTCGGTCAAGGGGCGCGAGCGGTCTGGAGCCGGCCCATCGCTCAGGGAGCGATAGATGGCGTCGTGGGCGACGAGGTCGGCGGCCACGGCGAGGAGAGCGAGCCGAGCCAGCCAGGCGAGGCGGCGGAGACGTCGTTCGAGGGTGATGACCACGGCCACCCCGATGTTACACCGCTCCAGGGCGTCCGCCGTCCTCCGGGGCGAATGCTGGGGAGGGGTCCTCCTCGTCCCGACGGAGAGGGCCCGGAGCTGGCGCTTCCTGAGCCGACGGACGGTCATGCCCCGGTGCTCCGAGTCGTCCGCCCGCCGCCGCGCTACCAACCTCGTCGGTGGTGACGAGGCGTTCACGGACGACGAGAAGCGGGCGACCGCCCCGGGGCGCCGTCGCCCCGCCGAAGACGGCGGCTGTGTCCCCCGCGCCGGGCGGTGCGCCTTCAGGTGTCGCAGTCGCCCATCCGGGCGGGACCGGTGGTGCCGCCACACCTCCGGCGAACCCCGTTCGGCCAGCCTCGCCGTCAGCGGGCGCGGCGGTGAGGAGCCCGACCGACGATCGGGCCAGCCAGTCCTCGGACGCCCGGCGAAGGAGAGCCAGCGCGCCCTCGTCGGTCGTTGCCTCCAGGAGGGCCCGAACGACCTCGTCCGGGCGGCCAGCCCCGGCCTCCGGGGCGACGCGGAGGCGCATCGCCAGACAGATTCGATCCCCATCGGTCGGCTCGAGGCGGAGGTCGACGAGGAAGGGCCGGAGGTCGTATTCGCGGGCCCGCCCACCCCGGACTCGAATCCTCTGCAGCCGGTCCGCCGACAGGAGGGCCCGCGCCGCGGCCCGAAGCGCCTTTGCGACGCGCGCCCGTTCGTTCGCGCCGACGTCGAGCTCGACGCGGAAGTCGACGGCGACGATGGCGGCTGGGAGCGCGGGTGCCCCGACCCAGACATCATGGACGTCGATGAGCTCGCAGCCGGTGGGCAGGACCGGCTGCAGACGGCGACGGGCCTCGGCTGCCGTCACCCGTTCCCGCAGGTAGACATCAAGGAGCTCCCGTTCCCCAACGGCGCCGACGGGGATCGGCGGGCCGAAGACGACCTTTGGTCGAGAGCTGGCGGGACCGGTCGGGGCGATGGGAAGACCGCTCGCCTCAAGGGCCGCCAGCCAGGCGGTCTCGAGGGCCCGTTGAGACAGGCCGGCTGCCGCCGCGGTCCGGCGGTAGACGAGCCGCCACCGCTGGCGCACCGGGACCGGTGCGGCGGCTCGTCGATCGTCGGTGCGGTCGTCGTGGACGGTCATGGCGTCTGCTAGTCTGCGGGACGATGGACGAGCGTGCAGCCGAGGCTGGACGGGAGGACGAGGCAGGCGTGCCGACGGAGGCGCCCACTGTTTCGCCACCCGAAGGACGCCTGTCTGATCGAGGCTCGACGAGCGCCGCAAGCGAACGGCCCGCCGCGGGCACGCCGGTGTGGGCCGAAGGAGCGGCGACGGGCGAAGGGGCGGCGACGGGCGAAGGGGCGGCGCCCCGACCGGTCCGGCTCCCTCGCCAGGGGGTCCTGTTCCTCGTCTTCGTCGCCGCCCTCGGCGCCGTCCTGTATCTCGCCAGGGGAGCCCTCAGCCCCTTCGTCGTCGGGCTCCTCCTCGTCTACCTCCTCGATCGGCCGGTCGCCGCCCTGGGGCGCCTCGGCCTGCCTCGGATCGTCGGCATCCCGGTCGTGTACGGCGTCGTCGTGGTCGTCATCGTCGAGGCGCTCAGCTTCACCCTGACGCCCCTCGTCGAGCAGGCCCAGAGCTTTGGCCGCGAGCTGCCTGGCCTCCTGAGCGCCCTCGACGCACAGCTTCGCCGGCTGGGCGAGTTCTACCGAGGTCTCGACCTTCCGCCCGAGCTTCGTCGGGCCATCGATACGGCCGTCACCGATGTCGCGGAGACCGTCCTCCGAATCGACCCGAGCGTCCTCGTCCCCGTCTTCGGCTCCCTCGCTTCGTTCGTCGCCTCCCTCTTCGGCTACCTCGTCATCCCCGTCTGGGTCTTCTACGTCCTCCTCGACCCCCGCCACCTGACCGATGGGATCCGGCTCGCCCTGCCGCCGGCCTGGCGAGCAGACGCCATCGCCGTCGGGGAGATCGTCCGGCGGGTCTTCGGGCAGTGGGTTCGGGCTCAGCTCCTCCTCGGTGGGATCGTCGGCGGGGCGACCTACATCGGCCTCCTCGCCCTCGGGACCTTCGTCGACCCCATCTTTGCCCGCTATGCCCTCCTTCTGGCGCTCGTCGCCGGCGTGCTCGAGCTCCTGCCGGTCATCGGCCCGATCATCTCGGCCGTCCCGGCCATCCTCGTCGGCGCCACGGCCGGCCTGGAGCCAATGGCCGCCGTCTTCCTCCTCTACCTCGCCATCCAGCAGGTCGAAAACCACCTCCTCGTCCCGAAAATCCAGGGGCAAGCTGTGGATCTCCACCCCGGCCTCGTCATCGTCGCCATCGTCGTCGGAGCGGCCGTCGCCGGTCTCCTCGGGGCGATCCTCGCCCTACCCGTAGCGGCGACGGCGCGGAACGTGTACCGATATCTCTTCGCCCGCCTCGGCGATCCGCCGGTCGAGGTGGAGGCTGCCCTCGCCGCCGTTCTCGGGCGCAGCGCGGTGTCGCCCCTTACCCGGGCCGCAGAGGAGTCGGGCGCGGCAGAGGGAGGCGGGACGCAGGGCCCATGAG
Organism: Chloroflexota bacterium; assembly: GCA_042408535.1. Classification (GTDB taxonomy): domain Bacteria; phylum Chloroflexota; class Limnocylindria; order Limnocylindrales; family CSP1-4; genus BPIH01. Next base: position 17,614 of record JBHORA010000079.1, on the reverse strand, counting down.
CGAGCCGCGGCCAGTCGCCCTTGAGGCTCGGCTGTCGGGGCCGCCCCGAGGCGACCGCCACGGACCGCGCCTGAGCGACACGACGACGAGCCTCAGTGCTCGGTCGGCCGGGGTCCCTCAGCCGGCTGCCCCTCGTCGAGGCTCGACAGCGCGGGTTCGTCCGCCGCGGCAGCGGCTCTCCGACGGTGACGGTCGGGGCGGACGACGGCCCCTTCGCCGACGGCTCGGGGGATCGCCCACACGAGCAGATACGGGGCCACGACAGTCGTCAGGACGACGGCGACGACGACGGCCGCGAAGACGCCGGGGCTGAAGAGCCCGGACCCGAGCCCCAGGTTGGCGACGACGATCCCGACTTCGCCCCGGGGGATCATTCCGAAGCCGACGGTGGCTGCCGCCCATCGACCGAGCGGGCGCGCCCCGACGAGGCCGCCGACTGCCTTCGTCACGATCCCGACGCCGGCGAGGACGAAGGCGAGGCCGGCGACGGCTGGGTCGAGGAGAGCAGCCAAATCGACCTGCGAGCCCGTCACCGCGAAGAAGAAGGGGGTGAAGATCTGGCCGAGCGGGCGAATCTCCTCCTCGAGCTCGTGGCGGGCCTCCGTCTCGGCCACGATGAGGCCGGCCACGAAGGCGCCGATGATAGCTGCCAGGCCGATGGAGCCGGCGACGATGGCGAGGGTGAGCATGAGGATGAAGGCCGGCACGAGGGGGGTGTCGGCAAAGAGGGGCCAGGTGAACGCTTCGCGCCGCAGGCCTCGGGCCCGACGGGCGGCGGCGAAGCCGAGGAGGACAAGGCCGACGGCCGCCAGGGCAACGACGATGGTCCCCCCGCCGAGATCTCCCTCCACGGCTCCAACGACGAGACCGATGGCGACGAGAGCGAGGACGTCGTCAATGACGGCTGCTCCGAGGACGACCCGCGAGAAGGCACGGTTCAGGACCCGCAGCTCCGCCAAGACGCGCGTGGTGATGCCGATGCTCGTTGCGGCTAGGGCGAGACCGATGAAGGCCGCTGACCCAGCCGGCTCGCCGACGGCGAGACCGACGACGATCCCGCCCGCGATCGGCAGGATCATGGCGATGACGGCGACGGCTGTGGCCGCCCGGCCGACGGCGAGGAGATCGTCGAGGCGGACCTCGAGGCCGACCGCGAAGAGGAGGATGACGACCCCGATCTCGGCGAGGACCGTCGCCGTCTCGCCCGGCGTGACGAGGGCGAGGGCGTGCGGCCCGACGAGAAAACCGCCGAAGAGCTCGCCGACGACGGCCGGCTGCCCGAGCCGGCGGGCGGCCTCCTCGCCGAGCTTCGCACCGACGAGGAGAACCAGCAGACCGCCCAAGACGTTGATGGTCTCGCCCTCGGCCGCGGTCGGGGCGAAGAACGGCGTCGGGCCGGGCAGACCGACGGCTCCGAACAGGACGAGTGGCACTGATCCTCCTCTCTCGTGAGTCGAGCACCAACCATCGTAGCCGGTCGTCGACACCGGTCACGGCAGGACGGTGGCCTCGCCGGAGCCGTTCCTGGCGGCCACCCCCGACGGTCACCTCCTGACGGCCGGGCCGTCGCCGTTCGACGGCAGCAGCCTCGCGAGTCGGACGCTGCCGGTGCTCGTGCAGGCGCTCGTGGAACGGACGGCGAAGGCCGGTGGTCGGTTGGCCAGTGCCGCGTCGATTCGTCGTCGCGGCCAGGTTCGTCTCGGTCGGGGAGGCGGAAACTCACCCCGAGCCTGAGCGCCAACCGAGGCCGCGGCCGGTCACCAATCGGCGCGCGACTGGCGGATCGTGATGCTCTGGATGATGCCGAGGGCGAGGGCGAGGCTCGTCAGCGAGGCGCCGCCGTGCGTGATGAAGGGAAGGGGGATGCCTGTGACCGGCATGATCCCCAGGACCATACCAATGTTCACCATGACCTGGAAGAGGATGATCGAGGCAACGCCGGCGGCGAAGGCGGTCCCAAAGGGATCGCGGGAGCGCCATCCCGCGACGAGAAGCCGCCAGATGAGGGCAGCATAGAGGACGAGGACGACGACTCCCCCGATGAAGCCGAGTTCCTCGGCGAGGATGGCGAAGACGAAGTCCGTCGTCTGGACCGGCAGGAAGTCGAGTCGGTTCTGGGTCCCATTCGTCAGGCCCTTGCCGAGCAATCCACCCGAACCGACCGCGATCTGCGCTTGGTAGAGCTGGTAGCCCGAGCCGAGCGGATCCGACGACGGATCGAGGAACGAGAGGATGCGCTCGCGCTGGTAGTCGAGCAGGACGTGGTTCCACACGATGGGCAATGAGGCGAGGAGGGCGGCACCGAGGATACCGAGCCAGGTCAGGCTCGCCCCGGCCAGGAAGAGCATCCCGGCCAGGATGGCGCCGAAGACGAGCGACGTTCCGAGGTCGGGCTGGAGCATGACGAGGAGGAGAGGGGGGGCGACGAGGACGACCGCCCCGACGATCGTCGAGAGCGATCCGAGGCGATCGTGGCGGCCAGCGAGGTATGCGGCGAGGACGCCGACGACGAGGACCTTGGCAAGCTCGCTGAACTGGAAAACGAGGGGCCCGATGACGACCCACCGGGAGGCACCGCCGACGCCGCTCCCGACGGCGAGGGTGAGCACGAGGAGGGCGAGGTTGCCGAAATAGATCGGCCAGCGGAGGGTGCGAAGCCAGCGGTAGTCAATGAGGGTGGCGACGACGTAGACGACGGCCGCAATGGCGGCCCAGAGGAGGCCACGGGTGAAGGTCGAGTCGGGGCCCAGGACGAGGCGCCCGTTCTCGACGCTGTTCGTGTAGGCCATGGTCAGCCCGACGGCCGTCAGGAGGACGGCGTAGATCGTCAGCTGGAAGTCGTAGGAGCGCCAGACAGCCGCCGCTGACCGGCCGGCGAGGTCGGCGAAGCGCGCAGGTTCGGCACGAAGGACGCCCATCAGCGGTGTCCCCCAGCGAGCCGCGCGGCAGCAGACGGCGCAAGAGCTCGGTCGCGATCGAACAGCCGGCGAGGGCGCATCAGTCGGTTCGCTCGAGGAGTTTTGTGAGGCGGTAGTCCTTCGAGATGCCGTAGTGGAGCTGGAGGTAGTACTTGACGACCTCCGTCGCGACGTTCCCGAGGGTTTGGGTGTCGTAGGCGAAAGCGACGACCGCGAGTTCGGCATCGGTCCTCGACACTGCCCGCATGCCGCCCGGATCGTCCGAGCGCTTCCAGGGGTCCTTGGGAACGAAGGCGACAAACCAGGAGTGGAACGGCAGGTGGCCGTGGGCGTCGCGGACGCCGAACTCGGCAGTCCCCGTTTTGCCGGCGACGACGATTGGCAGGTCGACGAGGTTGTAGGTGTGCCGGCTCGTCACGACCATTCGCGCCGCGCGACGCATCGTCCTGAGGATCTCGGGCGACACGTCGAGCTTCCGGAGGACCTCCGGCTGGAAGTCCTCAACCACCGAGCCGTCGGCGGCAATGATCCGTCGGACAACCTGGGGTCGATAGAGCGTGCCCCCGTTCGCGAGAGCAGCGTACGCGTTCAGGAGCTGAAGTGGCGTGACGGCGTCGTACCCCTGACCAATCCCGGCCTGGTAGACCTCGCCCGGGTAGATCGGCTGGCCGAGCGTATCGAGCTTCCACTGGTTCGACGGCACGATCCCAGCGGCTTCACCGGGCAGATCGATGCCTGTCGGTTGGCCGAATCCGAATTCGTGCGCCCAGTCGGCGAGGCGGTCGATGCCGAGCATACCGGCGACCTGATAGAAGTACGTGTCGCTCGAGTGGCTGAACCCGCAGTAGAGGTCACAGGGGCCCCAACCCCGTCGATTCCAGTCGTAGAAACGAGTCGTGCCGATCGTCAGATACGCCTTCGTCTGGAGCCGCCGTTCGGGCGTGATCTTCCCATCGGCAAGGCCACCGACCGCCGTGACGAGCTTGTACGTCGAGCCCGGCGGAAATTGCTCCTGGATGGCGTGGTTGAGGAGGGGCTTGTTCGGATCACTGAGGAGACGCCGGAAGTCGGCCGTGCTGATGCCGCGAGCGAAGAGATTGTCGTCGTAGGTCGGAAGGCTGACCATGGCGAGGATCTCCCCGGTCTGGGGGTTCATGACGATGATGACGCCACGCTTCAGGCCTGCCGTCCGCATCCCCCATTCGAGTGCTTTCTCGGCGAGCTCCTGTTCGTGCGTGTCGATCGTGAGCTCGAGGGATGCACCTGCGATCGGCTCTTGGAGAGTCTGGAGAACCTGGACCTGGCGGCCTCGAGCGTCGCGCTCGATGACCTGCACGCCGTACTGCCCCCGGAGGGCGCCCTCGTAGACGGCCTCCACGCCGGCCTTGCCGATGATGTCGTCGGGCAGGTACCCGGACGAGCGGAGTCGCGCGTACTCCGTCGCGTCGATCCGGCCGGTGTAGCCGAGGATCTGCGAGAGAAGTGGGCCGTAGAGGTACTCCCGACGGGCCTCCACGACGACCTGGACGCCTGGCAGGTCGAGATGTGCCTCGGCGATGAGTCGGGCCGTTGCCTCGGCGACGTCGGAGGCGACACGAACGTACTCGAAGCGAGAACCCGGGCTCGCGTCGATGGTCGCGATGATGTCGGCCGGATCCTTGCCGAGGAGGGCTGCCAGTCGCCCGATGACCTCGTCACGGAGCTCCATCGGAAGATCGGCCGGCCGGACCTTGACGGAGAAGGTGGGAACGTTCCGAACGAGGAGGCGTCCAGCTCGGTCGTAGATGAGCCCCCGAGTCGATGGGATCGCCTCCTCGATCCGGCTGTTCCGATCGGCCAGGACCCCGTAGTCGCTGCCTCGGATGATCTGCAGGTAGAAGAGGCGCGTCCCGAGCGCACCGAAGACGAGCAGCGCGATGACGGCGAAGACGACGAACCGGGCGAGCTGCCGGTTCGCGAGTCGCGGTTCGTGGAAGGTGATGTCGGTCACCGTTCTGGCGCTTCCTATCTCCCGGTTGCTCATGGTTCGGCCGTCGGGTTTGGCCGTCCGACTGGTTCGGCCGTCGGGTTTGGCCGTCCGACGACTCGCTGCCTGACCGAGGCGTCCCTGGCGCTGCCCGATGCAACTGCCCTCGAGCTCCCGGAGCCGCTGGCCGTCGAGCCCCCCTGGGCGCCTCGCTCCTGCAGAGGCGAGCCGTCCGATCGAAAGCCCGCGGCCTTCGACAGTCGGAGGTGCCCAACCATCGGCAGGTCCGCCGGGTGTCGACACCTAGGGTAGGCCAGGCCGCTCGATCGGGCCAGGCGTTCGGTGCGCGACTGCGCGGGGGCTACCCGAAGGATGCGACGCGCGGCGTTGCCGAGCTCAGGCACGACCGCCGCCTTTGCCTGTTCTCATGGGCGTTGGCCTCAGCGCCGGGATGGCGGTTGCCGAGCTCAGGCACGACCGCCGCCTTTGCCTGGGCTCGACTGGGCTCGAGGATACGGCCAGGCGAAGCAGGATGTGACCGCCCCTCCCCTTCGTCCGCCAGCGCCCCGTCGGCACGAACCCACGCCCGCGAGTGTCGCCGCTCATGAGCAGTCCCCCGCTGGGTGATCTCCCGCAGGCTCGCAGAGGTGCTCGCTCGATGGCCGATACCTGGCGCTCCCGGGCGGCATCGACGTCACCGCGCCTGCCAGCTCGAGACTGCTCACGACGCCTCGGTCACCGCAGGTCGGAGACCCTGCAATCCCAGGGGAGAGCGCTCGAGACTGCTCACCACGCGCCCGTCGCCGCGCCTTCAGGGGTCGAGGAGCGTGTCCTCGACCCGACTGCTCACCACGCGCCCGTCGCCGCGCCCCAGTCCACGAAACGGGTGCCAGCAATTCGCCTCACCACTCGAGTCGCTCGGACTCGCGGGCGCGTGCCCGAAGGGAGACAACGAGGGGCCCGATGAGGGTCGCGAGGACGGCGTCGTAGATCGCACCCGGAACGACGAGAGCGATCGGGTCGTCCCCCCAGGAGCGGCCCTCGGCGATGCTGAGGAGGGCCATGAGCGCGAGACTAAAGACGGGGCTCCCGAGCATCGTCAGGACGATCGGTGCCACGACCCGAATGGACGCGAAGGCCCTCGCCAGGGCGCTGACGCCGCCGGCCACGACGAGGAGCACGAAGACCGACGAGCCGAGCGGGCGGGGAGCGAGCACGTCGAGAGCGAGACCGCCTGCGACGGCGACGGCGCTTCCGCGGTCGAGACCGAACGCGGAAGTCACGATGACGGTGGCGACGAGTACCGGGTGGGGATGCGCACCCCCAAAGGCAAGATAGGGCACGAGAGTGAGCTCGAGAAGTGCCGCGAGGAGGGCGACGACCGCGGCGACGGCGTAAGACATGGAGGTGGTTCTCCCGACCCGACGCACTGCCGGCGGTCACTGGCAACGGGCCCGGGACCGGCAGGGCCTGCGCGGTTTCCGAGTATAGGGAGCCGGTGAGGCGGACGAAGGAGCCACGACGGGCCAGATGGCTCCTTCGTGAATGCAATTCGGTGCGAATGAGATTGGTTCCCGTGAAACGGGGTCTCCTCGTCGACGCGCACGATTCTCCTCTGGGGCCGCGGGCTGGGGCCGTGGGTCCGGGGCCGCGGGCTGGGGCCGCGGGTCTGGGGCCGCGGGGGCTCCCTTCGAGGACTGGCTCGGCACCTGCTCCGCGGTCCGACTGTCACTCTCGTCAGGCGGGTTCGCGCGAAGCGGGGCCCCCTTGTCGGAGGCGAGCCGAGTCGTCGTTCCCGGCGACGGGACCGACTGGCAAACGGGTGCCGGTGGCATCCCTGTTGCCCGACGAGCCGGGCGCCACACCTGAGCAGCGGATCAGGGTGTTTCCCGTGAAACATCGCTGCCTGCGGCGCCGACACTCGGAACCGCCAAGCGGCACCAGGACCCAGGGTCCATGGCTCACGGCTTCGAGGACGGAGGTCAGCACCTCGGGGTCCGTGCGCCAGTCTCCGGCCAACAGGCGCGGTCCCGAGGTGTCGGCGATCCCAGATCCTCGGAAGGCCGAGCTGGCCTTCTGCGTCTGCGCGCTGGGAGTGCATCCCACCGTCACCATCGACATGGGAACCACACGAGGATCAGGACGGTCGGCCCCCTCGGCGATCGCGACCCCGCTCCTGTGGGGGCCAGGAAGCCCTCAGGGCCGCGATGACGGTTGCACCGCAGGCACCCGAGGAGCGCCACGGAGGCGTCGAGGGACGGCCCTCGTCGGGCCAATGCCGACTCTCCGCGTCTGCCTGAGCCGCAGTACGGAACGGAGTCGCAGATACGTGCCCGATACGTGCGGCCGGCGATGATGGTGGCATGGTCCGCGTTCGAGAGTGCAGCGGTGCGAACGATCCGCTCGCCTGCGCCCCGTGGCTGAGTGACGGCGCGGCCACGCCATCCGACGGCAGCGGTCGCGGCCGAGCACCGTGGCAACCGAGGGTATGGACGAGGCCCGCACCAGAACGGGTTCGCCCGTCCCTGAGCGTTCATCCGGGGCCCGCCCGGGCCGTCGGAACGGAGGTGGATGGTAGAATGCTCCATCGTGATCTCCCACCGGATCGGCCGCTAGCGTTGGGCCAGACCATCGCCTGTGCCAACCAAAAGGGCGGCGTCGGCAAGACGACGACCGTCGTCAACCTGGCGGCGTACCTGGCCCTCGAAGGCAAGCGAGTCCTCCTCGTCGATCTCGATCCCCAGGGGAACGCCACGAGCGGCCTCGGCACCGATCGGCGACAGATCCATCGCTCGATCTACGACGCCTTCGTGGACGGGGTTCCCCTCGCCGATCTCGTGGTGTCGACCCCCGTCGAAGGTTTGGGCCTCGTTCCTGCCGCCATCGGACTGGCCGGGGCCGAGGTAGAGCTTGCGCCACTCCCGCAGCGCGAGCGGCGGCTCGCCCGGCTCGTCGAGGGGATCACCGACGCCTATGACTACGTCTTCATCGACTGCCCGCCCTCGCTCGGCCTCCTGACGGTGAACGCCCTCACCGCCGCCGATTCGGTTATCGTTCCGCTTCAGTGCGAGTACTACGCTCTCGAAGGCCTCTCCCAGCTCATTGCGACCTTGAATCTCGTCCGCGACCACCTGAATCCACGCCTCGAAGTCAAAGGAATCGTCCTCACGATGTACGATGGCCGGACGAATCTCTCCGCGGATGTCGCAGCCGAGGTCCGGCGCCATTTCGGCCCCAAGGTCTTCGAGACCCTCGTCCCGCGTAGCGTCCGCCTCTCGGAAGCGCCGAGCTTCGGCCTCCCCATCTGCCTCTACCGTCCGGAGTCACCGGGGGCGCTCGCCTACCGCACGCTCGCGCGCGAGCTCCTCGAGCGCGAGGATCCCGTACTAGGAAGCCCGGCCAAGGAGATGCCCGTGCCGGCCGAGCGACCGCACGTGCCCGCTGTGCCGGCTGAGCGCTCGCAGCCGGGATCGACACCGGGATCGGCCCATCCGCTGCCCCTCCGAAACCCCGATCCGGCGCTGGTCACGGCCCCCGCGGAGCCCCCCAGACGAGCCGACCCGCCGGCACCTTCGGGTGGACACCGAACCGAATTCGCCGGAGGTCGGCCATGATGGCCCGCCCCTCGAAACCGATGCGCGGCCTTGGGCGAGGCCTCGCCTCCCTCATCCCGACGACGCCGACGACGCAGGCGCCGACGGAGATCCCGCTCGATCGGATCCGGACGAACCCATACCAACCGCGGCGCCACACGAACGAGGCCGAGATCGAACAGCTCGCGGCGAGCATCCGCGAGCACGGGGTCCTGCAACCGGTTCTCGTGACCGAGACCCTCGACGGCTTCGAGCTCGTGGCGGGCGAGCGTCGGGTCCGGGCAGCACGCCTGGCGGGCCTGACGCACATCCCCGCCGTCGTCCGGGAGCTCCCCGACCGTTATCGGCTCGAGCTGGCCCTCGTCGAGAACCTCCAGCGAGAGGACCTCAATCCGATCGAAGCGGCCCTCGGCTACCGTCGCCTCATCGACGAGTTCGGGTTGAGCCAGGAGGAGGTCGCCGCCAGGGTCGCGAAGGCACGATCGACGGTAGCGAACACCCTCCGACTCCTCGACCAGCCCGCTGAGATCCAGGCTGCCGTGGCCGAAGGGCGGCTTTCGGAAGGCCACGCCCGCGCCATGGCTGGGCTAGCACCCGAGGAGCAGCGCCGACTGGCCGCCCTCGTCGTCGCGAAGGGCCTGAACGTCCGCCAAACCGAGGAGCTCGCCAGGCGGCTCCGGGCAGGAGATCCGGCCGCTTCGACATCGCTCCCCGACTTGGAGCAGCAGACAGCTGCCCCCATCGAGGTAGAACTGGCGAGGCTTCAGGACGACCTCCAGCGAGCCCTTGGAACGAAGGTTCGCATCGCCCGCAGCCGGCGCGGGGGCCGGATCGTCATCGAGTACTACAGCGACGAGGAGCTCGGTCGCCTCTACGACCGACTCGTTGGAGGGGGCAGGTGACCGAGACGGCCGACCGTGGGCGGCTCGCGCCGATCAGCGAGGTGCCGCGGAACGGAGACGGTGTCGCCCCGCCGGGAGCTGCTCGGGCCAGACGCCGCGGCTCGGCTGCCGAAACCTACGACGCCAAGAGCATCCAGGTCCTCGAGGGCCTGGAGGCTGTTCGCCGCCGGCCCGGCATGTATGTCGGCTCGACCGACAGCCGGGGGCTCCACCATCTCGTCTGGGAGGTCGTCGACAACTCCATCGACGAGGCGATGGCCGGCTACGCGACGACGATCCGGGTCACCATCGCCAAGGACAACACGGTCATCGTCGAGGACGATGGCCGCGGCGTTCCGGTCGGGCCGCACCCGACCGGCAAGGACGCTCTCGAGGTCGTCCACACCGTCCTCCACGCCGGCGGCAAGTTCGGAGGCGGTGGTTACAAGGTCTCCGGTGGCCTCCACGGCGTCGGCGTGAGCGTCGTCAACGCGCTCTCCGAGTGGCTTCGGGTCGAGTCGGCTCGTGACGGCGGCATCTGGGCCCAGGAGTACGTCCGCGGGCACCCGACGATGCCGGTCACGAAGATCGGCCCGCAGGGCGATCGACGGGGAACTCGGACGGCCTTTCGGGCCGACCCTGACGTCTTCGCCGAGATCGACTACTCCTTCGAGACGATCGCCCAGCGGCTCCGCGAATCGGCTTACCTCACGAAGGGGATCTGGATCACCCTCGTCGACGAGCGGTCCGATCGGGAGCGTTCCTTCTACTTCGAAGGCGGCCTTGTCTCGTTCGTCCGCTACCTGAACCGGAACAAGGAGCCCCTCCACGGCCAGCCGATCTACGTCGAGCGACGGGAGGGCACGACGACGATCGAGGTCGCCATCCAGTACAACGACTCATACACCGAGACGCTCCTCGCCTTCGCCAACAACATCAACACCGTCGACGGTGGCACCCATGTCACCGGCTTCCGACGGGCCCTCACCCGCTCCCTGAACGACTGGGCCCGCCGGAGCGGCCTCCTGAAAGACAGCGACGGGAACCTCACCGGCGACGACGTCCGCGAAGGCCTCACCGCGGTCATCAGCGTCAAGCTCACCGAGCCCCAATTCGAGGGCCAGACGAAGGCGAAACTCGGCAACGCCGAGGTGGCCGGGCAGGTCGAGGCAGCCGTCGCCGACGCCCTCGGCACCTACCTCGAGGAGAACCCCGCCGATGGCCGCCGGATCGTCGAGAAGTGTCTGACCGCCGCTCGGGCGCGTGAGGCGGCCCGGCGGGCACGCGACCTCGTCATCCGGAAGGGGGCCCTCGAAGGGCTCTCGCTGCCCGGGAAGCTCGCCGACTGCCAGGAGCGGGACCCAGCCCGCAGCGAGCTCTACATCGTCGAGGGCGACTCAGCCGGTGGTTCGGCGAAGCAGGGTCGGGACCGCCGCTTCCAGGCCGTGCTTCCGCTCCGCGGTAAGCTCCTGAACGTCGAGAAGGCCCGCCTCGACAGGATCCTCGCCAGCGAGAACGTCAAGCCCCTCATCATCGCCCTCGGGGCGGGCATCGGCGAGGGCTTCGACATCTCGAAGCTCCGCTACCACCGGATCATCATCATGACCGACGCAGACGTCGACGGAGCCCACATCCGGACCCTCCTCCTCACCTTCTTCTTCCGGCACATGCGCGAGGTCATCGAGCACGGCTACCTCTACATCGCCCAGCCGCCGCTGTACCGGATCAGCACCGGCAAGGTCACCCGGTACGCCCAGACGGAGCGAGAGCGGGACCAGATCATCAAGGAGCTCGGGACGAAGAACGTCACCGTCCAGCGCTTCAAGGGCCTCGGCGAGATGAACGCCGAGCAGCTCTGGGAGACGACGATGAACCCGGAGACCCGGACTCTCCTTCGGGCCGAGATCGAGGACGCCGCCGAGGCGGACCGGATCTTTACGATGCTCATGGGGGAGCGCGTCGAGCCGCGGAAGGACTTCATCAAGGCGGAAGCCCGGAAGGTCCGGAACCTCGATGTCTGACTCCGCGCCCGTCGCGGCGCCCAGGGCCGCCAATGTTCGCATCGCCGGGCGTCGCCTCGAGCTCGCTCCGCACCACTGCTTCGCCTGCGGAACCTTGAACGAGCACGGTCTCCAGCTCACCCTCCACGTGAGCATCGCGGGCCTGGAGGGAGAGGGGAGGGGTCAGCACGGGACGAGGTGCTGGACGGAACTCGTGCTCGACCGGCGCTTCGAGGGCTGGCAAGGCATCGCCCACGGGGGAATCGTCAGCACGATCCTCGACGAGGTCATGGCCTGGTCCCTCGTCGAGCGCGAGATGTGGGGTCTGACCGCCCGCCTGAACGTCGCCTTCCGGCGCCCGGTCCCGATCGGCCGGCAGATCCGGGCCGAAGGCTGGGTCGTCGAGGCGGGAAGACGGCTTGTTCGGACGGCTGGCCGCGTCGTCGAGCCGGGGACCGGCCTCGTTCTCGCCACTGCCGAGGCCGCCTACCTCCCGGCTCCCGAGGACCGGCAGCGGGAATTTCGAGAGCGCTATCGCTTCCGGCTCGTACCCGAACCCGAACCGGACGCAGGGATCGACGTTGTCGCTTCGATGGCGCCTGGACGCGAACGGGTCGCCGACGGCATCGCCGACGGCGGCCGAGGTGTCGAACGTGGCTCGGCAGACCCCTCCGAGCGTCCTGGGAGGTGACTCGGCGGTGAGCGGACACCCGACCCACCCCGTGCCGACGCCACGGGCACCGAGCGCCGTGAGGAGGCGCTGATCCGATGGCCGAGGAACAGGTGAACGTTCGCGCCGTGCGGATCGAGGAGGAGATGCGAGTTTCCTACCTCGACTACGCCATGAGCGTCATCGTCGCCCGCGCCCTGCCAGACGTTCGCGACGGGCTGAAACCCGTCCACCGCCGGATCCTCTACACGATGGGCGAGATGGGCCTTTCGGCGACGAGCTCGTACCGAAAGTGCGCCGCCATCGTCGGCGAGGTCATGGGTAAGTACCACCCCCATGGCGACGTGGCCCTCTATGACGCCCTCGTCCGCCTCGCCCAGGACTTCTCGATGCGCTACCCGCTCGTCGACGGCCAGGGCAACTTCGGGTCCATCGACGGCGATTCCCCGGCGGCGATGCGCTATACCGAGGCTCGCCTGACGGCGATCGCCGCCGAGATGCTCGCTGACATCGACCGCGAGACCGTCGACTTCGTCGACAACTACGACGGCACTCAGAAGGAGCCGGTCGTCCTCCCGGCGAAGCTCCCGAACCTCCTCGTCAACGGCAGCTCCGGGATCGCCGTCGGGATGGCGACGAACATCCCACCCCACCACCTCGGCGAGATCGTCGACGCCACGATCGCCCTCATCGACGACCCGGACATCACCTCCGACGACCTCTGCAACCACGTCAAGGGCCCCGACTTCCCGACCGGAGGGACGATCTTTCGCTACGACACCCGCCGGAACCCGCTCACCGGCCAGCAGGAGACCTTCGACGCCATCCGGGAGATGTACGCCCACGGCCACGGGCGAATCATCATGCGGGCCAAGGTCGCCTTCGAGGAGACTCGTCACGACCGGATCGCGATCATCGTCTCCGAGCTGCCCTATCAGGTGAACAAGGCCGCCCTCCTGGAGAAGATCGCTGACCTCGTCCGCGAAAAGCGGATCGACGGCATCGCCGAGCTGCGAGACGAGTCGGACCGCGACGGGATGCGGATCTACATCGAGGTGAAGCGGGACGCCAACCCGCACAAGGTGCTGAACAACCTCTTCAAGCACACCCCGATGCAGCTCGCCTTCAACATGCACATCCTCGCCCTTGTCGACGGGCAGCCGCAGACGTTGCCCCTGAAGGCGGTCCTCCAGCACTACATCGACTACCGGCGGGGGGTCGTGCGGCGCCGGACCGAGTTCGACCTCGAGAAGGCGAGGGCCAGGGCCCACATCCTGGAGGGCTTGAAGATCGCCCTCGACCACCTCGATGCCGTCATCAAGACGATTCGCGAATCGGCCGACGTCGAGACGGCCCGGGCCAACCTCATGAGTCGCTTCGGGCTCACCGAGGCACAAGCCCAGGCGATCCTCGACATGCGCCTCGCCCGCCTCGCCGCCCTCGAACGCCAAAAGATCGAGGACGAGTACCTCGCCGTCATCCAGCTCATCGCCGAGCTCGAGGACATCCTCGCCAACCCAGCCCGCGTTCTCCAGATCATCAAGGACGAGCTCCTCGAGCTGAAGCGAAAGTACGCTGGCGAGCGACGAACCCGCGTCGAGGACTCGGCAACCCGCGAGATGACGGACGAAGACCTCATCGCCGACGAGGACGTCGTCATCACGATCTCCCGGCGGGGCTACATCAAGCGCCAACCCCTGGCTGCCTACCGGCGCCAGCATCGGGGCGGCAAGGGCATCATTGGCCACGTCACCCGCGAGGAGGACGCCGTCGAGCACCTCCTCGTCGCCAACACCCACGATTGGGCCCTCTTCTTCACGAACCGCGGCCGGGTCTTTTCGGCCAAGGTCCACCAGATCCCCGACGCCTCCCGCCAGGCGAAGGGACTGCCGATCGTCAACCTGCCCGGCGTCCAGGTCGAGGCGGGCGAGGTCCCGGTGGCGACGATCACCCTCCCCGACTTCGAGGAGCGTCGGTACCTCGTCCTCGCCACCCGGCGAGGCATGATCAAGAAGACGCCCCTCGAACAGTTCGAACGAGTCCGGTCGACCGGGATCCGGGCCATCACCATCGCCCCTGACGACGAGCTCGCCTGGGTCGACGTCTCGACCGGCCACGACGACATCATCCTCGCCACCGCTCTCGGGAAGCTCGCACGCTTCGCGGAGACAGAGGTCCGGCCGATGGGCCGAGATGCCGCGGGCGTCATCGGGATCCGCCTCGCCAGGGCGAACGACGAGGTCGTCTCGATGTCCGTCGTCGCCCCCGACGCCGACCTCCTCGTCCTCACCGAGACCGGCTACGGCAAGCGGGTCGCCCTCCGCGAGTTCCGACGCAAGCATCGCGGCGGCCAGGGGGTCCAGCTCATCGCCCTCGAGGGGCGCAAGACCGGTCGGGTTGCCGCCGTCCAGCAGGTCACCGAGGCCGACGAGGAGCTCCTCCTCATCAGTGCCGCCGGGCAGGTCGTCCGGACCCAGCTGGCGACGATCAACCGGTACTCACCGGCAGCCCGCGGGGTCATCGTCATGCGCTTGAACGAGGGCGACCGGGTCGTCGGGATCGCGGCCTTCCGGCCGGGACTGGCGGCTCGCCGAGCCATCGGCGACAATGGCGGCGCCGAAGGGGACGGACCGGAGCCGGACGGCACCGGAAGGGGCCAGAACTCGGTCAACGGGCGCGGCCGGGCCGGCCGGTGAGCCGCTCGGTCCGTCCGACCCCGCGGGCGGCGCTCGCCGTTCGGGAGACGACGATGTACGCGGACCAGTTCGAGATCTATCACGGCAACGCCAACCCGGAGCTCGCCCGGAAGATCTGCGCCTACCTCGGCGTCCAGCCAGGCCGGGCCGAGGTCTTCCAGTTCGCCAACGAGAACATCTTCGTCCGCATCCTCGACAACGTCCGCGAAAAGGACATCTTTCTCGTTCAACCGACCTGCCGCCCGGTAAACCAGTCGATCATGGAGCTCCTCATCATGATCGACGCCTTCAAGCGCGCCTCGGCCGGGCGGATCACCGCCGTCGTCCCCTACTACGCCTACGGGCGATCGGACAAGAAGGATCAGCCGAGGGTGCCGATCACGGCCCGGCTCGTCGCCGACATGATCACCGTGGCGGGGGCCGATCGCCTCCTGACGATGGACCTCCACCAGGGCCAGATCCAGGGCTTCTTCAGCATCCCCGTGGACGAGCTCACGGCCGTCCACCTCCTCTCGAACTACTTCCGGCAGAAGCACCTCGAGGACCTCGTCGTCGTCACCGACCTCGGCTTCGCCAAGCGAGCCCGGACCTTCGCCGAACTCCTCGACGCGCCCCTCGCCATCATCGAAAAGCGGCGGATCGGCAACCTTGACCGCGCCGAGCTCCTGAATGTCATCGGCGAGGTCCGCGACCGCCAGGCGATCATCGTCGACGACGAGATCGATACTGCCGGGACCCTCCTCGAGACCGTCCGCGCCCTTGAGCGCGAGGGGGCGAAGCGGATCTTCGCCTGCGCCACCCACGGCGTCCTCTCCGATCCGGCGATCGAGCGGATCCAGGCCGCCAACGTCACCGAGGTCGTCCTCACCGACACGATCCCGCTCCCGCCATCGAAGCGGCTGCCGAAGATCACGACGATCTCCGTCGCTCCCCTCATCGGTGAGGCGATCAAACGGATCCATCGTGGCGAGTCCGTCGGCGCCCTCTTCAGCAGCGAGATTTCCTTCACCCAGGAGCTCCTCCTCTGGGAGGACGGCGTGGCCCGGAAGCTCGATGTCCGGGGCGAGGAGGACCAGACCGGCGCCGCCTCCGCGGCGGAACCCCTCGAAGTGAGCTCTACGGCACAGGGAGATCGATGAGCCTCCAACTCCACCGACCCGATCGCCGCGGCGGCCTCGGGCCCCGCCCGGTCATCGAAGAGAACTGGCAGCGTCAGCTCCGGTCGCGCCGTTGGGGCGCCTCGCTCCCCGGCCGCCGCTTACCGAAGCTCGAGAACCCCGAGGCCTGGCCGACACCGAGCCGGGTTTCGGTTCTCTTCTGGCTCGCCCTCGCCGTCCTCACCTTCGTCCTCCTCGTCGTCGGCCACGGGTCCGGGTTCTGGGGCTGACGCGGTGGGCGAGGGCCCGCAGCCCGCGGGATCGACGGGGGCGAGGCAGCCGCCGGAGGGCGAGACTCGGACGGGGGAGCCGCCGGAGGGCGAGACTCGGACGGGGAAGCCTGGGACGCGGGCGGCCGCCGCCGACCGAGCGATCCGGTCGGACGGCCGCCCGGATCTCGTCGCGACCCTTCGGAGGGTCCTCGAACGCCACGACGCCGTCGCCGTCGCCTACCTCTTCGGGTCTCAGGCCAGAGCGTCCACCTCGGCGCTCTCCGACGTCGACGTCGCCGTCGTCGTCGATCCCGCCCGGGCCGGGGATCGCCTCACCCTTCAGCTGGAGCTGACCGGGGCCGTCATCGACGCCCTCGGCTGCGACGCCGTCGACGTTGTCCTCCTCGACGAAGCGCCGCCCGCCCTCGCCTATCGCGTCATCCGCGACGGGCAGCTCATCCTCTCACGGGACGAGGCATTGAGGGTCCGGCACCGGATCCGAGCCGTGGGCGAGTACCTCGACACCGAACCGCTTCGCCGGCGGGCCCGCCAGGCGCTCCGGCGTCGGCTGGAGGAGGGCTCCTTTGGTCGATCGTGAGACCTTCGACCTTCGGCTGCGGAGCCTCGACCAGCGGCTGACCGCCCTCCGCGAGATCGCTGAGGCCGGTCGCCATCGCTTCCTCGCCGATGCGCATCTGCAAGCCGAGGCGGAGCGGCACCTGCAGGTCGCCATCCAGGCCGCCATCGACGCCGGCCACCAGGTCCTGGTCGAGCATTTCGGAGACACACCGCAGACGTATCGCGAGGTGTTCGAGCTCCTCGGCCGGCGAGGCGTCTTGAGCACGCCCCTGGCAGCACGGCTGGCGCTCGCGGCCGGACTGCGCAACATCCTCGTCCACGCCTACCTGGAGATCGACCCGGAGCGGATCTGGGCCAGCCTCGGCCGCCTCGACGACCTCGCCGAGCTGGCAGGCTCGCTCACGAGCTGGCTCGAGCGGACCGAAACGGGAACCTGAACCGGAAGCCGGCGCTCGGTGGCGCTCGGTTCTGGTCGGGGACCAGCCGCCGCGGCGGGCCGGGTCCGGACGGCCAGCCGGGTGTCCCGGGCGGCGGGCCGGGTGTCCCGGGCGCCGGGCGATGACCATCCCGACCGTGCGACCGGCAGCGCGGCGCCCCGGCCGGAGCCCTGACCCGAAGGGGCCGTCGACGAGCGGGGCCTATACTGCCAGGGCGATGCTTTCCTTCCTGACCCGCTTCGTCGATTCGAACGAACGCGAGCTCAAGCGGCTCTGGCCCTACGTCGAGCGGACGAACGCCCTGGAGCCCGAGTTCGAGCGGCTCTGCGATACCGACATCCGGGACCGGATCGCCGCCCTCCGGGCCGAGATCGAGGAGGTCGCCGTCGAGCCCGAGCCGAGCGACGACGAGCTCCACCACCCGGACCTCGAGCGCCGCCGCGAGCTCGCCAAGGAGCGCCGTCGGCGGACCTTGGCGCGGATCGACGAAGCCCTCGACGAGATC
>JBHORA010000070.1:0-1818 GCA_042408535.1 Chloroflexota bacterium | reverse complement strand
GCCGGTCGGCTGGTTCGCCAGGCCGACGGCGTGGAGGGCGGCCCACAAGAAGTCGCCGGAGGCGTCGCCCGTGAAGACCCGGCCCGTCCGGTTCCCGCCGTGGGCGGCCGGGGCGAGGCCGACGAGGAGGATCCGAGCCGCTGGATCGCCGAAGCCGGGGACCGGGCGGCTCCAATAGCGCTCGCCGCGGAAGCGGGCCGGCGGCCGCTGCCCGACCGTCTCGCGCCAGCCGACGAGCCGCGGACAGGCTCGGCAGGCGACGATGGCGGCCCGGAGCGCCTCGAGGTCGGCGGCGACGGCAGCGGCCGCAGCGGTCTCGCCCGGAGACGCCGTCACTTGAGAAGGAGTCGATCGAGGCGCCGCCAGACGACGGCGACGCCGGCGAGGCCCATGACGGCAAGGTAGACGACGTGCCCGAGGAGGGCCGGCCCGACGACCCCCGTCGAGAGCGCCCGGATCAGGTCGACCCCGTGGTAGAGCGGCGTCGCGACGACGAGCATCCGGATCGCCTCGGGGTAGGCGGTGATCGGGTAGAAGGTCGCCGAGAAGAGAAAGAGCGGGAGCGTCGCCACGAAGATGAAGTCGAAGTCCGTCCAGCGCCGCAGGAACGTCGTCGTCGCCATCCCGACGGCGGCGAAGGCGAAGCCGACGAGCATCGCCGCCGGGACCGTGAGGACCACGAGCGGCGAGCGGGCCAACCCGAGCAGGACCGTCACGACGAGGAAGCCGAGGGCGTAGAGGGTGCCCCGGATGAGGGCCCAGGCGACCTCCCCGAGAGCGACGTCGCCGACGCCGAGCGGGGTCGCCAGGACGGCGTCGTACGTCTTCGCGTACCGGAGCTTGAAGAAGACGTTGAAGGTCGAGTCGTAGATCGCCCCGTTCATCGCCGAGGTTGCCAGGAGCGCGGGGGCGACGAAGACCCCGTAGGGGATCGGCCGCCCGTCGAGGCCGGGGACGTCGCCGATGAGCGCCCCGAGCCCGAACCCGATCCCGAGGAGATAGAAGAGCGGTTCGAAGAAGCCCGAGACGATGACGAGCCAGGTCCGCCGATAGACCATGACGTTCCGCTCGACGAGGCGGGCGGCTCGGAGGCCGCCGAGCGGCCAGGGGCCGATCCGGGCGAGGCTGCTCATCCCGCCACCTGGTCAGACGACGAGGGCCCGCCGGAAGGTGACGAGGGCTGCCGCGAGACCGGCCCCGATCACCCCGACGAGGACGGCGAGGTGGACGAGAACGCCCGGGAGCGTCGCCGCCCCGAGGGCGAGGTCGCGGGCCAGGGCGACGCCGTGGTACGTCGGCGTCAGCCAGGCGATCGGCTGGAGGATGGCCGGCAGCTGCTCGACCGGGAAGAACGTGCCGGAAAAGAGGAAGAGCGGGGTGATCCCGAACCGAAAGATCGCGTTGAAGCCCTGGTCGTTCCGTTGCGTCGCCGTGAAGGCCATGATCGGCGCCGCGAAGGCGAGCCCGGTGAGCGTCGCCGCCCCGATCCCGAGGACCGCGATCGGCGAGCGGGCCATGCCGAAGGCGACGATAACCCCGAAAAAGACGCTCGTCACCAAGAGGAGCCGGACGCCGATCCAGGCGAGCTGACCGAGGACGATGTCCCGGACCCCGATCGGGGTCGCGAGCATCGCCGCGTAGACCCGGTCCCAGACGATCCGCCCCATGATCGGGTATGTCGATTCGAAGGCCGCCGTCTGCATCCCCTGGGCGGCAAGGAGACCCGGGGCGAGGAAGGCCGCGTACGGCACCCCGCCCGGCAGCCCCGCCGACCGATCGACGAAGCCGCCGAGCCCGAAGCCCATCGCCCCGAGGAAG
>JBHORA010000066.1:0-1915 GCA_042408535.1 Chloroflexota bacterium | reverse complement strand
CCAATGGCCGAGGAGCATGATCGTGGTCAGGGTCGAGAGCTCCCACCAGACCTCCACCTCGAAGAGGCCGAGGCTCGACGCCCAGGAGGTGAGGAAGGCGACGATGAGGGCCAGCGAGATGAGGGTCATCATCCCTGGCCGGCGCTCCCCGAGCTCGGCAACGGAGCCCCGCACGAAGACCGCTCCTCCATAGAGGAAGACGATGGTCCCGAGAAGCGGCGGGATCCAGCTCGAACCGGGAAAGACCGGTGCCCGGTAGCCGAGCCAAGTCTGGACGTCGCCACTCCAGACGAGGACCGGGATCGTCAGCAGGAGACTGACCGCGAACCGATCACGAAACATGGCGACCGAGTGGCCGGCATGCCGATCCCGGCCGCCTCGGTCGGGCCTCACCTCGGCCGCGCGGTCTCCAACGTGGTGCTCGTGGTGGCCGTCGTGGCCACCAGCCGTAGCGCTTCCGAGGTCCATACTGGTCGGGAGTATGGGTCGCTTGGCTCGACGCGTCAAGGCTTCCAGGGCCGCACCACCTCCTCGAACGAGCTGGACCCCGCTTGCCATGCCCCTCGCAAGGCGTATACTCCTATGGAGTATCAAACGCACCGAGGAGAGGTCCGCACCGATGTCCGTCAGCGAGGGTCGACCCGTCGCCGGGGTCCGTTTCCCCGTCGAGGGGATGACCTGCGCCTCCTGCGTCAACCGGATCGAGCGCTACCTCCGCAAGGTCGAGGGGGTCGAGGAGGCAACCGTCAACCTGGCGACCGAGACGGCGACCGTCCGCTTCGACCCCGAGCGGGCCGAGCTCGACGACCTCCGAGCCGCCGTCGAGGCCGCCGGCTACGAGGCGCGGATGGATCGAGTCGAGCCCGTCGGTCGGTCGGGGGTCGACGAGCCGAGGGCAGGGACGGTCGAGATCGCCTTCGGCCCCAAGGCCGACGCCCTGGCTCCGGCGGCCCGAACCTTTGCCCTCGACATCGAAGGCATGACCTGCGCCTCGTGTGTCAACCGGATCGAGCGTTACCTGCGCAAGGTCGAGGGCGTCCGCGAAGCCGTGGTCAACCTGGCCACCGAGCGAGCCACGGTCGTCGTCGAACCAGGCGTCACGGTGGACCAGCTCCTGACCGCCGTCGAGGCCGCCGGCTACGAGGCTCGCCTCGCCGCCGACAGGATCGAAGCCGCGTCCGCGCCCGTCGGGCCGACGGTAGCCGAGCCGGACACTCCAGCCCGTGAAGCACCAGCCCTAGAGACGACCTTCCAGCAGCGCCACCTCGCCGACCTCCGCCGGCGCCTCGCCGTGGCTGCCGTCCTGACCGTCCCAATCCTCGGCGGCCTGGCCAAGATGACGGTCGCCCCGTTCCTCCCCGATCTCCTGGCCGAGCCTTGGTTCCAGCTCGCGCTCGCGACGCCGGTCCAGTTCTACGCCGGCTGGCCCTTCTACCGAGGCGCCTGGAAGGTTCTCCGCCACCGGGCGACCGACATGAACACCCTCATCGCCATGGGCACCTCCGCCGCCTACGGCTACAGCCTGGCCGCCATCCTCGCCCCCGACTTCTTCCGGGCCGCCGGCCTGGCCACCGACGGCCAGATCCCGCTCTACTTCGACACAGCAGCGGTCATCATCACCCTCATCCTCCTCGGTCGCTTCCTGGAGGCGAGAGCCCGGAGCCACACCTCCTACGCGATCCGGAAGCTCATCGGCCTCCAGCCCCGGACCGCCCGGGTCGTCCGCGACGGGAGCGAGGTCGATATCCCGATCGAGGAGGTCGTCCGGGGCGACCTCGTCGTCGTCCGGCCGGGCGAGAAGATCCCCGTCGACGGGATCGTCCGCGACGGCGCATCCGCCGTCGACGAGAGCATGGTCACCGGCGAGCCGATCCCGGTGACGAAGCGGCCCGGCGACGAGGTCATCGGCGGGACG
>JBHORA010000065.1:0-5836 GCA_042408535.1 Chloroflexota bacterium | reverse complement strand
TCGTGGCTCAGGGGGTCCTCTCTCGTGACGTCGACCCGTCCCGAGCGCCGACGGCGCGGATCGAGGTCGACCGGTGCCGAAGTCTACGCCGACCCGAAGGGACCCGGTGCCCGGACGACGCTCTGGAAACCGACCCGCTTGTGGGAACCGTCGCAGAAGGGCTTCGTCTCCGAGTGGCCGCAGCGGCAGAGGGTGACCGCCGTCCCGGGCGGGAGGACGAGCTCGTTCCCCTCCGCGTCGACGATCCGGATCGGGCCCGTGATCTTGTAGTTGCCGTTGTCGCGGACCTGGATCGTGACCTCTGGCGCTGCCTGTTCCATGGCGACCTCCACGACCGTGGCTGACAGAGCATGATGCTTCGGCCTGACGAATGCCCGGACGAACGCCGAGCGGCCGTGTCAGGATGGTGCCATGAACGTGCTCCTTGAGTCGGTCCCGAACGTTTCCGAAGGCCGCCGAGCGACCATCGTCGACGCCCTCGCCGAGGCGGTCGCTTCCGTCCCCGGTGCCTACCTCCTCGATCGTTCCTCGGATCCCGACCACAACCGGAGCGTCCTCACCCTGGCTGGGGAGGCCGAGCCAGTTTGTCGAGCCCTCGAGCGGCTCGTCGAGGTCGCCATCGAAACGATCGACATGGACGAGCACGAGGGCGAGCACCCGCGGATCGGCGCCGTCGACGTCGTCCCCTTCGTCCCCCTGGGCACGACCTCGATGGCCGAGGCGGTTGCCGTCGCCCGCGATTTCGGGCGCCGGATCGCCGAGCGCTTCGAGCTCCCCGTCTACCTCTATGGCGAGGCGGCCCTCCGGCCCGACCGGGTGAAGCTCGCCGACATCCGGCGCGGTCAGTACGAGGGCTTGAAGCGGGAGATCGGGCAACGGGGACGAGAGCCCGACTTCGGGCCGGCTCGGATGCACCCGAGGGCCGGAGCGACGGCTGTCGGGGCGAGGCCGTTCCTCATCGCCTGGAACGTCGACCTCGAGACGAGCGATCTCGAGGTCGCCCGCCGCATCGCTCGCCGGGTCCGGGAGTCGGGCGGCGGGCTGCCGAAGGTCCAGGCCAATGGCTTCTGGATCGCCGAGCGGGGGCGGGCCCAGGTCTCGATGAACCTCCTCGACTTCCGGATCACTCCGATCTGGCGGGTCTGGGAGGCTGTCGCCGAGCTGGCCGCCGAGGAGGGGGTCGGAGTGGCCGAATCCGAGCTCATCGGCCTCGCACCACTCGCCGCTCTGCTCGACGTCGCCGACCGGGCGGGGGCGCCCGACGGGGCCCCGCTCGAGGAGCGGCTTGCCGCTGCCGCCCGGGCCATTCGGCTCCGCGACTTCCGTCCCGACATGGCCCTCGAGCTTCGCCTGACGGCGGCGATGGAGGCGGCCCGGGCCACGGCTGCCGATCGTGACGCCGCGGGAGAGGCGGAGCGCTCGTCCGACCAGCGATGATGGGCCGTCCGCTCGCACCTTCTCCCGAAGGGGGCGGTCCCGACCCCGGTGCCGTCCGGCCAGGTGAAGCGCACGAGCACCCGCTCGCGTCGTCTCCCGAAGGGGGCGGTCCCGACCCGGGCGGCCTCCTCGTCATCGGCGCCACCGCCATCGCCACCCTAGCTGGCAGCCTCCGGCGGGGGGAAGGACAGGGCGAACTCGGGCTCCTTTCCCGCCGCGGCCCCGACGACCCGGATCCGCCCGCGCTCGCGGCCTGGCAGGGGACCGTCCTCGCCGTCGGGCCGCGCTCGGCGGTCGAGGCCGCCATCGAGGCTGCCGGTCTCCCGCGGTCGGCCTTCGCCGTCCTCGAGGCCGACGGAGGCCTCGTCACCCCGGGTTTCGTCGACCCCCACACCCACCTCCTCTTCGCAGGCTCCCGGGCGGGAGAGCTCCTCCTCCGTGTTCAGGGTGCCGGCTATCTCGAGATCCTCGCCGCCGGGGGCGGGATCCTGACCACCGTCCGGGAGACCCGTGGGGCGTCGCAGGCGGCCCTCCTCGCCCACGGTCGTCGCTGGCTCGGTGAGATGCTCCGCCACGGGGCGACGACGGTCGAGGTGAAGTCCGGCTACGGGCTCGACGTCGCGACCGAACTCCGGCTCCTCGAGGTTGCGGGCGTCCTCGGGGCGGAGGGGCCGGTCGAGGTCGTGCCCACCTTCCTCGGCGCCCACGCCGTGCCGCCGGAGTACCGGATCCCCGAGGCGCCGGGCAGCGGCCGGGAGCGCTACGTGCGCCACGTCATCGACGAGCAGCTGCCGGCCGTGGTGAACCAGGGAGTGGCGCGCTTCTGCGACGTCTTCTGCGAGGCGGGTGTCTTCGGGGTCGAGGACGCGCGGGCGATCCTCACGGTAGCCCGCGCTCGCGGCCTCGGTGTCCGGCTCCACGCCGACGAGCTGGCGCCTTCGGGCGGTGCCGAGCTGGCGGCCGAGCTCGGGGCCGCCTCGGCCGACCACCTCGCCGCGGTGTCGGACGTCGGGATCGACGCCCTCGCCGAGGCAGCGGAGCGAGGACGACCGGTCGTCGCCGTCCTCCTCCCGGCGACGAGCTGGTTCCTGGTGAAAGATCGGCATGCGCCGGCCCGGCGGCTCATCGAACGGGGTGTGCCGGTGGCCCTCGGCACGGATTTCAATCCGGGGACGTCCCCGACGCCGAACCTTCAGCTCGTCATGACCCTAGCCGTCCTCGCCCTCCGGATGACACCGGCCGAGGTCCTGACGGCGGTCACCCTCAACGCAGCCCATGCTCTCGGGCTCGGCGATCGGGTCGGATCGCTCGAGGCTGGGCGGGTCGCCGACCTCGTCGTGTGGGACGTCGGGTCGGTCGAGGAGCTCCCATACTGGGCGGGGGCCGACCTGGCGCGGGCCGTCGTCAAGGCCGGGCGTCTCGTCGCGGGCCGGCCTGCCCGAGCCCGGTAGGGGCCACCACCGTGCTCACCGAACGTCAGGAGGCCGAAACGGGCGAACCGAGGCCGAGGGCCGTCGGTCTCGCTCGCCGCTCCCGACCCGGCTAGGTCGACTTGCCGCGCGCCTCGAGGAGGATCGTCGTCGTCTCGGCCGGGAGGCTCGTCGGCGTGACCGAGAGGCGTGCCTGGGGCGTTGGCTGGGCACCCATCTCGTGGAGGAAGCGGCGGAGCGCCTCGGCGCAATCGGCCTCGTCGGCGCAGACCGGCAGGGGGACGACGATCTTCGGATCGAGCTGGGCGACGAGCTCGGCGGCCTTCGTCGCCGTCAGGGCACCGCCGACCGGAACGCAGGCCACGTCGACGCTTCCGATGTCGGCGAGGGCGTTTTCCGAGAGGAGGTGGCCGATGTCGCCGAGGTGGACCGTATGGACACCGTCGAGCTCGATGGCGAAGGCTGTCTGGCGTCCCCGTTCGGCCCCCCGCTGGTCGTCGCGGTAGGTTCGAACCCCGGTGACGAGGACCTGCTTGACCTCGTACTCCCCGGGACCGACGAGGTCGAAGGCCTCCTCGAGGCTCGTCGGGAGGACGGTCGCCCCATCCCGGGTCAAGCGCCCCTTCGCCTTGCTGGGGCGCTCGTCGTCGGGGTGACTGAAGGTCACGATGTCGGCGCTGATCCCGCGCCCGGTCGGACCCACGATCGAGGGGTAGGGATCGCAGACGACGACGGCGTCCTTGCCGCGGAGGCGGACGCAGGTCCGCCCGTACCAGGTCACTTCCATCGGCAGCGATTGTGACACACGGCACTCATCGCCGGCTTACGCTCCGGGCGGACAGGCTGCCCTCTTGGGCGCCCGCATGCGCCAGCACCCTCGACGGAGGGGCTCCCGTGCTGCCGGGAGCGGACTGAGCCGGGAGTGGCGGACGACGTCGCCCGCGGAGACCTCGCCCGTGCCGTCACCTCGCCAGTGGCCACGTCCACCTCGCCAGCGGCCACCTCGCCTGCGCCGTCACCTCGGTCGGGGTCGTCGGCGGGTGGGGCCCTCCGCGGCGACCCGGCCGGGGCCAAAAAGAGACCGAGCTGCACGGCAGTGAGCCCTTGCTCCTGGGCCATAGCCGCGGAGACCCGGCCGGGGCCAAAAAGAGACCGAGGGCGCCTGCCCAATCGGCGCCCCCGGTCGGAGGGAGGGAGGATGGAACCTGAGGGTCCGTTCCGCTCCGTACCCTACCCGAGCAAGGTTCAGGGCCAAGGGGCGAGATGATTAAGAAATGCACATCTTCGGGCCCGGCGCCACCGCCGGGGCCCCAGCGCGGAAGTGGTGCCGTCGCGCCGCCCTCGACACGCGCCAAGAGTGTGCGCCTGAAGGGCGCGGTCTGGCGCGGCGACGAGCGGCGCGGAGCGTGTGCGCCCGAGTCACGAGATCGAGCGCTGGAGCGGCGAGGACGGGCCGACGCCTCCTGTACAGTCGGTGCCTGTCGTTCGGGCGTCGCCTGACGTGCGACAATCCGGCCCCATGGACCGAGCGCCGCAACTCCGACGCCGCCAGGCGGCGAGCGTCCGCCTCCTCCCTCGCCGTACCCGGACCGTCCTCGGCGCTCCCCGCCTCCTCCCTCGCCGTACCCGGACCGGCCTCGGCGCTCCCCGCCTCCTCGGCGCTCCCCGCCTCCTCGGCGCTCCCGGCCTCCTCGGCGCTCCCCGCCTCCTCGGCGTTCCCGGGCTCCTCGTCGGCCTTGCCCTCCTCCTTGGTGCCTGCGGCGGCCCGGCCCCGACTCCAACACCGACGCCGACCCCCGCGCCCACGCCCACCCCGACCCTCCCCGCCAGCCCGACCCCGATCCCCGACCCGAGCGTCGTCTACCGCCAGATCGCCGATCAGGTCGTCGCCATCCGCGGCCTCGCCCTGGAACGTCCCCTCGAGCCCGTCGTCCTCGACGAGACGGCGGCCCGCGACCGCATCCTCGCCGAGTTCGATCGCGACAACCCGCCCGACGTCCTCGAGCCAAACCGGCGCCTCCTGGTCGCCCTCGGCCTCCTGCCGCCCGACGCCGACCTGCGCACCCTCTACCACGAGCTCCTCGCCAGCCAGATCGCCGGTTTCTACGACCCCAAGGCGAAGGAGATGGTCGTCCTCTCCCGGAGCGGTGGGCTCGGACCGACCGAACGGACGACGTACGCCCACGAGCTCACCCACGCCCTCCAGGACCAGCACTTCGGACTCGAAGGCCTCGAGATCGACGCCGCCGGCCAGGGCGATCGGGGGCTCGCGCGGCTCGCCCTCGTCGAGGGTGACGCCACCCTCGTCATGACCGACTGGGCCCGGCGGCACCTGAGCCAGCAGGAGCTCCTCCAACTTGTCCAGGAGTCGCAGGACCCCCAGGCCCTCGCCGTCCTGGAGCGAATGCCGGCCGTCCTCCGGGAGTCGCTCCTTTTCCCCTACACGGCTGGCCTCCAGTTCGTCCTCACGATCCAGGCCCAGCAGGGCTGGGCCGGCGTCGATGCCGCCTTCGGGCGACCGCCGAGCTCGACCGAGCAGGTCCTCCATCCCGAGCGCTTCGGAATCGGCGGGACGAGAGGCGAACCGTCGAGCGTCGCGATCCCCACCGGGGTCCGTGACCGGCTCGGCACGGGCTGGACAAAGGTCCTCGAGGACACCGCCGGCGAGTTCCTCCTCCGCCTCTGGCTCCTGACCGTTGGCGGCCTCGACGATGCCACGGCGACAGCCGCCGCGGCGGGCTGGGGTGGTGACCGGGTCGCCCTCTACGAGAACGGCGACCGTTTCGCCGTCCTCCTGCTGACGACCTGGGATCGACCGGCCGACGCGACCGAGTTCGCCGATGCCGCGAACACCCTCGCCGAGCGCCTCAATCACCCGGCGGCCGTCGTCCACGAGCCGGGCGGCTCGACGGTCACCGTCCTCATCGCCGCCGACCAGGCGACGCTCACCGATCTCCGCCGCGCCGCCG
>JBHORA010000042.1:0-40911 GCA_042408535.1 Chloroflexota bacterium | reverse complement strand
CGGTGGCCGCGAGGCGAACCGGCATTGGCCAGGCATTGGCCAGGCATTGGCCAGGCTCGGCCGGGCAGCACGGTCCGGCGTCGTCGGGGCCGTCCGGCGTCGTCGGGGCCGTCCGGCGTCGTCGGGGCCGTCCGGCGTCGTCGGGGCCGTCCGGCATCGTCGGGGCGGCCCGGCGTCCTCGGGGCGGTGCGGCGTCGCCCCGCTCACGCCACCGGTCCGCACGCTGAACGCTTGCAAAGCGCCATCGTCCGGGTAGGATTGCGAGTATGCAGCACAGCATCGCCGCCAAGTACGCGGCTCGTCCTGTGGCGCGTTTCGTCAAGCCCACCTCGCGAGCACGCATGCCTCGCCTCGGGCTCCGTGCCTTCGGGTCCTTCCAGCCCGCCCCGAGCCGCGCCACGGTGCTCTGTCGGGCCGACTTCAGCCCGTACGCTGCGCTGCGAGCGAGCTGGCGCACGATCACCCCAGCGCACGTGGCGCGGCCGTCGTCGGGGCTGCTCCGGTCGGCCGCGACGATGCGCTGGGCCAATGCCGGGCGCGGCCGCGACGACCGGACGGCGGCTGCGGCGGCGCCGTGGCGCGCCTGAGAACCGAACGGGCGACCTCCGCCGGCGGGATCGTCGTTCGAGTCCGCGACGGGCGACTCCAGCTCGTCGTCGGCATGCGGCGACGCGAGCGCGGTGCCACCTGGACCCTCCCGAAGGGCACGCCCCGCCCCGGTGAAACCCTCGCCGAAACGGCGCTTCGGGAAGTCGGCGAAGAGACTGGCCTCGTCGTCGAGATCAAGCGGCCCATCGGCTCGATCCGTTACACGTTCACCGTCGGCGACACCCGGATCGAGAAGACCGTCCACTACTTTCTCATGGCACCGCGCGGCGGCCACCTCGCCCGCCACGACCGCGAGTTCGCCCGGGTTCGCTGGCTGGACCTGGAGGCGGCACCCTCGCTCCTGACCTTCGAAACGGAACGGGAGCTCGTGGCCCGGGTCGCTCGGCTCCTGACGACCGGGAGCGCCGCACCGGTCGATCTGGATCAGGCAGAGACGGAGCCCGCAGAGCAGCAGAGCGGGACCCCGAAGCCTGACCGATCAGGGGGTGGCGAGGCGGTTCGATCGGGACACGAGCCATTCATCCGGACTCGGGTGAGCGCCGGGACTGGGCGTCTGGGGGCTAAGAGCATGCCGGGGTCGAGGAGCGCCCCGGCGGCGACCACCCCGGCGCCGACCACCCGGACGGACCCGGGTGGAGCCCGGAGGGCACGCTTCGAATGAGCGAGGAGACCCGCGCCCCGACGGTTCACGAGACGCCCCTCCACGAGACGCCCCTCCACGAGCGCCACGCCGCCCTCGGGGCCCGCTTCGTCGAGTTCGCCGGCTGGCGGATGCCGCTCCAGTACACATCGATCCTGGACGAGCACCGGGCTGTCCGCGAGCGGGCCGGCCTCTTCGATCTCTGCCACATGGGCGAGATCGTCGTCGCCGGAGCCGAGGCTGGCCGGGCCCTCGACGCAGCCCTCGTCTCGTGGCCCTCGAGCCTCCGGGTCGGTCGCGCCCAGTACTCGATGATCTGCAACGCCGAGGGAGGCGTCCTCGACGACCTCATCGTTTACCGCCTCGCCGAAGACCGCTTCATGGTCGTGGCCAACGCGGCGAACGCCGCCCTCGTCTCGGACCTCCTGACCGAACGCGTCTCCGCCTTCGGGGCCATCATCGACGATCGCAGCCTCGCCACCGGACTCGTGGCAGTCCAGGGCACCCGCGCCGCCGACATTGTGGCCCGGCTGACCGACCTCGACCTGGCTGGCCTTCGCTCCTACGCCGTCGCCGAGGGAAGCCTGGCCGGCCTCGCCGCCGTCGTCGCCCGGACCGGCTACACCGGCGAGGACGGCTTCGAGATCTTCGTCGAGATGGCCGACGTCGGTCGCCTCTGGGACGCCGTCCTCGCGGCGGGTCGCGTCGACGGGCTCGTCCCGGTGGGGCTCGGCGCCCGGGATACCCTCCGCCTCGAGGCCGGCATGCCCCTCTACGGCAACGAGCTCGATCCTGCTACGAACCCTTTTGAGGCCGGACTCGGGATGGTGGTCCGCTTCGACAAGCCGGGCGACTTCGTGGGACGGGCGGCCCTCGAACGGGTCGCAGCGGCGGGGCCGGCAAAGCGGCGGGTCGGTCTCGTCATCGAGGGCCGGGGGATCGCCCGCCACGGCCATCCGGTCTTCGCCGGCGATCGCGAGACCGGCGTCGTGACCTCCGGGACCCTCTCGCCGACCCTCGGTGTCCCGATCGCCATGGCCTACGTCGCCCCGACCGACGCCGAACCGGGTACGATGCTCGCGGTCGGCATCCGCGGGACGCGGGTCCCGGCCCGGGTCGTCCCACTGCCGTTCTATCGCCGGCCCCGCTGACCGAACGAGGGCCCGCCGGACCGTCGAGCAGGCCGCCGGGCCCAGGTGGCGGGGTCGGGCAAGCAGAAGGAGGTTCTGCCGGTGTCCGTCCCGCCCGAGCTGCGCTACACGAAGGAGCACGAATGGCTCCGCCTGGCCGGAGACGAGGCGACGGTCGGCATCACCGCCTACGCGGCCGAACAGCTCGGCGACATCGTGTTCGTCGAGCTCCCCGACGTCGGCCGATCCCTCGACCAGTTCGCGACCTTCGGCGTCGTCGAGTCCGTCAAGGCCGTCTCCGACCTCTACTCCCCGATCTCCGGCGAGGTCGTCGCCGTGAACGAAGCCCTCGCCGACCGCCCGGAACTCGTCAACAGCGATCCCTACGGTGAGGGCTGGCTCATCCGGCTGAAACCCCGCGATCCGGCCGAGGTCGACGCTCTCCTCGACGCGGCCGCCTACGAGCAGCTCGTCAGCGAGTCGTGAGGCCGGGCCATGGGCTACGCGCCGCACACCCACGACGACCGGCGCCGGATGCTCGAGGCCCTCGGTATCGACTCCGTCGCCGCCCTCTTCGCCGACATCCCCGCTGAGCTTCGCTCGAGCCCGCTCCGGCTCCCACCGCCCCTCCCCGAGCAGAGCGTTGCCGCCCGACTCGAGCGGCTCGCCGGCCGGAACCGGACCGACCTCGCTTCCTTCCTCGGCGCCGGGGCCTACCGCCATTGGACGCCGCCCCTCGTCGACCAGATCCTCCTTCGGGGCGAGTGGTACACGGCCTATACGCCCTACCAGCCGGAGGTCAGCCAGGGCACGCTCCAGAGCATCTACGAGTTCCAGTCCCTCATCGCCGAGCTCACCGGGCTCGACGTCGTCTCGGCCTCCCACTACGACGGCGCGGCAGCGACGGCGGAGGGGGCCCTCATGGCCTGCCGGGCGACGGGCCGCGACCGGATCCTCGTCTCGCGGGCCGTCCACCCTCAGTACCGGGAGACCCTCCGGACCTATGCCGCGGGGGCGGGTATCGCCGTCGAGGAGATCCCGATCGTGGCCGAGGGCCCGACGGCCGGAACGACCGACCCGGTTGCCCTCGAGGGCGCCCTCGCCGACACCGCTCGGCCGCCCGCCGGTCTCGTCGCGGCGCAGCCGAACTTCTTCGGCCTCCTCGAGCCGATGGCCGAGCTCGGCGGGGCGATCCATGCGGCCGGCGGCCTCTTCGTCGCCGTCGTCGAGCCGGTCTCCCTCGCCGTCCTCGCCCCGCCCGGTGCCTACGGGGCCGACATCGCTGCCGGAGAAGGCCAACCGCTCGGCATCCCCCTCTCCTATGGCGGGCCGTACCTCGGTCTCCTCGCCTGCACGAACGCCCTCGTCCGCCAGATCCCGGGGCGCCTCGTCGGCCAGACGACCGACCTCGACGGCCGGCGCGCCTTCGTCATGACCCTCCGAGCCCGCGAGCAGGACATCCGCCGCGAGCGAGCGGCGAGCAACATCTGCACGAACCAGGCTCTCCTCGCCCTCGCCGCCGCGGTCTACCTGGCGGCCCTCGGTCCCCATGGCCTCCGGGACGTCGCGGCCGGCTCGGCGGCCCGGGCGGCCGCCCTCGAACGGGCCCTCGCCGGGATCGGCGTGGAGCGCCTCTTCGCCGGCCCCTACTTCGACGAGTTCGTCGTCCGGGTTCCCGATGCCCCGACGGTCCACCGGCGGCTCCTCGACCACGGCGTCCTCGCCGGGCTCCCCCTGGCCCTCGTCGAACCCGAGGAGCCGCTCCTCGCCGACGGACTCCTCGTCTGCGCGACGGAGGTGACGACGGACGAGGAGATCGAGCTCTTCGCCTGGGCCCTCAGCGAGGTCCTCGGCACCAGTGAGGACGCCCGCCGAGCGGCGGGAGCCGCTGTAGGGGGCAATCCAGGAGGGAGCGCCCGATGAGCGTCACGGGCTCGCGCCTCCAGCCGACCCTCGCCGAGCTCTCCCGACCCGGCCGCGGCGGCTACGCCGTCCCGCACCCGCCGGCCGACGCCCTCGAGCGGATCCCGGCCGAACATCGCCGCCCTGCCCCGCCGGGCCTGCCGGAGCTCGCCGAGCCCGACGTCGTCCGGCACTTCGTCAACCTCTCCCAGCTGAACCACGCCGTCGACACGGGCTTCTACCCCCTCGGCTCGTGCACGATGAAGTACAACCCGAAGCTCGGCGAGTGGGCGGCCCGCCTGCCCGGCTTCGCCCGCCTCCACCCCTACGCGCCGGACGAGATCGCCCAGGGGACCCTCGAGCTCCTCTGGTCCCTCGAGCAGGCCCTCGCCGAGATCGGCGGCATGGAGGCGGTCACCCTCCAGCCCGCGGCCGGAGCCCAGGGCGAGCTGACCGGGATCCTCATGATCCGGGCCTATCACCGGAGCCGGGGCGACGTCGAACGGACGGAGGTCCTCATCCCCGATTCCGCCCACGGCACGAACCCGGCGACAGCGTCGATGGCTGGCTTTCGGACGGTGAACGTCCCCTCGGCCCCCGACGGCGGCGTCGACCTCGATGCCTTCCGGGCCGTCCTCGGGCCCCGGACGGCGGCCGTCATGATCACGAACCCCTCGACCCTCGGTCTCTTCGAGCCCCGGGTCGGCGACCTCATCGAGCTCGTCCATGCGGCCGGCGGCCTCGCCTACATGGACGGGGCGAACCTGAACGCCATCATGGGTCGCTTCAAGCCCGGCGAGGCCGGCTTCGACGCGATGCACTTCAACGTCCACAAGACCTTCAGCACCCCCCACGGTGGCGGCGGGCCGGGCGCTGGGCCGGTGGGAGTCGGGGCGAAGCTCCTTCCGTTCCTGCCGACGCCACGGGTTCTCCGGGAGTCCGACGGGACCTTCCGCCTCGAGCGTCCCGGGGAGCGCCCGACATCGATCGGCCGCGTCCGCAGCTTCGTCGGCAACACCGGCGTCCTCCTTCGGGCCTACGCCTACATCCTCGCCCACGGCCGCGACCTCGCCCTCGTCTCCGAGGACGCCGTGCTCGCGGCGAACTACCTGAAACACCGCCTCGCCGTCGACGGCTCCTACGACATCCCCTTCGAGCGGCCCTGCAAGCACGAGTTCGTGGCCCAGGCGAAGACCCTCCATCGCCAGACGGGGATCCGCACCCTCG
Organism: Chloroflexota bacterium; assembly: GCA_042408535.1. GTDB lineage: Bacteria > Chloroflexota > Limnocylindria > Limnocylindrales > CSP1-4 > BPIH01. The sequence goes on along the minus strand of JBHORA010000042.1, from coordinate 35,403 downwards.
ACGTCGCCAAACGCCTCATCGACTACGGCTTCCACCCCCCGACGATCTACTTCCCGCTCACCGTCGAGGAGGCGATGCTCATCGAGCCGACCGAGACCGAGTCGGTCGAGACCCTCGACGCCTTCGCCGAGGCCCTGCTCGCCATCGCCCGCGAAGCCCGAGAGACGCCCGAGCTCGTCCGCAGGGCCCCGCACACGGCCCCGGTCCGGCGGCTCGACGAAGCGGCCGCTGCCCGGAAGCCGAACCTCCGCTGGCAGCCCCTCACCGGGCGCGAGACGCCTTGTCCGGACTGAGGGTCGGGGAGCGAACGGGCGTCGGCCGGTGAACCCGGGGCCGGGCGGCACGGTATCGTTCTTCGGAGCCGGGGGATGGCGATGGAGGTCGAGTCCAGAGTGGTGGGAGACCTGGCCGAAGGGGCCCGAGCGACGGCGCCGACCGACGCCGAGCTCGTCGATCGGATCGCCGCCGACGATCTCGACGCCTTCGAGGAGCTCTTCGAACGCCACCGTGCCTTCGTCTACCGAACGGCCCTCGGCCTCCTCGGCGATCCCCAAGCGGCCGAGGAGATCCTCCAGGATGCCTTCGCCCGGACCTGGCAGCGGCGGCATCTCCTCCGGCGAGACGTCTCGCCGCGGCCGTGGCTCCACCGAGTCGTCCTCAACCTCTGCTACTCGCGACTGGCCCGTCGCCCGCTAGCCCTGGAGCCCATCGACGGTGTCGCCGAGCGGCTGACCGACGCCGCCGGCGAGCCGGTCAGCGCGAGCGAGCGAGCCGAGCTCCAGGAGCTCGTCCGGGAGGGGATCGCCGCCCTCCCACCGAAGCAGCGGAGCGTCGTCATCTGCTACTACCTCCAGGGGCTCTCCCTCGCCGAGACGGCCGAGCTCCTCGGGCTCCGGCTCGGCACGGTGAAGTCACGCCTCCACTACGCCCTCGCCGCCCTCCGCGAGTGGCTCGAGGCGGATCGGCGCTTCGGAGCTGCGCCGGCCGAGGAGCTGGCGGGAGCCCCGGTCTTCGGTCGGGGACGCTCCCTCGCCACCGACGGAGCGGAATGACGATGCTCGAGCGCCGCGCCTGTCGAGCTGCCCGGTCGGCGATCGTCGACCTCGTCGAGTCCCGGGCCGTCGGCGGTTCGCCAGCGCTGCCGTGCGGAGCGGGGGAGCGCCGGCACGTCGAGGCGCGGCTCGAGCGGGCCGTCCGCCACGCGTCGGCTTGTGACGACTGCCGCCGGCTCATCGAGGCGACGCTCCTCGTCGACGAGCGGCTCCGCCGCTACGCTGGGGCGGTCCGACGAGCCCCCGTCCCGAAGGGTCGGTCCAGCTTCGTCCGTCGGCTCGGTCGCCGCCGGCCCGACGTCTGGCGCTGGCGACTTGGCCTGGCCGGACTCACCGTCGCCGCTGCCATCGTCGGCCTCCTCGTCGGCCCGGGCACGATCTGGCGGCCGCGGGTCGTCAGCCTCCAGGAAGCCGGCGTCGAGCCAGGGCGGATCGCTGCCCTTCGTTCCCGAGAAGAGCGCCGGGAAGCGACCGTCCTCGCCGGCCAGCTCCGGATTCGCTCGCAGCCGCCGCCGCGACGACCAGCCGACCGCCGCGGGGTGCGCCCGGATCCGAGGACGGAGGCGGACGGGACCCCGGTGTGGCCGGGGCCGGATGGTCTCGGGGTCGGCAACCGGGATCTCTTGTTGTCAGTCGACCGGCCGAGCGGGCCGCGGACGATTTGAAGCGAGCCCTCGCACTGAGCAGACGACGAAGACGAACGAAAGGAGGTGTGCCGGAGAGGAGGATCCACAGAGCGGCCGTCGTCGCGGGCCGGGGTCGGTGGCGGTGCCGTCGATTTGACACCGGGCGCGGCGACCCGCATAGTACGGGCCAGTGCAGCGACTGCTGCTGTCCGTGCGCTCGACCGTCGTCATCGCCGTCGTGCCGGCGACGGCCTCGGAGGACCTTCTGAGGAGGAGGCTCCAAGGAAGCACGAGCCCGGCGGGACGGGCGATCACGAGCAATCGCTGTCCTGGGAGTCAAGGGGTAGAACCCACCAGGGAGGACCACGCATGCGGAACCGTCTCTTCGGCTTCCTCGCGAGCGCGGCGATCGTGTTCGCGGCCTGCGGTGGCGCCGCCTCGCCGTCGCCCTCGGCGCCGGCGAGCCAGGCCCCGAGCCAGGCCCCGGCCTCGCCCTCGCCGAGCCCGACGCCGACGCCGATCGACTACGACGCGCTCCTGTACAACTACACGTACTCGCCCGAGCCCGGCAAGTCGGGTGGCAGCGTCATCGCCTCCGACTGGCAGGCGGCGAACCAGCTGAACCCCTACTACAGCAACGCCTTCGCGAACAGCCAGGTCCTGGCCGCCACGATGCGGTCCCTCGGGGTCGTCACCGCCGACGGCCACTGGAAGGCCGACCTCGCCCAGTCGCTCCCGAAGGCGAGCGCCGGCGACGTCGTCATGGACAGCTCCGGCGGCGGCTTCACCGTCAAGATCAACATCAAGCCGGGCCTCCTCTGGAGCGACGGCCAGCCGCTGACCCTCAATGACCTCAAGTACACCTGGCAGTGGGTCCTCGACAAGGATCAGCCGGGGATCTCCACCCTCGGCTGGGACAAGATCGACCGCTTCGACGTCTCCGCCGACGGCCTCACCGCCGAGGTCCACTTCAAGGAGCCCTACGCCGGCTGGCTCGGCCTCCTCGTCGGCAGCCCGCCGCTGCCCGAGCACTACATGAAGACGATCCCGGTCAAAGAAGCGAACACGAAGTCGTACCCGGTCGACGGGGCCGTCCTCTCGAAGGCGCCCGTTTCGGGTCCCTTCAAGTACGAGACCGCCTCGGCCGACACGATCGTCCTTGTCCGGAACGACAACTGGAAGGCCGGCGAGGGCGGGCGGCCCGCCTATCTCGACCGCCTGACGTTCAAGTTCTTCCCGGACAACAAGGATGGCATGATCCAGGCCTTCCTGGCCGGGGAGATCGACGTCGCCGTCGACCTCGTCCAGGCCGACTACGATGCCATCAAGGGCGTCGACCCGAACGTCGGACGGGCGATCCTCGAGCCCGCCTGGCTCTACGAACACCTCGACTTCAACGAGGCTGGCCTCGGCCGCGGCAAGGGCCACCCGGCCCTGAAGGACGTCGAGGTCCGACGGGCCATCGCCCAGGCGATCGACAAGAACGCCCTCTACCAGACCGTCTTCCCCGGCAGCCCGCTGCCGGACAAGCCGGCCTGCAGCAACGCCACCCCGACGAATTACTGGCTCAATCCGAACCTCGAGTGCCTCCCCTTCGACGTCGCAGCGGCGAACAAGCGGCTCGACGACGCCGGCTACAAGGACACCGACGGCGACGGGATCCGGAACATGCCGGGTGGCGGCGAGAACCTCGACTTCGTTCACTGCTCGTCCCAGGCCGGCTTCCGCCAGACGGGCGGCGAGTTCATCGCCAAGTCCCTCCAGGCGATCGGCATCAAGCTCGAGCAGAACTATGTCGACTCGACGAGCGTCCTCTTCGCCAACTGGCCGGATGTTGCCCCGGACACGAAGTGCAGCCTCGCCCATGGGAACTACGACACGGCCGAGTTCGCCTACGTCCTCTCCTTCGACCTCTTCGGGAACTACTACTACAGCTACCACTCGGAGCAGATCCCGACCGACGCCAACAAGGGAAACGGCTACAACTACCTGCGGTTCAGCAACAAGGACATGGACGCTGCCCTCGACACGCTGAAGGCGGCGATCCTCACGAAGGACCAGATCCAGGCCGCCTGGAAGATCCAGGAGATCTACGTCGATCAGGTCCCCGAGGTCGCCCTCTACTACCGGAACGAGGCCCGCGGCGTCGCCAAGCGACTCCACAACTTCTTCAAGAACCCGAGCACGTCCTCCGACTTCTGGAACGTCGAGGACTGGTGGGTCGACCAGTAGTCGGCCGCTGATCGACGAGGGTCGATCTGAGGCGGCGGTCCGGAGCCCCGGGCCGCCGCCTCGCTATACTCGGGCCAACGTCCGGGATCGCGGCTCCTGCCGGGGAGCCGGCTGCCCCGTCCTGATTCAGGCGTCGAGGACCCCCGTGCCACGGAGCCCCGGAGACGATCCACCTAGATGACCAAGTACATCATCCGCCGGATCCTCGGCCTCCTCCCCCTGTTTCTGGGGGCCGTCGTCATCAGCTTTCTCCTCATGCGCGCCGCCCCGGGCGGCCCCCAGGCGGCCCTGGCCGGGATCAAGAGCATCACCCAGGAGGACCGGGAAAAGTGGCTCCGCCGCTGGTGCCTCCAGGCCGAGGTGACGCCGGTCAACATGCTGAAAGAGTTCGGCGGCTGGCTCGGCGTCCTCAACTGCGGGAGCGATACCGTCCCCGAGATCTTCTTCTCTGCCCAGGGCGGGCTGAACGTCCTCCCGGCGGCCCTCGGCGGCGGCGACAACGGCATCCTCCACGGTGACTTCGGCCTCTCCATTCGAGCCGGGCGGCCCGTTGTCGACGTCATCCTCGAGCGCGTCCCGGCGACGCTCCTCCTCTCGTCGACGGCCCTCGTCCTCTGGGTCGGCATCGCCATCGTCATCGGCACGTACGCCGCCGTCCATCGGTATTCGCTCTTCGACCAGGGGATGACCTTCCTCGCCTACATCTTCTATTCCCTGCCGACGTTCTGGCTCGGCCTCATGCTCATCGTTTTCTTCGCCGTCTTCTTACGGACGGCAGGGGTAACCGACTTCTTCCCGACCGGGGGGATCATCACGACCCGCGACTGGCCGCCCTTCAACACGCCCCAGTACTGGGAGGCCTTCGGACAGAAGCCGCTGGCGGCCATCGTCGACGTCGGGCGCCATCTCGTCCTGCCCGTCTTCACCCTCGTGGCCGTGAACATCGCCGCCGACTCGCGCTTCGTCCGAGCGGCGATGCTCGAGGCCCTCAACCAGGACTACATCCGGACGGCCCGGGCCAAGGGCCTCCCGGCCCGGACGGTCATCGCCAAGCACGCCTTCCGGAACGCGATGCTGCCGGTCGTGACGAACGTCGCCCTCGAGCTGCCCTTCCTCGTCTCGGGGGCGATCGTCACCGAGACGATCTTCACCTGGCCAGGGCTGGGGCGTCTCTTCATCGAGTCGGTGAATGCCCGCGACTATTTCGTCCTCATGGGCCTCCTCCTCGTGAGCACCGTCTTCATCCTCATCGCCAACCTCCTGGCCGACGTCGTCTACGCGATCGTCGATCCGCGGATCCGCTACGACTGAGGAGACCCGTGTCCGACCAACCGCTCCGCACCCCCGCCACGAGCCGTGTCGCGGCCCTCACCGACAGCGCGGTCGACTACGAGGTCGCCCTCGAGTCGCTCAACCAGTGGCAGCTCGCCTGGCGTCGGTTCCGGCGTCACCGCCTCGCGCTCGTCGGGGTGGCGATCCTCTCGGTCATGGTCTTCCTGGCCATCTTCGGGCCGATCATCTGGCCCTACGACCCGCTCGCCCTCCGCCAGGATCTCCCTGGGCCCCAGGGCTTCGACCCCATCGCGATGCCGCCCTTCGGCTCCGACGGGGCCGGCCGGAGCGTCTTCGTCCTCGTCGCCAACGGGGCCCGCCTCTCGATGCTCATCGGCACGACGACGATGCTCATCGCCGTCACCATCGGCGTCCTCGTCGGCGCCGTCGCTGGCTTCTTCGGGGGCTGGGTCGACAACCTTCTGATGCGCTTCGTCGACCTCGTCCTCTCGATCCCGTTCCTCTTCATCGTCCTCGTCGCGGCCCGCTTCTTCGGCGGCGGGGAGCTCGTCCCGCTCATCCTCATCTTCGGTCTCCTCTCGTGGCCGGGTCTCGCCCGCCTCGTCCGGGCCCTCTATCTCTCCCTCCGCGAGCAGGAGTTCGTCCTCGCTGCGCGAGCCGTCGGGGTCGGCGACCTCCGGATCGCCTTCCGCCACATCCTCCCGAACGCCATCGGCCCCATCGTCGTCTCGGCGACGCTCATCGTGGCGAACGCGATCATCCTCGAGGCCTTCGTGAGCTACCTGAACTTCGGCCTGAAAGCCCAGGACATCAGCTGGGGGAACGCCCTCGCCCGGAGCCAGGAGCGGATCGCCGTCGGGAACTGGTGGTGGCCGTTCTTCCCTGGCATGGCGATCGCCCTCACCGTCATCGCCATCAACTTTCTCGGCGACGGCCTCCGGGACGCCCTCGACCCGCGAGCGAAGGAGTAGCTTCGTGACAGCTCCTACGACCGCCACGGCGGCCCAGGCGACCGCCGGGAACGACGTCCTCCTCGAGGTCCGCGATTTGCGGACGTACTTCCACGTCCTCGACGGGACGGTGAAGGCCGTCGACGGGGTCTCCTTCTCGATCCAGCGCGGCCAGACGATCGGGCTCGTCGGTGAATCGGGCTGCGGCAAGAGCGTCACCGCCCTCTCGATCATGCGCCTCCTCGACATCCCACCGGCCGAGATCGCGAGCGGCGAGATCCTCTTCGAGGGCCGTGACCTCCTCGCCCTCTCGGAGGAGGAGATGCGCCACGTCCGTGGCAACGACATCGCCATGATCTTCCAGGAGCCGATGACGAGCCTGAACCCCGTCTACACCGTCGGCGACCAGATCGCCGAGGCGGTCATCCTCCATCAGGGGCTCTCGAAGAAAGAGGCCTGGGACAAGGCGATCGAAGCGCTCCGAGCGGTCGGCATCAACAACCCCGAGCGGCGAGTGAAGCAGTACCCCCACGAGCTCTCGGGCGGCATGCGACAGCGGGTCATGATCGCCATGGCCCTCTCCTGCGACCCCAAGCTCCTCATCGCCGACGAGCCGACGACGGCCCTCGACGTCACGATCCAGGCCCAGATCCTCGAGCTCATCAAGGACGTCCAGGATCGGACCGGGACGGCCCTCATGCTCATCACCCACGACCTCGGGGTCGTCGCCGAGACCGTCCACGACGTCCTCGTCATGTACGCCGGGCGGATCGTCGAGACGGGGACCGTCGAGGACGTCCTCCTCGCCCCGAAGCACCCGTACACCGAGGGGCTGCTCCGCTCGATCCCGTCGCGGGGCATGAAGGGCCAGCGCCTGAACGTCATCAAGGGCACCGTCCCGAATCCCTTCAACATGCCGAAGGGCTGCAACTTCGCCCCCCGCTGCCCGTACGCCTTCGCCCCGTGCGCCGAGCACGACCCGCGGATCGAGGACGCCAACCCGCCCGACGTCGCCTGCTGGCTCTACACGCCGGCGCCGGGCTCGCCGGTGCCGCCCCGAGTCCGGCCACGGCCGGCGCTGGAGGTGGGGGCGTGAGCGGGCCGTTCGGGGCCGCCGCCGGCACCGGGGCCCCGGCTTCGCCGGCGCCGGGCTCCACCGTGGCGCGGGGCGGTTCCCCGTCCTCCGACGGCAGCGAGCCCTTCGTCGTCGTCGAGCACCTCGTCAAGTACTACCCGATCCTCGGTGGTCTGCTCCGCCGGAAGATCGGCGACGTGAAGGCCGTCGACGACGTCTCCTTCGAGATCTATCGAGGCGAGGTCTTCGGCCTCGTCGGCGAGTCGGGCTGCGGGAAGTCGACCCTCGGCAAGACCCTCCTTCGCCTCCAGCCGCCGACCTCGGGCCGGGCGACCATCGGCGGCGAGGACATCTTCAGCAAGCAGGGCAAGGAGCTGAAGCGGCTCCGGCGGCGGATGCAGATCATCTTCCAGGATCCGATCGGGTCGCTGAACCCACGGATGCCGATCAGCGACATCATCGGCGAAGGGCTCCTCGCCCAGGCCGACGAGGTGAACGGCTGGCGGGATCGGAAGATCCGCGACAAGCGGGTCGAGGATTACCTCGAAGCGGTTGGCCTGCGGCGCGATTACACGCGCCGCTACCCGCACGAGTTCTCGGGCGGTCAGCGCCAGCGGATCGGGATCGCCCGAGCCCTCGCCCTCGATCCCGAGTTCGTCGTCTGCGACGAGCCCGTCTCGGCCCTCGATGTCTCGATCCAGAGCCAGATCCTCAACCTCCTTCTCGATCTCCGCCGAGAGTTCAACCTGACCTACCTCTTCATCGCCCACAACCTCTCCGTCGTCCAGTACATCAGCGATCGGGTCGGGGTCATGTATCTCGGCAAGATCGTCGAGCTCGGCGACGTCGGGGAGCTCTACTCGCGGCCGCGCCATCCGTACACGATCGCCCTCCTCTCGGCGGTTCCGGATCCGGACCCGCGGGTCCGCAAGAAGCGGATCGTTCTCAAGGGCGACGTCCCGAGCCCGGCGGCGCCGCCGCCCGGCTGCCGCTTCCACACCCGGTGCTGGCTTCGCGAGCGTCTCGGCAACCCGGAGAACTGCGTCACCGAGGAGCCGGCGCTCCGCGACATCGGACCAGGCCACCGGGTCGCCTGCCACTGGGCCGAGGCGGTCCCCGAGGACGTCGTGGCAGCCGCCGTCCCGGCGGTTCCGCCACCACCCGTGGCCGGGACGGGGGCGAGCTCGGGTCGGGGTGGCGGATCCGGTTCGGCCAGCGGGCTGGGGCCGGGGAGCGGATCGGGCTCCGGGCTGGCGGCCCACGGCGCCGGTGCGGCCTCGTAGGCCGTCGCGCGGGCGGCCTGGGGAGCGCACGGGCTGACGACCCGAGCCGGAGCCGCTAGGATGGTGGGACTCGCGGCCCGCCCTCGGGTGGTGGGCTGCCGGTTGTCACCCGACCGTGCCGGCGCTCGGGTCCTCTTGGAGGAGGAGAACCCATGATCCGACGCTCGTTCGCCTTCCTTGGTGCGATGGTCCTCGTCGTCGCCGCCTGCGGCGGTGCCGCCTCGCCGACGCCGGCTCCCTCGGCGCCGGGTTCGGTGACACCCTCGGCCCCGGCCTCGGCCCCGGCCTCGCCGTCAGGCCAACCGAAGTCCGGCGGAACCCTCGTCGTAGCCCTCCCGGGCGACATCACCCGGACCGACCCGGCCCTCATCGACGACAGCAACAGCTCGTACGTCATGAACCAGGTCATGGAGGGTCTCGTCGCCCTCAAGCCCGGGACGACCTCGGAGGTCGTGCCGGCCCTCGCCGAGAGCTGGACCCTCTCGCCCGACGGCAAGACGTACACCTTCAAGCTCCGCCAGGGCGTCAAGTTCCACGACGGGACCGCCTTCGACGCCGAGGCCGTGAAGTTCAACTACGACCGCTGGAAGAACTTCCCGCCTGCGCTCCAGGACTACAGCTACTACGCCGGGGCGGTCTTCGGAGGCTACGGCGACACCTCGAACATCGCCTCGGTCGACGTCGTCGACCCGTCCACCGTCACCATCACCCTGAAGCAGCCGAACTCGAGCTTCCTCCTCGCCCAGACCCTGACCGTCTTCGCCATCAGCAGCCCGACGGCGCTGAAGGCAGGCAAGGCGGACAACTCCGAGACCGACGTCAGCAAGATCACCTACGCTCAGGGCGGTCCGCCGGCGATGGTGGGGACGGGGCCCTTCAAGTTCAAGGAGTGGGTCGTCGGCGACCACGTGACCGTCGAGCGGAACCCCGACTACTGGAACAAGGACGCCGTCCCGTACCTCGACGCCATCGTCTTCCGCCCCGTCGCCGAGGAAGCGCAGCGGCTGAACGGCCTCGCCTCGGGTGAGCTCGACTTCGCTCAGGTCGTCGCGCCCGTCGACGTCGCCACGATCCGCCAGAACCCCGATCTCCAGGTCATCGATCGCGGCGAGTCCTGCAACATCGCCCAGATCTCGATGAACCACAAGTACTCGCCGGTCAACAACAAGACGATCCGCGAAGCGATCGCCTACGCGGTGAACAAGCAGTACCTCATCGACACCTTCTACGCCGGCCTCGCTGTCCCGGCCGACAACTGGATGCCCCTCAACACCCTCTACGCCAAGCCCCTCCACCTCCCGACCTACGACCCCGAGAAGGCGAAGCAGCTCATCGCCGAGTCGGGCGTCACCGACCTGACCATCGACTTCTACTACCCGTCCGACGTCACCCGCCCCTACATGCCCGACCCGAAGGGGATCTTCGAGGCGATCACCTCGGACCTCGAAGCCGTCGGCTTCAAGATCGTCCCCCACACGGAAACCTGGCGGCCCGACTACCTCGACCACGAGTACGCCGGGAACTTCGAGATGTGGCTCCTTGGTTGGACGTGCGACTGGGCCGGGCCCGACAACTTCCTGAAGACGGCCTTCTTCGGGTACGTCAATGGCAAGCCGTCGACGGAGTTCGCCTACCGGAACGACGAGCTCGAGAAGACGATGAACGACGCCCTCGCCGCCACCGACGAGGCGACGGCGAAAGCGCTCTGGGAGAAGGCCCAGGACCTCATCCGGGCCGACATGCCGACGGTCCCCCTCGTCAACTCGAAGCCGCCGGCCGCCGCCCGGGCCGACGTGAAGGGCTTCGTCGGCTCCGGCAACCTGACCGAGTACTTCAACACGGTCTGGCTCGACCGCTGAGGGCCGTGCCGAAGCTGCGTCCCTCGACGCGACCGATCACCCCCGGGGCTCTCCGGCCCCGGGGGTGATTTCGACGACCTCCGGTGATCCGCTACATCGTTCGTCGTCTCCTCGGGGCGATCCCGGTCCTCTTCGGCCTCTCGATCGTCCTCTTTGCCTTCGTCCATCTCCTCCCCGGTGACCCGTGCGCCGCCATCCTCGGTCAGCACCGGACGGAAGAAGCCTGCGCGCGCCTCCGGGAGAACCTCGGGCTCGACGATCCCCTCGCCGTCCAGTACCTCCGCTACCTCGGTGGTCTCCTCCGGGGTGATCTCGGGGCCTCGGTCATCAACAACAAGCCCTTCCTCGACGAGTTCCTCGTTCGCTTCCCGGGCACGATCGAGCTGACCATCGGGGCCCTCGTCTTCGCCGTTGGGCTCGGCATCCCCTTGGGGCGCCTTGCCGCACGCCACGCCCAGGGCTGGCTCGACGGAGTCGTCACCGCGATCAGCCTCTTTGGGATCAGCGTCCCGGTCTTCGTCCTCGGTCTCGTCCTCGTCGTCATCTTCGGCGTCGGCCTCGGCTGGTTGCCGACCCAGGGCCGGATCGATGCCCGCCTTCGCTTCGAGAGCGTGACGAACTTCATGCTCGTCGACACCCTCCTCGCCGGTCGGCTCGACCTCTTCGTCGACGCCGTCCGGCACCTCATCCTGCCGTCCATCGCCCTCGGCTCGATCCCGCTCGCCATCATTACCCGCATCACCCGGGCCTCGGTCATCGAGGTCAGCCACGAGGACTACGTGCGAACGGCGCGGGCGAAGGGCCTCAGCGAGCGGCGGGTGGATGAACGCCACATCATGCGGAACGCCTGGCTCCCGGTGACGACGGTCATCGGCCTCCAGGTCGGGGGCCTCCTCGCCGGGGCCGTTCTGACCGAGACGGTCTTCGTCTGGAATGGGGTCGGGCGGTGGGTCGTCGACGCCATCGGGAACCGCGACCTCACCATCGTCCAGTCGACGATCTTGGTCTTCGCCCTCATCTTCCTCGTCGTCAATCTCGTCGTCGACATCGGCTACGCCTTCCTGAACCCGAGGATCCGGTACTCGTGAGCTCGTCGGCCTCCAGCCTCTCCCTCCGCCGACGGCGAGGCGGGCCCGCCGTCGAGGCCCGGGTCAGCCGTGGCCTCTGGGCCGACGCCCTCCGACGGCTCGTCCGGAACCGGCCGGCCCTCGTCGGCCTCGGCCTCGTCGCTCTCTTCGTCGCCGCGGCCCTCGCGGCGCCGGTCGTCGCCCCCTACGGCCCGTACGAGCGAGCGGGCGGGCAGCTCGAGCCCCCGGGCCCGAGCCACCTCTTCGGGACCGATCTCCTCGGTCGGGACGTCTTCAGCCGGGTCCTCTTCGGGGCCCAGATCAGCCTCCAGGTCGGAGTCGTTGCCGTTTGCCTCGCTCTCCTCACCGGGGGCCTCATCGGCGCCCTCGCTGGCGGCTTCGGGGGCTGGATCGATGCGGCGCTCATGCGCCTGACCGACGTCCTCCTCGCCATCCCGGGGATCCTCCTCGCCATCGGGATCGTCGCCTGGCTCGGGCGGGGCATGCCGCAGCTCATGCTCGCCATCGCCGTCACCTACACGCCGATCTTCGCCCGCCTCCTCCGAGGCTCGCTCCTCGCCTTGCGGGAGGTTGATTACGTCGTCGCTGCCCGTTCCATCGGTGCCTCGCCGCTCCGGGTCCTCACTCGCCACATGCTGCCGAACGCGGTGACGCCGCTCATCGTCCAAGCGACCCTCGTCCTGGCGACGGCGATCATCGACATCGCCGGCCTCGGTTTCCTCGGCCTCGGGCCGCCCGACCCGCGGACGCCGGAGTGGGGGACGATGCTCGTCGACGCCCGGCGCTTCCTCCAAACGGCGCCCCACATCGTCTTCTTCGTCGGCGGGGCGATCGTCGTCTCGGCGATCGGCTTCAACCTCTTGGGCGACGGGTTGAGAGAATCCCTCGACCCGCGCCTGAAGCGCTGACGGCGCAGGGCGAGACCGATGAGCCTCGAGGCCCGCGCGAGGTTTGCCCGGCAGGCAGGCCATCCCGAGCCAAGCCATAGCGTCCGTCTGTCGAGGTCGGACGGGCCGCTCCTCGAGGTTCGGGGTCTCGTCGTCCGCTTCCGAACGGCGGACGGAACGATCCACGCCGTGAACGGGGTGAGCTTCGAGCTCGAGGCCGGCGAGCGGCTCGGCCTCGTCGGCGAATCGGGCTGCGGGAAGAGCGTCACGAACCTCGCCCTCATTCGGCTCCTCCCGAGGCCCGCCGGGCGGATCGAGGGCGGCTCGGTTCTCTTCGAGGGTCGCGATCTCCTTGCCCTCCGGGAGGACGAGGTTCGGGACATCCGGGGGCGGGACATCGCCATGATCTTCCAGGATCCGATGACGTCGCTCAATCCGGTCCTGACGATCGAGGAGCAGCTCGTCGAGACGATCGCCGCCCATCGGCCCATCGGCCGCGACGAGGCCCGCCGGAGGGCGGTGGAGCTCCTCCGGATGGTCGGCATCCCGAACCCCGAGGCCCGCCTCCGGAGCTTTCCCCACCAGTTCTCGGGCGGGATGCGACAGCGGGTCATGATCGCCATGGCCCTCGCCCTCGAACCGAAGATCCTCATCGCCGACGAGCCGACGACGGCGCTCGACGTCACCATCCAGGCCCAGGTCTTGGAGCTTCTCCGCCGCCTCACCGAGGAGCATCGGACGGCCCTCATCCTCATCACCCACGATCTCGGCGTCGTGGCCGGGATGACGGACCGGGTGGCGGTCATGTATGCGGGGTTCATCGTCGAGTCCGCGGCGACGGCCGACCTCTTCGCCCGGCCGGCTCATCCCTACACCGTCGGGCTCCTCCATTCGATCCCGCGGGTCGACGAGCGGGACGGGAAGGAGCTCATCCCGATCGAGGGCCGGCCACCGGACATGCGGGAGCTGCCGGTCGGCTGCCCCTTCGCCCCGCGCTGCGCTTGGAGGCTCCCCGTCTGCTGGGAGGCGAATCCGAGCCTTCAGCCGGTCGCCCGGGGCGCGGTGGTGGACGCTGGGCCGGCGGTGACAGCGCGGCTGACGCCGCACCTCAGCGCTTGCCACAACCCGCCGACCGTCGAGGAGGCGCGAGCCGGGCGGCCGCTCCGGGTCGGCTTCCGGCCAGCACCAGCCCCCGAGGGTCGGCTCGACGAGCTGACACCGGCGCCAGAGGGTCGGCTCGACGAGCTGACACCGGCGCCAGAGGGTCGGCTCGACGACCTGGTCGCGCTGCCCGACGAGGAGGAGTCGGGAGCCACCGGGAGGGTCCCCGAAGCCGCCGAGGATGGAGGCCGTCAGTGGTGAGGACGCTCGGCCCGAGCGGCGAAGGGATGGTGCCAGGGAGGCCGGGTGCACCCGGCACCGGCTCGCCGGTTTCGGATCGCGCCGCGAGCGCGTTGGCCGGCGGCGAGACGCGGCACCTCCTGCAGGTCGACGACCTCGTCGTCCACTTTCCGATCCGGGTCGGGATCGTCTTCGAGCGCCATGTCGGCGAGGTTCGTGCGGTCGACGGCGTCAGCTTCGCCCTCCGGCGCGGCGAGACCCTCGGGCTCGTCGGCGAGTCGGGCTGCGGGAAGAGCACGACCGGCCGGGCGATCGTTCGTCTCCTGCGACCGACGGCCGGACGGATCGTCTTCGATGGGGTCGACGTCAGCCACCTCGAAGGCGAGCCGCTCCGGCGAATCCGACGCCGGATGCAGATGATCTTCCAGGACCCCTATGCCTCGTTGAACCCGCGGATGACGGCTGGGGCGATCGTCGGCGAACCCCTCGAGATCCACCGCTGGGGCTCGCCGCGTGACCGGCGGGACCGGGTCCGGGAACTCTTCTCGCTCGTCGGCCTCGATCCCGAGTACGGGGTTCGCTATCCGCATGAGTTCTCCGGCGGCCAGCGGCAGCGGATCGGGGTCGCCCGGGCCCTCGCCCTCGAGCCGGACCTCATCGTCGCCGACGAGCCGATCAGCGCCCTCGACGTCTCGATCCAGGCCCAGATCCTCAACCTCCTCGGTCGGCTCCAGGACCGGCTCGGCCTGACGTACCTCTTCATCGCTCACGACCTGTCGGCGGTCCGCCACGTGAGTGATCGGATCGCGGTCATGTATCTCGGCCAGATCGTCGAGCTCGGTCCGGCCCGGGAGCTGAACGCCGCTCCGCTTCATCCGTACACGGTCGCCCTCCTCTCGGCGGTCCCGATCCCGGATCCGGCCGTCGAGCGGCGCCGGCGCCGGATCATCCTGACCGGTGACGTGCCCTCGCCGGTCAGCCCTCCGCCGGGCTGCCGCTTCCACACCCGGTGCTGGCTCCGGGAGCGGCTCGGCAACCCGGAGCGCTGTGTGGGCGAGGTGCCAGCGCTTCGGGAACTGGCCCCCGGACGCGCGGTGGCCTGCCACTTCGCCGAGGAGGTGGACGGATCCGCGGAACAGCGCCAGGCCACGGGTTGGGGGGTGCCGACGCCGACGGCCTAGGACGCCGGCTGCCCTGGCACGGGTCCGATCCTCGCTGCCGCGCGGTCGGGCGGCGAGCGACTAGACTCGGAGCGTGCACCCGCCGACGACGCTCCGGATCGCCCTCGCCCAGATCGCGCCCTGGCTCGGCCAGCTCGAGGCGAACCTCGACCGCCATCTCGAGCTCCTCGAGGCTGCGCGGACCCAGGGCGCCGGCTTCGTCATCTTCCCCGAGCTCGGCCTGACCGGCTATCTCCTCCAGGACCTCGCCGCGGAAGTCGCCCTCCGCCTCGACGACCCTCGCCTCGGGCGGTTCGTGGCCGCCACGGGCGGCCTCTCGGCCGTCGTCTCCTTCGTCGAGGAGTCGGCCGAGCACCGCCTCTTCATCGCCGCCGCCCTCGTGGAGGACGGCCGGATCGTCCACGTCCACCGGAAGTGCTACCTGCCGACGTACGGCCTCTTCGACGAGCGCCGCTTCTTCGCCGCCGGCGACGCGATCCGGGCCGTGCCATCGCGGCTCGGGGTCGGGATTGGGCTCGTCATCTGCGAGGACTTTTGGCACCTCGCCGTGCCGGCGCTCCTCGCCCTCGACGGCGCCCAGATCCTCGTCAACGTCTCCTCGTCCCCGGGCCGCGACCTGGCTGCGAGCCACGAGGTCGGCCTCGGCACGGCGGCGTCGTGGCGGACCCTCATGCGGACCTACGCCCAGCTCACGACCTCCTTCGTCGTCTACTGCAACCGGGTCGGCGTCGACGAGTCGATCTCCTTCTGGGGTGGTTCCGAGGTCATCGCCCCGTCGGGGGCGGCGGTCTTCAGCGCCCCCTTCTACGACGAGGGGCTCTACCTCGTCGACATCGATCTCGCCGACGTGCGCCGCGAGCGGATCGCGCTGCCCCTCCTCCGCGACGAGCGGCCCGAACTCGTCGTTCGGGAGCTCGAGCGGATCATCGCCGAGCGGGCGGGCCTCGCCGTCGACGCGACGGCCGAGCTCGGCCCGGAGGGGGTCGACGTCCACACCGGCCTCGGGCCCTTCGGCCGGGCCGGCGCGGCCGCCCGTGTCGAGGGCTCACGAGGATGACGGAGGGTGCTGGAACCGCCGAGGGGGGTCTGTCCTCCGCGGCCGAGGGGGCGACGTCTCCCTCGACGGGCGGTGAGGAGCCGCTCTTCGAGCTCCCCGACGAGCTCGCCATCGACACCGACATCGCCCGCCGGGTCATCGGCGAGTTCATCCGAGGTCAGCTCCGCCAAGCCGGCTTCGAACGGGCGGTCCTCGGCCTCTCAGGTGGCATCGACTCGAGCCTCGTCGCCTATCTCACCGCCGAGGCGATCGGCCCCGAGCGTCTCCTCTGCGTCCTCATGCCGTACCGGACGTCCTCGCCGGCGTCCCGGGCCGACGCCGAGGAGGTCGTCCGCCGCCTCGGCTGCCGATCGGCCCTCGTCGACATCACGCCGATGGTCGACGGCTATTTCGGGAGCCCGGCGGAGCGTGATCGCCCGGCTGTCCTCGGCGTCCTCGGCGAAGCCGGCCTGGTGGCGAGTCAGCTTCGGCGCGGGAACTTCGCGGCTCGGACCCGAATGGCCGTCCTCTACGACCATTCGGTCACCTTCGGCGGGCTCGTCGTCGGGACCGGGAACAAGACGGAGACGCTCATCGGCTACACGACCGTCTTCGGCGACAACGCTTGTGCCTTCAACCCGATCGGCGACCTCTACAAAAGCCAGGTTCGCCAGCTGGCGGTCGCCATCGGGGTGCCGGCGCAGATCATCCGGAAGGCGCCGTCGGCCGACCTCTGGCCCGGCCAGACCGACGAAGGCGAAGCCGGCTTCTCCTACCCGGTCCTCGACCGCCTCCTCTACTGGATGATCGATCGCCGACGAAGCCGCGACGAGCTCGTGGCGATGGGCTTCGAGCGGGGGATGGTCGAGCGGGTCGAGCGGATGGTCGCCGCCTCCGAGTTCAAGCGCCAGGTCCCGCCGATCGCCAAGCTCGGGCCGCGGACGGCCGGCGTCGACTACCTCTACCCACGGCGGCGGCCGGGCTCGGCCCGGACGTGAGGTCGCCGCGACCGTGAGCTCGGGCGGGCCGGGCGCAGGCGGCCGGGGGCGGCTCTTCGTCGTCGCGACCCCGATCGGAAACCTCGAGGACGTGACGCTCCGGGCCCTCGCCGTCCTCGGCTCGGTCCCCCTCGTAGCGGCCGAGGACACCCGCCTCACTCGGCGGCTCCTCGGGCGGCACGGGATCCGGGCCCGGCTCGTCAGCTTCCACGTCCGGAACGCGGCCCGTCGCCTCCCCGAGCTCCTCGCCCACCTCGAAGCCGGTGCGGATCTCGCCCTCGTGACCGACGCCGGGACTCCGGGCATCTCGGACCCAGGCGAGGAGCTCGTCGCCGCCTGGGCAGCCGCGGGCGGTGTCGTGGTCCCCGTTCCCGGCCCGTCGGCCGTCGTCGCGGCCGTCTCGGCGACCGGGATCGCCGGTCCTCGGTGGGTCTTCGAGGGCTTCCTGCCGCGGCGGGGCCGAGAACGGCGCGAGCGGATCGCTTGGCTCGCCGCCGATGCGCGCGGCGCCGTTCTCTTCGAGGCCCCGAACCGAGTGGCGGCGACCCTCGCCGAGCTCGCCGCGGCCTGTGGTCCGGACCGTCCGGCGGCCGTCTGCCGGGAGCTGACGAAGCTCCACGAGACGATCGAGCATGGATCGCTCGGTGAGCTCGCCGAGCGGGCCGCCCAGGGCGGCATCCCGGCCAGGGGCGAGTTCGTTCTCGTCGTCGGTGCCCGGCGCCGGACGGCCAGGACCTCGGGGCGAGCGGGGTTCGCGGTGGTCGACGAGGCCGGGGAGGCGAGCGTCCGTTCGGGGGGCGCGGTCGGGGCACTCGACGCGGCACGAGCGGCCGTCGAGCGCCTCGTTGCCGAGGGACGGCCGCGCTCCGCTGCCGCCCGCGAGGTCGCCCGGCGGACGGGGCTCCCGCGGCGGGATCTGTACCGCCGAGAAGGCTGAGGCGAGCGCTCGCCTGGTGGCCGGTCAGCCGAGCCGGGGGACGGCCCGGCGGGGCCGAGGCACCCGCCGGGCCGTGGGCAGGAGGGGGGAGGTCTTCGGGGAAAGTGTCGGGCGCGTCTCAGGCGAGAACCTCCTCGGCGAGTTCGTCGGCGTCCACAGCGTCGCGCCCCTCGCCGTCGCTTACGGCAGGCTCGGCGCCCGGCGCCGGCTCGGCGCCCGACGCGGGCTCGGCGTCCGACGCTGGCTCGGCGCTCGAGTCGATGAGGCCGAACTCGGCTGCCTGTGCCTCGAGAGCCTGGGCAGCGGCCTCGGCGGCATAGTCCTTCTTGCGGCGGCCGGAGAGCATCTCGACCTGGCTGGCGACGATCTCCGTCTTCCAGTGGCGCCGGCCCTGGTCGTCGTCCCAGCTTCTCGTCTGGATGCGGCCCTCGATGGCGACCTGCTGGCCCTTGCCCAGATACCGGCCGCAGATCTCGGCGAGGCGGTCCCAGGTGACGATCGTGTGGTACTCGGCGCGCTCCTTGCCGTTGCCGGCGTACTCGTTCGTGGCGACGTTGAAGGTCGTCACGCTCTTGCCCGAGGCGAGCACCCGGAGTTCCGGGTCCCGGGTCAGGCGCCCGGTCAGGAGGACCTTGTTCACGGGTCCGTTCTCCTCTGCTGCCCGGACGGGTCGGCCGTCCGGCTCTTCGTCCTTCGGCGGGTCCAGCGGCTCGGCGGGCGACGTGAGAAGAGCGGCCGGCCCCGGCGGTGCGGCCACGGCGGGCGGCGGATCGGCGAGGCCGGCGGTCCTTCGGCGGGCGAGGCTGACGCTAGCAGGACGCGCTTATCGCTCGCTTTGCGCGGGACGGGAGTCGGGACGGCGCTCGGGACCGAATTCGGGACGGCGCCCGGGACCGAATTCGGGACGGCGCTCGGGACGGTGGCCGGCGGGTGGAGGCGACCCCGCTATCTCGGGTCGTCGTGGTCGCCGGGGATCGGTCGATGGGGCTCGAAGCGTCGTCGCCGGCGAGGAGACCGGGGCGGAGACGGACCAGCCGACCAAGGCTTACTGTCGAGGCACGGGGGTGCGGAAGCTGTGGCTGGGTGGAGTGGAACGCGGTGGCGGGAGTGGTTGCGATCGGACGTGACGGCCACAGCGAACAGAACGCGGTCGTTGGCCTGGCGGTTTCGTCCGATGACGGCCACAGCGAACAGAACGCCCTGGAACGGCCCTCGGGCCCGCCGAGTGACGGCCAGGGCGAACAGAACGAATGTCCGGCAGGGGTATGGGGGCGTTCTGTTCGCCCAGGGTGGCACCCCGCGGTGGCGGAGCGGCGGAGGGGGCGTTCTGTTCGCCCAGGGTGACACCCCGCGGTGGCGGAGCGGCGGAGGGGGCGTTCTGTTCGCCCAGGGTGACACCCCGCGGTGGCGGAGCGGCGGAGCACGAGGGCGGACGCCGGCGCGCCGCGGGTTGTCGGAGCTGATACCCCGCCGCGCGAGCAGGGAGCGAGGGGAGGCCCTCCACGGTCGACGGCCCGCTTCCCCTTGCTATACTCGCTCCGTCCTCGACAGCCGCGGACGACCCCGCAGAGTAAGCAGGAGGAAGCGTTGCTCGAGGAAGGCGCCGCGTTCGCCCCGTGAGACGGACGAGCACCTTCGACGACCGAAGCCGGCCGACCGGCCGACCAAGGGGTTCGTGTAACCAGGTCCCGGGCGTTCGAGCCCCGGGTCTTTTCATTTCACCCACCGGACGGACAGCCACCGAAGGGAGCGGAGGACGAGGATGCCGGCGACCGTGATCGTCGGTCTCCAGTGGGGCGACGAAGGAAAGGGCAAGACGACAGACTTCCTCGCCGAGCAAGTCGCCATGGTCGTCCGCTACCAGGGCGGCGACAACGCCGGCCACACCGTCGTCCTCGGCGGCGAGGTCTTCAAGCTCCACCTCGTCCCCTCGGGCGTCCTCTACCCCCACATCACCTCCGTCATCGGGCCGGGCGTCGTCGTCAACCCCGCGACCCTCATCGCCGAGCTCGACGAGCTCGCGGCACGGGGCGTGAACGTCGACAAGGTGCGCGTCAGCCGAGCGGCCCACGTCATCATGCCCTACCACGTCGCCCTCGACCGCGCCTCCGAAGCCCGCCTCGGCCCAGCGAAGGTCGGCACGACGGGGCGGGGGATCGGGCCCGCCTACGCCGACCGGGCGGCCCGGATCGGGCTCCGGATGGAGGACCTCCTGGAGCCCGACGTCGTCCGCCGCAAGCTCGAGCGGATTTTGCCCGAGAAGAACGCCCTCCTCCACGCCGTCTACGGCCTCCCGCCCTGCGAGCCCGAGCCTCTCGTCGAGCAGGCTCGGGCCTGGGGCGCGCGCCTCCGCGACCACCTCGTCGACGCCACCTGGCTCGTCCAGGACGCCCTCCGACGGGGCGACCACGTTCTCCTCGAAGGCGCCCAGGGCACCCTCCTCGATCTCGACCACGGCAGCTACCCCTTCGTCACCTCCTCGAGTCCCGTCGCCGGCGGGGCCTGCACCGGCGGCGGCATCGGCCCCCTCCAGGTCGACGAGGTCATCGGGGTCATGAAGGCGTACGCGACCCGGGTCGGTTCCGGACCCTTCCCGACGGAGCTCGAGGACGGCCTCGGCGAGCGGATCGCCAGCCGCGGCCACGAGTACGGGACGACGACCGGGCGGCGGCGGCGGGTCGGCTGGTTCGACGCCGTCTCTCTCCGGTACGCCGTCGCGGTGAACAGCGTCACGAGCATCATGCTGAACAAGCTCGACATCCTGTCCGGGATCGAGGAGCTGAAGCTCTGCGTCGCCTACGAGATCGACGGTCGGCGGGTCGAAGCCTGGCCGTCGTCGGCTGAGACCCTCGCCCGGGCGCGGCCGATCTACGAGACCTTCCCTGGTTGGGCCGAGGAGATCCACGACGTCCGCTCCCTCGCCGACCTGCCCGAGAACGCCCGCCGGTACGTCACCGCCCTCGAAGAGCAGGCCGGGGTCCCGATCGTCCTCGTTTCGGTCGGCCCCGAGCGAACCCAGACCATCGAGCGGGCCTGGCGACCGATGCGCCATCGCCCCCCAGTGCCCTCGTAGACCGAGGCGGAGGACGCCGAATGCCCCTCGTCCAGCCGACCCGGATCCTCGTCCTCGGCGCTGGCGGCCGCGAGCATGCCCTCGCCTGGCGGCTCGCCGCCGAGCCCGGCGTGAACGAGGTCGTCGTCGCCCCCGGTTCGGACGGAGCGGCCGCCGAGCCACGGGTCCGCCGGGCCGCCGTTGACCCCCTCGACCCGGCCGCCGTCGTCGCGCTGGCCCGGCAGGCCGCGGTTGAGCTCGTCGTCGTCGGCCCGGAGGCACCCCTCGCCGCCGGGGTCGCCGACGCCCTCCGCGAAGCAGCCGTCCCCGTCTTCGGGCCGACGGCGGCGGCGGCCCGGATCGAGACCTCGAAGGCGTTCTGCCACGAGATCGCCGAGGCGGCTGGCGTTCGGATGGCCCGGGCGCGGGCCTTCGGACCGGGTGAGCGGGAGGCGGCTCGGCGCTTCGCAGCGGAACTCGCGGCGGGACCGGGGGTCGTCGTGAAGGCGGACGGCCTCGCGGCCGGGAAGGGAGTGACCGTCGCCGCGGACCTCGCCGAGGCTGAGGCGGCGATCGACCGGCTCTACGCCGCCGACGGGGAGGGCGGGCAAGGGCAAGTCAGAGCCGACCGCCCGGTCCTCGTCCTCGAGGAGCGCCTCGTCGGGCGCGAGGCGAGCGTCATCGCCCTCACCGACGGCGAGACGGCCGTCGCCCTCCCTGCTGCCCGCGACCACAAGCGGCTCCTGCCTGGCGATCGCGGCCCGAACACCGGCGGCATGGGTGCCTACAGCCCCCTTCCGGACCTCCCCGACGAGGCGGTGACCGAGATCCTCGAGACCGTTCACCGGCCGCTCCTCGCCGAGCTCGCTTGCCGCGGGACGCCCTTCTGCGGCGCCCTCTACGCCGGGCTGATCCTGACGGCGGACGGGCCCGCCCTCCTCGAGTGCAATGCCCGCTTCGGCGACCCCGAGGCGCAGGTCATCCTGCCCCGCCTCGCCGGTGCCCTGGGTCCGCTCCTCCTCGCCGCTGCCCGCGGCGAGCTCGGGGCAGCCCTGTCGCGCTCCGGCGCCGCCGAGCGCCGGCTGCCGACGCTCCCGGTGGCCGCCGTCGGTTTCGTCCTCGCCGCCCCGGGCTACCCCGAAGCACCCCGGACCGGGGATCCGATCGAGGGGCTTCCAGCCGAGCCCGTCGACGACGTCCTCGTCTTCCACGCCGGCACGAAGCGTGATCCGGACGGCGGCTTCCGGACGGCCGGCGGTCGGGTCCTCACCGTCGTCGGCCGGGGCCCGGACCTGGCGGCGGCGCGCCGGGCCGCCCTCCGCGTTGCCGAGGGCATCCGTTGGCCCGGGGTCCAGATCCGGATCGACATCGCCGCCGAGTTCGACGGCGGGAACGAGGCGGGCAAGCCTGGGAAAAGCGCCCCCGCCAGGGGCAGTGCCAGGCGATCCATGGGCGCGTCGTCCACAGCCGGGGCTGCGGCTCGGGCGGCCGCGAGGGCCGAGCTGTGATCCCCCGCTACACCCTGCCCGAGATGGGCGCCATCTGGACCGAGCGAGCCCGCTTCGAACAGATGCTCCGGGTCGAGATCGAGGTGGCCAAGGCCCAGGCTCGGCGCGGAATCGTCCCGCCGGAGGTGGTGGCCGTCATCGAGGCCCGGGCCCGGGTGAACCCGGCCCGGATCGCCGAGATCGAGCGGACCACCGAGCACGATGTCATCGCCTTCGTCAGCCAGGTGGCCGAGTCCGTCGGCCCGGAGGGCCGCTACCTCCACCTCGGGCTCACCTCGTCGGATGTCCTCGACACGGCCCTCGCCCTCCAGCTTCGGGCCGCCGGCGATCGCCTCCTCGCCGACTGCGACGCCCTCCTGGAAGCCCTCATCGCCCGGGCTCGGGCAGAGGCGGATCGGCCGATGATCGGCCGGACCCACTCCGTCCACGCCGAACCGATGACCCTCGGCGTGAAGCTCGCCGGTTGGGCCTTCGAGGTCGATCGCGACCGGCGCCGCCTGGCCTCGGCCTTCGCCGACGCGGCGACCGGGAAGCTCTCGGGGCCCGTCGGGACGTACAGCCATCTCGACCCCGAACTCGAGGCGGAGGTCCTGGGCGCCCTCGGCCTGGCCGTCGACCCGGTCAGCACCCAGATCGTCCAGCGCGATCGGCACGCTGCCCTCCTCGCCGCCATCGCCGTCACCGGCGGCTCCTTGGAGCGCTTCGCGACCGAGATCCGGAACCTCGCCCACACCGAGATCGGCGAGCTCGCCGAGCCCTTCGCCCCCGGCCAGAAGGGCAGCTCGGCGATGCCCCACAAGCGGAACCCGATCCGCTCCGAACGGATCGCCGGGCTCGCCCGCCTCCTCCGCGGCTACGCGCAGGTCGGCTTCGAGAATCAGCCCCTCTGGCACGAGCGGGACATCAGCCACAGCTCGGCCGAGCGGGTCGTTCTCCCCGACGCGACGATCGTCCTCGACTACATGCTCGTCACGATGACCCGCCTCGTCGAGCAGCTCGTCGTCCGCCCCGATCGGATGGCCGAGAACCTCGAGCGGAGCCTCGGTCTCCACGCCGCTGGCCGGGTCCTCCTCGCCCTCGTCGAGCGCGGCTGGGCGCGAGAGGAGGCGTACGCCGTCGTCCAGGCGGCGGCCCTCCGAGCGGCCGATGAGCGTCGCCCGCTTCGCGCGCTCCTCGCCACCGAGGCGCCGATCGCAGGCACCCTGACCAGCGCCGAGCTCGAGGACTGCTTCGACGAGGCGAGCTGGCTCCGTCACGTGCCGACGATCATCGGCCGCCTCGACGCCCTCGAGGCCGAGCTCGCCGCCCGCCGCGCCGGGTCCCGGGGCGATGGCCCGTTGCCGGCTGGATCGGGCCCGAGCGAGGGGGCGGAGGACGGGGGGACCGCACGAGAGGAGGTCGCCGGTGTCCCTCGTTAGCGGCTACCTCCGCTCGGGGAAGGTGCGCGACCTCTTCGCCGTCGGCGAGGATCGGATCCTCCTCGTCGCCAGCGACCGGATCAGCGCCTTCGACGTCGTCCTGCCGACCGAGATCCCCGACAAGGGCCGGGTCCTGACCGGCCTGTCGCGCTTCTGGTTCGCCGCGACGACCCACCTCGTCCCGAACCACCTCCTGGCAACCGATCCGACTGCGCTCCCCGAGCCCTGGGCATCGGAGGCCGAAGCGCTCAGGGGCCGGATCATGCTCTGCCGCCGGGCCGACGTCCTGCCGGTCGAGGTCGTCGTCCGGGGCTACCTCGCCGGTTCGGGCTGGCAGGAGTACCGCTCGAGCGGGGCCGTCTGCGGGCTCCGGCTGCCGGCCGGCCTGCGAGAGAGCGAGCGGCTCCCCGAGCCGATCCTCACCCCGGCGACGAAGGCGCCGGCCGGCGAGCACGACGAGAACATCCCCTTCGAGCGGATGGCGACCATCGTCGGCGGGGATCTCGCCGAGCGGGTCCGGGCGATCGCCCTCGACCTCTACCGCTTCGCCGCCGAACGGACCGAGCGGGTCGGGATCCTCCTCGCCGACACGAAGTTCGAGTTCGGGCTCGTTCCGGAGACGGGCGAGCTCCTCCTCGTCGACGAGGTCTTGACCCCCGACTCGTCGCGCTTCTGGGACGCGGCGACGTACGAGCCGGGCCGCCCCCAGGCGAGCTTCGACAAGCAGTACGTCCGGGACTGGCTCCTCGCCCAGGCCTGGGATCGCCGACCGCCGGGGCCGGCGCTCCCGCCGGAGGTCGTCGAGGGGACCCGGCGTCGCTACGTCGAGGCCTACGAGCGGATCACGGGCGCCAGCTTCGCCCGCTATCTCGAGGAGGATGTCATTGCCGCCTGACGACCGATCGATCACCGACGCCCGACCGATGCCCGACGCTCGAACGCCCGTCGACGATCGCCACCGACCACCGACGGCTCGCTTCCGCTTCGCCGTGAACGTCCTGCCGAAGCCCGGCATCCTCGACCCCCAGGGTCGGGCCGTCGAGCAGAGCCTGCCCCACCTCGATCTTCGGGGGATCAGCGAGGTTCGGGTCGGGCGCCGGGTCGAAGCGACCGTCGAGGCTGCCGACGAGGGGACGGCGCGGGCCATCATCGAGCGGCTCGCCTCGGAGCTCCTGGCGAACCCGCTCATCGAGCGCTACGGGATCGAGCTCCTCGGGGCGACCTCGTCGATCCGCTCCGACGAGATGGCCGGGGTGTCGACCACGACCTCGCCGGCGACGGAGGAGGAGGGGAGGGGATGAGCGTCCGGATCGGCGTCGTCGTCTTCCCGGGCAGCAACTGCGACCGGGACACGATGTGGGCCCTCTCCCTCGTTGGGGCAGAACCCATCGAGCTCTGGCACGAGCAGGCGAGCCTCCAAGGGGCGGCGGCCGTCGTCCTACCGGGCGGCTTCGCCTACGGCGACTACCTCCGGGCCGGCGTCATCGCCCGCTTCAGCCCGATCATGCGGGCCGTCGCCGCGTTCGCCGCCGCGGGCGGCCTCGTCCTCGGGATCTGCAACGGCTTCCAGATCCTCGCCGAGGCGCACCTCGTCCCGGGCGTCCTCCTCCGGAACCGCTCCCTCCGCTTCGTCTGCCGGGAGGTCCTCATCGGTCCCGAGCGGCTCGACAGCCCCTTCACCCGGGCCCTCGACGGACGCCGGCCGCTCCGCCTCCCGGTCGCCCACGGCGAGGGCTGCTACTACGCCGACGAGGCGACCCTCGACGCCCTCGAGGCCTCGGGCGGCGTCCTCTTTCGCTACCTGCGACCCGACGGGCGGCCGGCCGTCGACCCGGACGACCGAGCGAACCCGAACGGCTCGCTCCGGGCCATCGCCGGGGTGACGAACGCGGCCGGGAACGTGGCCGGGCTCATGCCCCATCCGGAGCGGGCCGCCGAGGCGATCCTCGGCTCCGACGACGGGCGCTGGATCCTCCGGTCCTTCGTCGAGAGCGCCGCCGAGCGAGCGGCCAGCGGCGGACTCGTCGGGGTCGGCCGGTGAGGGTGCCCCGATGAGCGTCCTCGCCCCGCCGCCCGCCGACCTCCACCGCCAGCTCGGGCTGACCGACGAGGAGCTCGATGCGATCCGGGACCGGCTCGGACGCGACCCGAACCCGGTCGAGCTGGCGATGTTCAGCGTCATGTGGAGCGAGCACTGCAGTTACAAGAGCAGCAAGCCGCTCCTGGCGACCCTCCCGCGCGGCGGCGCGGGCGTCCTCGCCGGCCCCGGGGAGAACGCCGGGGTCGTCGCCATCGGCGACGGGCTCGCCGTCGCCTTCAAGATGGAGTCCCACAACCACCCCTCGGCCGTCGAGCCGGTCCAGGGGGCGGCGACCGGCGTCGGCGGCATCCTCCGGGATATCTTCACGATGGGCGCCCGGCCGATCGCCATCTTCGACGCCCTCCGCTTCGGCGACCCGGCCGAGCCGCGGACCCGCTACCTCGTCGACGGCGTCGTCCGCGGCGTCGGCGGCTACGGCAACTGCGTCGGCGTCCCGACCGTCGGCGGCGAGCTCGTCTTCGACCCGTCCTACGCCGGCAATCCCCTCGTCAACGTCATGGCCGTCGGGCTCGTCCAGGAGCGCCACCTGACCCGGGCCATCGCCCCTGGCCCCGGCAACCTCGCCGTCCTCTTCGGGTCGACGACCGGCCGGGACGGGATCGGCGGGGCGTCGGTCCTCGCCTCGGCGACCTTCAGCGACGAGGATCCCTCGAAGCGGCCCTCGGTCCAGGTCGGCGATCCCTTCACCGAAAAGCTCCTCATCGAGGCCTCCCTCGAGCTCATCGAGGCCGGCCTCCTGGAGGGCCTCCAGGACCTCGGCGCCGGGGGAATCACCTGCGCCACGTCGGAGACGGCGGACCGGGCCGGGACCGGGATGATCGTCGACCTCGACGCCGTGCCCCGCCGGGAGGAGGGGATGACGGCGGCCGAGGTCCTCATCTCCGAGTCCCAGGAGCGGATGCTCGCCATCGTCCGGCCCGATCGGCTCCCTGCCGTCGCCGCCGTCTGCGAGAAGTGGGGCCTGCCCTGGGCTGTCATCGGCCGGGTGACCGACGACCGGCTCCTGACCGTCGTCGAGGGTGGGCTCTCGGCCGACGGTCGGCCGGCTCCGGGGGCCCGGATCGTGGCCCAGATCCCGGTGGCCGCTCTCACCTCCGAGGCGATCGTCTACGACCGCCCGGCCACGCCCCCCGCTCGTCGCCGGGCCGCACCCGCTCCCGGTGTTCCCGAGGAACCGGGGGACCAGCTCCCCGAGCGGGGGATGGACCCGGGCGCCGTCCTCCTCGCCCTCCTCGGCTCGCCGAACCTCGCCTCGCGTCGCTGGGTCACCGAGCAGTACGACCAGCACGTCATGACGAACACCGTCGAGGGCCCAGGGCGGGGGGCAGCCGTCCTCCGGATCAAGGGGACCCGCCGGGGGCTCGTCGCCTCGACCGACGCGAACGAGGCGATCGGCCTCCTCGATCCGTACCTGGGCGCCGTCTTCTCGGTCGCCGAGGCGGCCCGGAACGTGTCGATCACCGGAGCTCGGCCCCTCGGCCTGACGAACTGCCTGAACTACGGCGACCCGACCCGGCCGGAAGCCTTCTGGCAGCTGAAGGAGGCGGTCCGCGGTCTCGCCGACGCGGCGACGGCTCTCGGCCTGCCGATCACCGGCGGGAACGTCTCCCTCTACAACGAGTCGCCGGCGGGGGCCATCGCCCCGACCCCCGAAATCGGCGTCGTCGGTCTCCTCGAGGACGTCGAGCGCCGGGTCGGGCCGGCCTTCGTCGCCGATGGCGACCGGGTTGTCCTCGTCGGCGAGGCGACGCCGGGGCTCGCCGGGTCGGCCTACGCGGCCCTCGCCGGGGTCGCCCCGGAGGATCGGCCGCCGGCCATCGACCTCGAGCGCGAGGTGGCCCTCCAGGCCTTCGTCCGGGACGCCATCGCCCGCGGCCTCGTCGCCTCGGCCCAGGACGTGGCGGCGGGAGGGCTCGCCGTCGCCCTCGCCGAGTGCGCCATCTTCGGCGGCCGCGGGGCTCGGGTCCGGATCGGCGTGGCGAACTCGCCAGCCGTCGAGCTCTTCGGCGAGAGCCCCTCGCGGCTCGTCCTCTCCTGTCGGCCGAAGGCTGTGGCGGCCCTCGTCGGGCTCGCCCGGACCTACGGGCTCCCCGTCGAGGAGATCGGCACCGTCGGCGGTGACCGCCTCGTCGTCGAGCTGACCGGGGAGGGGGCCACGGGCGCCGCCGAGGAGCGGGGGAGCCGGGTCGCCGACGCCCTCGACGTCGCCCTCGCCGACCTGCGGCACGCTTGGGAGCATGGCCTGCCCCGGGCCCTCGGCCTCGAGGGGGACGATGGCCCACCCTTCGGTCCGGTGCCCGGCGACGGGGCCGCAACGGCGGCGGAGGCCGAGGCGGGGGCCGAGGCGGGGGCCGAGGCGGGGGCCGAGGCGAGCCGCGTCGGAGGAAGAGCCTGATGTGCGGGGTCTTCGGGGTCGCCCTCCCGCCCGGACGGGGCTCGGGACCCGGGGGCGTCGGGAGCGAAGCCGCCGCCATCGCCGCCCTCGGTCTCTTCGCCCTCCAGCACCGGGGCCAGGAGTCGGCCGGCGTCGCCGTCTCGGACGGCGACCAGCTCATGCTCTACAAGGACCTCGGGCTCGTCAGCTCGGTCCTCGACGAGCGGCGGATCCCGTCCCTCCGGGGCCACCTCGCCGTCGCTCACTGCCGCTACTCGACGACCGGCTCGACCCGCTGGGAGAACGCCCAGCCGACCTTCCGCCTCGGCCCGCGGCGGGCGATCGCCGTTGGCCACAACGGCAACCTCGTCAACACCCGGGAGCTTCTCGGCCAGCTTCGGGGCGGTCGGGCTCGGC
Source organism: Chloroflexota bacterium (assembly GCA_042408535.1). Lineage (GTDB taxonomy): Bacteria > Chloroflexota > Limnocylindria > Limnocylindrales > CSP1-4 > BPIH01. The sequence continues at coordinate 6,695 of JBHORA010000042.1, read as the reverse complement.
TCCCGGCGACGACGGACACCGAGCTCCTCACCGCCCTCCTCGCCGACGAGCCGGCGACGGACACCGTCGAGGCCCTCCTCGCCGTCCTGCCCCGGGTCCGGGGCGCCTACAGCCTCGTCGTCCTCGATCCGGGACGGGTCATCGGCGTCCGCGACCCGTACGGCTTCCGACCCCTCGTCCTCGGCCGGCTCCGCGTCCCGGAGGGCATCGGCGAGGCTGGGCTATGGGTCGAGCGGCCGGGCGACGGGTGGGTCCTCGCCTCGGAAACGGCCGCCCTCGACATCGTCGGGGCCGAGGTCGTCCGCGACGTCGAGCCGGGCGAGATCGTCGTCCTCGAGGCCGGACGGGAACCGCGCTCCATCCGCTTCGCCGAGCCGCACCACGCCCTCTGCGTCTTCGAGCTCATCTACTTCGGCCGCCCCGACTCGTACATGGAGGGCCGGAACCTCTACGAGGCCCGTCGGCGGATGGGGATGCAGCTCGCCCGCGAGCAACCGGCCGAAGCCGACATCGTCGTTCCCGTCCCCGACACCGGCGCCCCAGCGGCAGCCGGCTTCGCCGAGGTCGCCGGACTCCCGTACCGGGAGGGGATGGTCCGCAACCGCTACACCGGTCGGACCTTCATCGAACCCTCCCAGGCGATGCGCCAGCGGGGCGTGAACGTCAAGCTCAGCCCGCTCCGGGAGGTCATCCGGGGTCGGCGCCTTGTCGTCGTCGACGACTCGATCGTCCGGGGAACGACGACGAAGCAGATCGTCAGCCTCCTCCGCCGGGCCGGGGCGGCGGAGGTTCACCTCCGGATCAGCGCCCCGCCGATCTACCACCCCTGTTTCTACGGGATCGACACCCAGATCGAGACCGAGCTCATCGCCGCCCGCCTCTCGGTCGACGAGATCTGCGACTTCGTCGGCGCCGACTCCCTCGGCTACCTCTCGATCACGGGCGTCCTGACCGCCCTCGAGCTCCCGTACGAGCGCTTCTGCTTCGCCTGCTTCGACGGGAACTACCCGGTCCCGGTCCCCTACGACGCCCACCACCGGAAGTTCCTCCTCGAATCCGGAGAATTCGCCTCGGCCCCCTCGGCCTCGGCGTCGGCTTCGGCGTCGGCCTCGGCGTCGGCTCCCTCGGGGTCGGCGTCCCCCGGGGGTCGTCCGGGGCCATCGTCCTCGGCAGCCTCGCCCGGCGATCCCCCTCCCTCGCCGAGCAGTCGCTCCGGCGCGCCGATCGCGGGCCGTGGCTGAGGTCGAACGGGCGGCCTACCGTCGGGCGGGCGTCGACGTCGCCGCCGGCGAGGCCGCCGTCGAGCGGATGCGGGCCGCCGTCGAGGCCACCCACCCCTCCGCCCCGGTCCTCGAGGGTCTCGGTGGCTTCGGGGCTGCCGTCGGCCTGCCCGACGGGTACCGGGAGCCCGTCCTCGTCTCGGCGACCGACGGGGTGGGGACGAAGACGGTCCTCGCGGCCCGCCTCGGCCGGTACGGGACGATCGGCCGCGATCTCGTCGCCATGTGCGCCGACGACGTCGTCTGCTCCGGCGCCGCCCCGCTCTTCTTCCTCGACTACGTCGCCGTCGGGCGGCTCGACCCCGATCGGGTGGCGACGATCGTCGGTGGGATCGCCGAGGGCTGCCGGGAGGCCGGCTGCGCCCTCGTCGGCGGCGAGACGGCCGAGCATCCGGGGCTCCTCGAGCCGGACGAGTTCGATCTGGCGGGCTTCTGCGTCGGAGTCGTCGAGCGCTCTGCCCGGATCGACGGCTCGGGGATCCGGGCCGGCGACGCCCTCGTTGGGGTCCTCACGAATGGGCTCCACGCGAACGGCTTCTCCCTCGTTCGGGCCGTCCTCGCCGAGGGGCGGTTCGATCTCGCGGAACCCTACGTCGACGTCCTCCGCCGGGTCCTCGGGCCGACCGGGCTGGCGGCCGCCCTCGAGGCCGACACCGAGAGCGAGGGCGACGCGGCGGGCCGACGGGGACGCGAGGCCGCCGCCAGCCTCGGCGACGTCCTCCTCCGGCCGACCCCGATCTACGCCCGCCGCCTCCTCGCCGTCCGGGATCGGCTCCGAGCCTCGGGCTTCGACCTCGGCGGGGTCGCCCACGTCACCGGTGGCGGCCTGCCCGGGAACGTGCCCCGGATCCTCCCCGACGGCCTCGGGGCCCTCCTCGACCCCGGCCGCTGGCCGCTGCCCTCGGTCATGCGCTGGCTCGGTGCCGCCGCCGGGATCGACGGGGTGGAGCTCCGAGCGACGGTGAACGGCGGGCTCGGCCTCCTCGTCGCCGTCCGGCCGACGGCCGTCGAGGCGACGATTGCCGCCTTCGCCGCCGAGGGGCTCAAGGCTCGCCTCGTCGGGGCCGTCCTTGAGACAGAGGAGCTCGGCGGCCGCCGCTACCTCGAGGCCCCCCTCCCGACCGAGGCGGCGGGGCGAGAGGCAACGACGACGGAGGGTCGGCGGTGAGTGGGCGGATCGCCGTCGGCGTCTCCGGGGCCGGCTCGAACCTTCGGGCCCTCGTCGCGGCCGCCCGCCGGGGGGTGCTCGGGGCTGAGGTCGTCCTCGTCTTCGCCGATCGGCCCTGCCCGGCCCTCGATTGGGCGGCGGGGGAGGGGATCGCCACCGCCCTCGTTCCTGGCGGCGACGACGGGCAGCTCGCCAGCGTCCTGGCGGGAGCTCGGCCGGACGCCGTCGTCCTCGCCGGCTACCTGCGGATCGTCGGGCCCGCCGTCCTCGCCGCCTACCGGAACCGGATCCTGAACACGCACCCGTCGCTCCTGCCCGCCTTCCCGGGCGCCCACGCCGTCCGCGACGCCCTCGTCCACGGGGTCGCCGTGACGGGCTGCACCGTCCACCTCGTCGACGAGGTCCTCGACGGTGGCCCGATCGTCCTCCAGGAGGCGGTCCCGGTCCTGCCGGGCGACGACGAGACGACTCTCCACGATCGGATCCGGGCCGTCGAGCACCGCCTCCTGCCCTGGGCGACGGCGCTCCTCCTCGCTGGCGCCCTCCGGGTCGAGGGGCGGCGGGTCGTCGTCGACCCCGAGCGGGCGGCCGAGGCCGTCCCGGCGCCCCGTCGGGCGCTCCTCTCGGTCTCCGACAAGAGAAACCTTGAACCCTTCGCCCGGGGCCTCGCCGAGCTCGGCTTCGAGCTCGTCGCCAGCGGCGGGACGGCGCGCCTCCTCCGTGAGGCCGGTCTTCCTGTGACCGAGGTCGCCGCCGTCACTGGCGCGCCGGAGATGCTCGACGGGCGGGTGAAGACGCTCCACCCGAAGATCCACGCCGCGATCCTCGCCGATCGACGCCGGGCCGAGCATCGTCGGGCCCTTGCCCTTGCCGGGATCGCCCCCTTCGAGCTCGTCGTCGTCAACCTCTATCCCTTCGAGGCAGCCGCCGAGCGGAGCGACCTCGACCTCGACGGCCTCGTCGAGGAGATCGACATCGGCGGGCCGGCCCTCGTCCGGGCGGCGGCGAAGAACTGGGCGAACGTCGCCATCGTGACCTCCCCGGCCCGCTATCCGGAGGTCCTCGAAGCGCTGCAGCGGGACGGTTGCGTCCCCGAGGGGCTCCGGGCCGCCCTCGCCGTCGAGGCCCTCCGCCACACCGCGGCCTACGATGCCCGGATCGCCGAGGTCCTCCCCGAGCGGATCGGCGGAGCCGGCGTCGCCCTTCCCGACGAAGCCGGCCTGCCGGGCGCCGCGGACCCCTTCCCGCCTCGCCTCGTTCTCGCCCTCGAGAAGGTCGAGACGCTCCGCTACGGCGAGAACCCCCACCAGCGGGCAGCCCGCTACCGGCGGCCGGGCGCGAGGCCTGCCGATGGGCCGTTCTGGGACGGCGGGAGGCTCCTGCAGGGCAAGCCCCTGAGCTACACGAACGTCCTCGACGCGGCGGCCGCGGCGGCGATCGCCCGGCACCTCCGGGGGCCGGCCGCCGTCGTCGTCAAGCACACGAACCCCTGCGGGACGGCCGAGCGGGACGACCTCCTCGCCGCCTGGCAGGCCGCCCTCGCCGGCGACCCGGTGAGCGCCTTCGGGGGGGTCGTCGCCCTGACGGGGCCGGTCGACGGCCGCCTCGCCGAGGCGGTGGCGGCCATCTTCCTCGAGGTCGTCGTGGCGCCTGCCTTCGAGCCCGAGGCGCTCGCCATCCTCGGCCGGCGGCCGAACCTCCGGCTCCTCCTCGATCCGGATCTGGCCGGCGGTGGGCCGTCACCCGAGGCCCAGGCCGCGCCGACGGGCCTCCTCCGCTCGGCCGGGGGTGCCCTCCTCGTCGGCGAGCCGGACGCTGCCCCCGACGACCCGGCGAGCTGGCGGGTCGTGACGCGCCGCCCGCCGACCGAGGCCGAGCGGGTCGACCTCGATCTCGCCTGGCGCCTCGTCCGCTTCGTGACGAGCAACGCGGTCGTCATCGTCCGGGATCGGATGCTCGTCGGGGTCGGGGTCGGCCAGACGAGCCGGGTCGACGCGGCCCGCGGGGCGGTCGAGAAGGCGGTCCGTCTCCACGGCCCCGACGTCCTCCGCGGCGCCGCCTGCGCGTCGGACGCCTTCTTCCCCTTCGCCGACGGGGTGGAGGTCTGCCTCGCAGCCGGGGTCTCGGCCGTCGTCCAGCCAGGCGGGTCGGTCCGCGACGCCGAGGTCGTCGAGGCCGTCGACCGGGCCGGGGCGACGATGTGCTTCACCGGCCGGCGGCACTTCCGACACTGAACCCCAACCGCCGGGGGCCCTCTCGCCCGCTCCGTCGGCGCGGCGGCCATGGCTCGAAGGAGGCTGGGAAACCGGCGGTCATTCTGACTTCAACCGTTTGATCGGGGCAGGGCGAGCTGGATACAATCAACCGCACGGTCCGGGGAGCTGCTCCCGGGGGAAGCAAGAGGGCCAACAGATGCGTCGCGTCACCGGGGTGGCGGCTGGTTCTTTGATTCTTCCTGGTGGACCGGACTGGTGGACCGGAACACTTCGATACTAACGCCACTCCCTGGCGTCGAGTGGTCGACCTCGAGCGAGAGGGGGCGGTCGTGACTCGCCGCGCTCGCCGAGGCCAAGGGCTCCCAAAGAGGATCGCGCTCCTTGGGGCTGCGGTCGGTCTCGCGCTCGCGGCCTGTGGCCCCACCAGCGGGTTCGTGAGCGGCGTGGACATCGACCGAGAAGCCGAGGCGGCGAGGGCAGTAACGCCCCTCCCGCCGGGCGTGACCTTTCCTCCACCCCGGACGCACGATCCCAGCGGGGCCTATCAGCCTGGGGAGGGGCGAAGCGAGGTGGAATTCCACGCCATGTGTGCCTGGTTCCGGTATTGGGCGGACGCAATCGCGAAGAACGACCAGGCTGCCGTCGCCCAGGCCACCGCGATGTGGGATCGGATCCGAACCTGGTCGGCCTATCGAAACTTCGACCAGGCGAGTCGAGATTCCCTGGACTCCGCGGTCGAGCGAGCGCGGCTCGGCGACGCGAGCGGACTCATCGAGCTGTGCAAATGAGCCGCCGGTCGCTCTCGTGGCCGATGGCGGTCGTCGTCGTAGCCCTGGTGAGTGGGGTCGTTGCCCTTGCCTACAGCCCGCTCGTCCGCGGCCCGAGCGGCGGAACCCGGACCCCCGGTGCCAGCCCAGCTGGTCCCGCCACGGCGGTCGTGACTCGGGGCACGATCCGGAGCGTCGTCGTCCTCGATGGAGTGGTCGGGAGGGGGCGTTCTGACGGCACGCCGACGAATGGCCTGGAAGCCGTCGCTGTCGTGCCTCCGGAGGTCCTCTACCGCTTCTACGACTCGCCCCGCTCGATCAGCGCCAAACTCGACCGCGGGCCCGGACCGTTCGACTGTCCCCTCTTGAGTCTCGGAGCGGCAGATGCGACGGCCGACGATCCCCTGTCGGTGCCGGTCGAGCTACGGTGTCGCATTCCTCAGGATGTCCGCGCCTTCCCGGGAGTCCGGCTGAAGATCGCGGTCGTCACCGGCGAGGCGCGGAATGTCCTCGTTCTGCCCGTGACTGCCGTCGCCGGTGAGAGCGACCAGGGCTACGTGACGCTCCTCAGCGACGGCGAGCAGACCCGTCGCAACGTTCGGCTCGGCCTCACCGACGGCACGAACATCGAGATCCGCGAGGGGCTGACCGAGGGAGATCGCGTCCTCGTCCCGCCGGACGACCCGCTCGGGCTCCTCGGTGATGGATCCTGAGGTTCGGCATGCTCCGTCTCCGAGCGGGCTGCAAACGGGTGATCCTGCCGAACGGGTCGCCGCTGCAGCTCCTCGATTCCATTTCGATTGACGTTGCGCCCGGAGAGATCGTCGCCATCGTTGGTCGGTCGGGCGCCGGGAAGAGCACACTCCTCCACTGCCTCGGACTCATCGACGAGTTCGACAGCGGGGCGTACGAGGTCGACGGTGAACGGGTTGACGGTCTCTCCGATACCCGGCGGTCCGCCCTCCGGGGGCGAACCTTCGGCTTCGTCTTTCAGCAGTTCTACCTCTTCGAGGGCCGGACGGCGTTGGCCAACGTCATGGCGCCGGCCCAGCACGCGCCCCTGCCTGAGCTGCGACAGGCCAGGCGCCGCGCGATCGACCTTCTCGTCCAGTTCGGCCTGACAGATCGACTCGACTCGCCACCAGCGCTTCTGTCGGCTGGCGAACAGCAGCGGGTCGCCATCGCCCGGGCGCTCATCCGCGAGCCGCGGTACATCCTCGCCGACGAACCGACGGGGTCGCTGGACGTGGAGACCGGTGCCGCT
>JBHORA010000062.1:0-1287 GCA_042408535.1 Chloroflexota bacterium | reverse complement strand
ACAATTCATCAAATTGTCGAGGAGGGCGTCGAAGTGGTCGATATGATCGAGGCGGTACCAAGACCCCGGACTCTGCAGAATACTGGAGCGCCGCGCCCGGGGCGGCCACCTTTGTTCCAAGCGTTTAAAGGTCTCCTCATCCACCCCCGCCAGCATCCAGTAGGTCCGGCCGCCGGCCGTGAGCGGCCAGACCAGCGTCCGCCCCAAAATGTAGAACCTGGGGGTGGGGGGCGGGACAGTCTTCACCTCTGCCATAGCCGCCACGGCCTCGGCGGCTCTGGCCAGGTCATCAAGCGCATCGTAAAGCATTTCGATCAAGACGGACTCTTTCATCTTTATTCCTCCACCTTGATGGTCTTCGCCCAAGCCGGGGACTCCCCGTCTCCGACCAGGGCTACCACAACCCGGGAGCCCCGCGGCGGTTCATCCGGCCAGGGGGTATAGCCGTCGGTGATCACAACGATCACCTCCGGCCGCGGGCGGAGCTTGAGGGCCGCCTCCAACCCCACCCGCATGTCCGTGCCGCCGCCGCCCGCGAGCTTTACCTGCTCCGGGCGGAAAACCCGGCGGCAGGATTGCACCGCCGCATCCACGGCCAGGACGGTGATGCCCTCCCGCTGGCCGGTGGCCTTGAGCACCCCGGCCACTTCGGCCAGGGCCTGGCCGAGAATGCTGTCGTCGATGGACCCTGAGGTGTCCACGACGACCGCCACCGCGGGGACCGGCCGATGCAGCGACGGCTGCACCACCGGCCCGTAGGCGGCCTGGCGCCGGGACGGCCGCCGATACGTGTAATCCGCCGCCTCCTGGACGGAGGCCACGGCCGCCCGGACGGCCGCCCGCAGCTCCCGCCGCCAGTCGACCCGGGGCCGGAGCTTTTCCTCGGCCCACCGCTTCCAGTGGCCCGGGACATCGCCCCGGTCCCGGGAGGCGGCGGCCACCCGGATCTCCTCGGCCACCTTCCGGCGGATCAGCTCCGCCTCGGTGGCCGATACCCCGGGAATGTCCGACTCCCCCGGTGGCCCCGCTTCCCACGGCTCCTGATGTCCGTGGGCGCAGGAACCGCACCTCCCGGACCCAGGCGCAGGAGTCTGCGCCCCAGCGGAGGGGTCGGCGTCTTCTGCCCCGCCACCGCGGTCGGTGACGGCCGCGGTGGCGGGCGGCGTGGACGGGGCGCCGGCGGGACCCGACACGGCGGACGGCTGACCGGAGGCGGGCGAAGGCCTCGAGCCCCCACCGGCCCCCGCCTGGGAACCGTCCGCGCCGCCGGGCTGAGCCGGCGGCGCG
>JBHORA010000061.1:0-1915 GCA_042408535.1 Chloroflexota bacterium | reverse complement strand
CCTCGCGGCCGCCCACGCCCGAGGGATCGTCCATCGGGACGTGAAGTCGTCGAACGTCCTCCTGACCCGCGACGGCCGCGTCAAGGTCACCGACTTCGGGATCGCCCGGGCCCTCGCCGAGGCCCAGCTGACGCTCCCGGGCATGACCCTCGGCTCGGTCCACTACTTCAGCCCGGAACAGGCCCGCGGCGAGCCGGCGACGGAAGCGTCCGACATCTACGCCCTCGGGATCGTCCTCTTCGAGCTCCTGACGGGTCGCCGGCCGTGGGAGGGTGACAGCGCCGCGGCCGTCGCGATGGCCCGCCTCTCGGGACCGGTGCCGGCGCCGTCCGACCATCGAGCCGGCATCCCGCCGGCCCTCGACGCCATCGTCTACCGCGCCCTGGCCCTCGACCCGGCCGACCGCTTCCCGAGCGCCCTGGCCATGGCCGACGCCCTCGAGGCGTTCCTCGCCGAGCGTGCCCCCGCCGGGACCGCAGCCCCGGTCTCGGGTGGGCCGGGCGGACCAACGGGACCGGCCGGCTCGCCCTTCGGCGGTGCCGCCGATCGCGACGTCGACGCGACGATCCCGGTCGCCGCGGCCACGGCTCGGCCGAACCCGCCCGGGCCGCCGCCGTACCCGCCCGACGCCTACGCCGGTTCCGAACCGGAACGGCGACCGAGCGATCGCCGCGCGGCCCGCCCCCTCGAGCCGGACGAGGAGGAGACCGAACCGTCCGGTCCCGGGCCCTGGGCCTGGGTCGCCGGCGTCCTCGGCCTCGCCATCCTCGCCGTCGTCGCCTTCCTCGGCTTCCAGCTCCTCTCGGCTCGCAGTACCCCGCCGCCGGTCGAACAGGTCGAGGTTCCGAACCTCGTCGGCCTCACCGTCGAGCAGGCCCGCCCGATCGCCGAGGCCCTCGGGCTCCAGATCTCGCAGGTGAAGTTCATCACGAGTTCGGATCAGCCCGAAGGAACGATCGCCGAGCAGAACCCGTTGCCCGGAACGAAGGTGGATCGCGGCTCGGTCGTCGAGGTCACGATCGTCACCGGCAAGCCCCTCGTCGCGGTGCCGGACCTCCGCGGCCGCACCGAGTCCGAGGCCATCAACCTGATCATCTCGAGCGGCTTCGTCGTGGGCGAGCGGACCGAGGCCTTCGATCCGGTCATCCCGAGCGGCTCGATCGTCTCCCAGGACCCGCGGGCCGGGCTCGAGGTCGCGGCCGGGACCGCGATCTCCTACGTTGTCTCGAAGGGCCCCGAGCCCACGCCGACGCCGACCCCGACGCCCACTCCCACCCCGACGCCGACGCCGACGCCGACGCCCACGCCGACCCCGACGCCGACGCCCACGCCGACCCCGACACCCGAACCCTCTCCGACCCCGACCCCAATCCCCAGCCTGTCGCTGCCGAGCCCCAGCCCCTGACGCAGGCCGGCGAACACGGGTCGCCAGGTCAGAGGCCGAGCCCGGTCGGAGTAGTCGCGGCTGTTCGGGCTCGCGGCCGGCTTCGGCGGTCAGGCGGAGATCGAGCCCTCCAGGATCGACCAGAAGCCGGCGTCGAGTTCGTCGTCGGCCGAGGCCCTCGGCGCCGCGACCGGGGCCGGGCCGTCCGCCACCGGCTCCGGACCCGACCCCTCGGGGAGCGGCAGGACCGGGACGAATGTGCGCCGCCCGACTCGAACGTTCGTCCGAGCTGCGGGCTCCGGCGAGGCGGCACCGCCTCGAGGGGCGACGGCGGGAGGCGCCGTCCAGCAGGCCTCGAGCTCGTCGCCGCGCCGGATCGTCCGGCGACGATCGAGGAGGCAGAAACCGACGCCGGAGACGACCGCTCGACCGAAGTAGCGGCACGTCGCACAGCAGGTCGAGGACCGGCGGCAGACCCAGCAGCGGGCCGCCTCCGGCTGGGGCGTTCCGCAGTGGGGGCAGCGCCAGGTC
>JBHORA010000060.1:0-6640 GCA_042408535.1 Chloroflexota bacterium | reverse complement strand
CAAGACCGAGCTCGCCCGGGCCCTCGCCGAGTTCCTCTTCGACGACGAGGCGGCGATGACCCGGATCGACATGAGCGAGTACATGGAGAAGTTCTCCGTCTCGCGGCTCATCGGCGCCCCGCCCGGCTACGTCGGCTACGAAGAAGGCGGCCAGCTCACCGAGTCCGTCCGCCGCCGTCCGTACCAGGTCATCCTCCTCGACGAAATCGAGAAGGCCCACCCCGACGTCTTCAACATCCTCCTCCAGGTCCTCGACGATGGGCGCCTCACCGACGGCCAGGGCCGAACCGTCGACTTCCGGAACACCGTCGTCATCATGACGAGCAACGTCGGCTCGCAGTTCATCAGCGGCTTCGCAGCCCGCGGCGACGACGATCGGGCGGCGTACGAGGAGATGAAGCGCCAGATCACCGAGTCGCTCCGGCTCACCTTCCGGCCCGAGTTCCTGAACCGGATCGACGAGGTCATCGTCTTCCACGCCCTGACCGACGAGGACCTGGCGAAGATCGTCGACCTCCAGCTCGCCGACCTCGCCCGGCGCCTGGCCGAGCAGGACCTCACCATCGAGCTGACGCCGGCGGCGAAGGCGCTCATCGTTCGCGAGGGGACCGACCCGGCCTACGGCGCCCGGCCGCTCCGGCGGACGATCCAGCGGCTCGTCGAGAACCCGTTGGCCCGGGCCCTCGTCGCCGGTGAGTTCAAGCCCGGCGACCGGATCGTCGTCGACGCCGACGTCGTCGGCGGGACCCTCGTCTTCCGCACCGAAGCGGCGACGGTCGTCACCGAGGCCGGCGCCCGGCGCGACGCCCGAGCCAAGGAGGCGGCGGCGGCCGGGGTGGGCCGAGGGGAGGGCCGCGGCGACGGCCGAGGCGACGGCGGGCTCGTGAACTAGCGGCCTGAGCGAGGGTAGGCGGAGCGGCTGGGCGCGGTGAGGGGCGGTAGGGCGCAGGTGGCTGGGCGGCACGGCGTCGGCGTCGGGCGGCACGGCGTCGGCGTCGGGCCGCAGGACGTCGGGCGGCAGGGCGTCGGGCGGCAGGGCGTCGGGCGGGAGCGGGCGTGGTGAGCGGGGTCGGTCGGGGAGCCGCGCCAGTGCTCTCGCTCGTCGATGCCCTCGCCCGACTCGAACCCCTCCCGGCGCGCTTGCCACCGGCGCCCGAGATCCTGACGCCGATCCTCGTCGACGACGAGCCGCGGCCCGTCGAGGCGGCGACGACGAATGTCCGGTTGGAGCCAGTCCGGCCGGCGTCGCTCCCGCCGGGGTCATCGCTTCGAGCGGGGTCGGCGCTTCGGCCGGGGTCGGCGCTTCGGGCGGCGTCGCCGCTTCGGCCGGCCGCCGTCCTCGTCCTCCTCGTCCCTGGCGAGAACGGCGAGGCCCTCGTCGTCCTCACCGAACGGACCGATCGCGGCGGTCCCCACGGCGGGGAGGTCTCCTTCCCCGGCGGGGCCGTCGAACCCGAGGACGCCGACGCCGCGGCGGCGGCCTTCCGAGAGGCGGCCGAGGAGATCGGCCTCGACCCGGCGGCAGCCGGCGTCAGGGCCCTCGGCCTCCTCGGCGAGGTCGTCGTCGCCGTGTCCGGCTACCGGATCACGCCCGTCCTGGCGGTCGCCGAGCGGCCCCCGAGGTATCGGCCGGCGGCGGAGGAGGTGGCGGCGATCGTCGAGGCGCCCCTCGGGGTCTTCGTCGCCGGGGCGCCGATCGAGATTGTCGAGCGGGCCATCGGCGAGCGGCGAATCCGCTACGGGGCCTACCGGGTCGGCGCGCGCCTCGTCTGGGGCGCCACGGCCCGGATCCTCGGCCAGCTGGGGGCGCTCCTCGGCGGGTAACTCGACCTACGACACGAATCCGCGCGACCCAGCCGCCGGAGGAGGTTCCGGACTTCGGCGTAGGCAAGGGCCTAAAGCTGATCTCCCTCGGCGCTCCCGAGCGAGATCCGCCGATACAAGACGACGCTCGTGGGTCCGATCCCGTCGATCCGAACGTCCCAGCGAGGAGCCCGCGCGCATTCGCCACGGGTTCGACATCCCCAAGGGCCGAAACGGCTGATCCATCTGGACGTAGCCGCGGCCCCGAAAGGATCTTGGCGATCGTTCGGTACACCTCGGAGGGCACCGCCACCGGGTCGATCACCAGGTCGACGTCCAGCGTCCCTACGTATGGATCCTCCCGTCGTTCGCCGATCAGGAGAGGCGGAGCACTGCCGCCCACCAGCGTCATCGCGTCGGCGAAACCGGCGAGGACGGTCCAGAGCTCGAGCATGACCCGGTTGGCGGCGACCACCGCAGCAGGGTCGTCACGAGGACGTACGTCGGCCAAAGCTCGCCTCGCTCGCGCATGAACGCGGCGGCTTCAGCGGCTGCACCGCTGCGACGGACGAGATCGACGAACAGCTGAGGTCGACTCACGAGCCGCAGGCCGCCCCGGTCGAAGGCCCCGTCGAAGACGCCTGGGTCGGCCGGTTCGACGAGGACGAAGTTGCCGCCCCGCGGGACCGCGGTGAGACCTCGCGACGGACATCTCGACGCGGCTGTAGCGCGCGAAGGGGGCAATCTGGTCGGCGCAGCCTCGGCGGTGAGGGCGTACGGGGAGCTGACCCGTGCATCCCGAATCGCCCGGAGCAGGTCGTCGAGCCTGCCGGTTGCAGTCGGCTTCGGCACCTCGCCCTCACCTCCAGAGCTCGGGGTCGGCTCCAGCGGTTCGGGCTCGGCTCCAGCGGTTCGGGATCGGCCCCAGAGCTCGGGGTCGGCTCCAGAGCTCGAAGTCGCCTACAGCGGCTCGCCGTCGGCGTTCCGGATCGAGGACCGGGCTGGCTGCGAGTCGGTCGCCGTCCAGGAAGCCGCCCTTCCGGAACCGCCGTCGGCATCGGCCGCCGTCCCTCCCCGCTCTTGCCTCGCGGTCGAACCCGACGTCACCTCGATCACCCGCGCATCGGCTTCGTGAGGACCACCCTCCACGACGTCGACAGCCCCCACATCCCCGCCCGGGAACTCGACGACGAAGGCGCGGAGCTCGGAGCCCTCCGTCCAGAGCCCGTGGACGACCCCCGCCGGCCAGCAGACCGCCTCGCCGGCCGCGATCCGGGCCCGCTCCTGGCCGACCTGGACCCAGCCGCCGCCCTCGATGACGAGGAGCCAGGCCGTCGTCGGGGCCGAGTGGGGTTCGAGGCGGCCGTGGCGGGCGAGGACGAGCTCGGCGATGAGGCCGCGTGCGTCGGCGTGGATCGGGCCGCCGGTGAGGCCGACCGATCCGGGCGGTCCCTGGGGTCGTCGATGGCCGACCCCGAAGCGTCGGATGTCCATGTGCGTCGCTCATTCTGCACCCAAACGCGGGGCTCGACCGGCCCGAAGGAAGGGCCGCCGACGAAGGGCCGCCGACGAAGGGACGCCGCGGAACGTCTGCCGGACAGCCTCCGCCGACGAGCTTCTGCCGACGAGCTTCTGCCGACGACGCCCCCTGGCCGGTCCGCGCGCCCCCTACCGCCGCCGACGACGCGAGCCGCGAGCCCGGATCGTTGCCTCCGCCCGCGAGCGGCGGGTGGCGATGTACCGCTCCCGGTGCCGCTGCGCTTCGTACGCCGCCAGGATCGGCGGGAAGCGAACGAAGCGGATCCAGGCCAACAGACCGAGGCCGACGATCTCTGTCAGGAGAACGAAGAGGAAGTCGAAGACGAAGAGGGCGTAGATCCAGAGCAGGTTGAAGGTGACGAGGCCCGTCCAGAGGAGCCACTCATAGAGCTCCAGATAGGCTGGGTGGCCGCGGAGCTGCCGGGTGCGGACGACATAGAGGACGACGAGCCCGGCGAGGAAGACGAGGGCACCGATCCAGGTCGGCTGGAAGAGATCGGGGAAATTATGGCTGGTGAAGGGCAGGAACAGGTATTCCCAGGGCGGACGCGTCACCGATCGACCTCGCGACAGGCAGACCTTGGATAAAGGCGGACGCCGCGAGGATACACGCTTTGCGGGGTATACTCGCCGGTCAGAGCGCCGGATGCGACGCCCCTCGCCCGTCGTCGCCGGCGTCCCCCGCCCGCCGATCACGCCGCGTCGGTCTCAGGATCGACGCGCCAACGGGAGGAGGAACCGCCCCCAGTGCGAGCCCTGCTGTCGGTCGCCAACCGCGACGGCATCGTCGCCTTCGCCCGTGACCTCCTCGACCTCGGCGTCGCGGTCTACGCCACCGACGGCACCCGCGAGCACCTCGCCGAGGCTGGGGTCACGGTGGCCTCGGTGAGCGAGCTGACGGCCGTGCCGCCCCTCGTCGGCGGCCAGGTGAAGACCTTCCACCCCGCGATCTACGCCGGCATCCTCGTCCGCCGCGACCGGCCCGAGCAGCTCGCCGAGCTCGCCGCGGCGGGGATCGCCCCGATCGACATCGTCGCCGTCAACGTCACCCCCTTCGCCCCCGCCGTCGGTCGGGTCGTTCGCGCCCTCGATGAAGCGATCGAGCTCATCGACGTCGGCGGCGTCGCCCTCCTCGGGGCAGCCGCCCGGAACGCCGCCGGTGTCGCCGTCGCCGCCCGGCCGGTCCACTACGAGCGGATCGTCGCCGAGATCCGCCAGTTCGGGGCCGTGACGGCCGAAACTCGGACGGCCCTCGCCGCGGAGGCCTTCGGCATCGTCGCCGCCTACCACGCCGAGGTGGCGGCGTACCTGAGCCAACTCTCGGGCAACCGATTCCCGCCTCACCTCGCCCTCGTCCTCGAGAAGGTCGCTGACCTCCGGTACGGCGAGAACCCCCACCAGCAGGCGGCCTTCTACCGCGAGACGACGCACCGGAGCGGGACGATCGCCGACGCCGTCCAGCTCGCCGGCGGACGCCCGTCCTTCAACAACCTCCTCGACCTCGACGCGGCCTGGCGGATCGTCAACGACTTCACGGGACCGACGGTCGCCATCGTGAAGCGAACCGACCCGGTGGGACTCGCCTCGGCCGAGGCGCTCGTCGACGCCTACCGCCGGGCCCTCGAAACCGATCCGGTCACCGCCTTCGGGGGGACGATCGGCTCGAACCGGGAGATCGACGAGGCGACGGCCGAAGAAATCGCGGCCAACACCTTCGAGGCCATCGTCGCCCCCGGCTACCGCGAGCGGGCCCTCGAGATTCTCCGCGAGCGGCCCGGCCTCGAGCTCCTCGCCGTCCCACCGAGCCCGATCGAGGGCCTCGGCGACTACGGGATCGCGTCCCTCGACTTCAAGCGGATCGGTGGCGGCCTCCTCGTCGAGACGATGGACAGCCTCGCCCTCGACCGCGGTCAGCTCCAAGTCGTCACCCGCCGCCACCCGACCCTCGACGAGCTCGCCGACCTGCTCTTCGCCTGGCGGGCCGTCCGCCACGTCCGCTCGAACGCCATCGTCCTCGCCAAGCACGGCGCGACGGTCGGCATCGGCGGCGCCCAGCCGAGCCGAACGACGGCAGTCGAGATCGCCCTCCGCAAGGCCGGCGATCGGGCCCGCCTGGCGGTCATGGCGAGCGACGCCTACTTCCCCTTTCCCGATGGGATCGCCCACGCCGCCCTGGCCGGGGTGACGGCGATCATCCAGCCCGGGGGCTCGATCCGGGACGAGATGGCGATCGAGGTCGCTGATCGCCACCACCTGGCCATGGTCTTCACCGGCCGACGGCACTTCCGCCACTGACGGCCCTCGATCGGATGGCGAGCGGTGTCCCCGACCCCGGCGGCCCGGCTTCCCGATCTCGGGATTCGACGCGCTGGCGCTCGTCGACGGCCGGCCGGACGGCTCACCCGTGCCAGAGAGGTCGGCGTCGACGCCGACGGCTCTCGCTCGGCGAGCGCCCGGCTGGGCTCCCGACGGTCAACGCCCGGCCCTCTCTCGCCCGGCCCTCGCCCGGCCCTCGCGCGCCGGACGCCCGGCTGGGCTGTCCACCCCCAACCCGACACTGAGCCCGTGAGGTAGACGATGGAGAAGCTCCTTGCCCTCGAGATGGTCCGGGTCACCGAAGCTGCGGCCCTCGCCTCCGCTCGGCTCATGGGCCGCGGCGACCGCCACGCCGCCGACCAGGCCGCGACCGAAGCGATGCGGCGGACGATGGAGGAGATCGAGATCGACGGCGTCATCGTCATCGGCGAAGGCGAGCGCGACGAGGCGCCGATGCTCTACATCGGCGAGCGAGTCGGCCGGGGGAACGAGTCGGGCGGCGAGCCGCCGGCGATCGATATCGCCGTCGATCCCTTGGAGGGGACGAATCTCGTTGCCACCGGTCAGGCGAACGCCATCACCGTCCTCGCTGCCTCCGAGCGCGGCGGCCTCCTCGGGGCGCCGGACACGTACATGGAAAAGCTCATGGTCGGACCGGTGGCGGCGGGCCACGTGGACATCCGAAAGAGCCCGACCGAGAACGTCCACCGGATCGCCGAAGCCCTTGGCCGGACCGTCGCCGACATCACGGTCATCATCCTCGACCGACCCCGCCACGCCGAGCTCATCGAGGAGGTCCGCCGAACGGGGGCCCGGATCAAGCTCATCCCCGACGGCGATCTGTCGGCCGCGATCAGCGTCGCCGTCCAGGGGACCGGCGTCCACGCCGTCATGGGCATCGGCGGGGCGCCCGAGGGCGTCCTCTCCGCGGCGGCCCTCCGGTGCCTCGGCGGCGAGGTCCAGGCCCGCTTCCGCTTCCGGA
>JBHORA010000059.1:0-11960 GCA_042408535.1 Chloroflexota bacterium | reverse complement strand
ACTACGCCACCGCCTTCGCCGTCGCCCGCTCCGGCGAGTCGGGCAAGGTGATCATGGATTGGACGAACCGATGAACGAACGAGCAGCCGATCCGCCGAAGACGGTCCCAAAGCCTCCCCTCGCCTACCTCGAGGCCGAGCTCGCCGATCTCCACGCCCGCCATCTCTACCGGCCCCTCCGGATCATGCAGTCGGTCCAGGGCCCCGAGGTGATCCTCGACGGCCACCGGGTCATCAGCCTCTCCTCGAACGACTACCTCGGTCTCACCCACGACCCGAGGCTCCGGGAGGCGGCGATCCGGGCCGTCCGGGATTACGGGGCCGGGTCGGGCGCCGTCCGGACCATCGCCGGCACGATGGACCTCCACATGGAGCTCGAAGCCGAGCTCGCCCGCTTCAAGGGGGTCGAGGCCGTCCTCACCTTCCAGTCGGGCTTCACGGCCAACACCGGCGTCATCCCGGCCATCACCGACGAACGCGACCTCATCGTCTCGGACGCCCTGAACCACGCCTCGATCATCGACGGCATGCGCCTCTCGAAGGCGCCCCGCAAGATCTACCCCCACCGCGACGTCGCCGCCCTCCGGGAGATCCTCCGGACCGCCGTCGAGCGAGGCCGCGAGGACCCGGGCCACGAGGGCGAGCCCTACCGTTCGATCCTCGTCGTCACCGACGGCGTCTTCAGCATGGACGGCGACATTGCACCGCTCCCGGACATCGTCGCCGCGGCGGAGGAGGTGGGTGCGGCGGTCATGGTCGACGACGCCCACGCCTCGGGTGTCCTCGGCCGGAACGGCCGGGGGACCATCGACCACTTCGGCCTCCACGGCCGGGTCGCCATCCAGATCGGGACCCTGTCCAAGGCCGTCGGGGTCCTCGGTGGCTACGTCGCCGGCTCGACGACCCTCATCGACTACCTCACCCAGCGAGCCCGCCCCTTCCTCTTCTCGACCTCCCATCCACCCGCCGTCGTGGCGGCCTGTCTGGAGGCGATCCGGATCTTCCAGGAGGAGCCTGAGCGGATCGAGCGACTGTGGGCGAATACCCGCCGCTTCAAGGCCGAACTCCAACGCCTGGGCTTCGACACCGGGATCTCGGAGACGCCGATCACGCCGATCATGCTCGGCGAGTCGGCCCTCGCCATCCGGTTCAGCGACCGCCTCTTCGAGGAGGGTGTCTACGCGACCTCGGTCGTCTATCCGACGGTCGCCCTCGACCGGGCCCGGATTCGGACGATCGTCACCGCCGCCCACACCGACGAGCACCTCGATCGCGCCCTCGAGGCGTTTGCGCGGGTCGGTCGGGAGCTCGGCGTCACCGGCGGGTGAGCGGCGCGCCCGGGGGATCGAACGAGACCGGGCCGACCACCGACGCTCGGCGGCCGGGCGTCGAGCCGAACGGGCCGACGACGGACGCTCGGCGGCCGGGCGTCGAGCCGAGCGGGCCGGGCGTCGAGCCGGTGGCCGACCGCGACCTCCCTCTCGACAGCCATCTCCACACGCGGCTCTCCCACGACAGCGACGTTCCCCTCGACGTCTACCCTGCCCTCGCCGCCGAGCGCGGCATCGCCGAGATCGCCATCACCGACCACCTCGACTTCGACCCCCGCTCGCCGTCCTCGGGTGTGCCGCCGGCCGAGCGCGAGCGGCTCGTCCGGGAGCTCGCCGAGCGCTGGGCGGACCGGGTCGCCGTGCGCTACGGCGCCGAGATCACCTACGAGCGGCGCTTCGAGGCCGAGATCCGCGAGCACCTGCAGCGCCACCGCTACGACTTCGTCATCGGCTCCGTCCACGTCGGTGCCGACTCGCCGTACCGACCCGAGCGCGTGGCGGGCTTCGTGGCCGGGCGGAGCCTCCGGGAGATCGTCGCCCCCTACTACGGGGAGGTTCTGGCCGCAGCTCGGAGCGGGCTCTTCGACACCCTCGGCCATCTCGACTTCGTGAAGCGCTACCTCGTCCCCCACGTCCCTCCGTCCGCCCTCGCCGCGGCGCCGGAGCTTGTCGAGCCGATCCTTCGGGCCCTCGTCGAGAGCGGAACAGGGCTCGAGGTGAACGCCAGCGGGCTCCGCCAGGTGGCGAGGGAGCCGTACCCGCACCCGACCATCGTCGCCCGCTACCGGGCCCTCGGTGGCGAGCGGATCACTGTCGGCTCGGACGCCCACCGGGTCCACCATTTCGCGTTTGGCCTCGGCTTCGCCCGCCAGCTCGCGGCGTCCCACGGCTGGCGGACGGTCCGCTTCCGGCGCGGCGGCCGGCCGGTGGAGGTGGCCATCCCGGCGGCGGTCCTCGGAGCCGTCGCGAGCGAGCCAGGCCTGCGGGCGGCCGTCGGTCCGGGCGGCGGCACGAGCCGGCCGGCATCCTAACGGGGGAGCGAGCGGATCGTTATGGATCACGACGAAGCGATCGATCAGCTCGTGGCCGCGGCTCGAGCGGGTGACCCGGATGCCTCCGCCGCCCTCTTCGACCGCTTCCACGAGCGGGTCTACCGCTACGTCGCCAGCCGCGTTCGGAACCCGGCCGACGCGGAGGACCTGACGCAGACGATCTTCGTCAAGGTCCTGGAGGCCCTGCCGCGCTACGAGGAACGGGGCATCCCCTTCGGGGGCTGGCTCTTCCGGCTCGCCCGGAACGCCGTCATCGACCATATCCGCACGAGCCACGCCGCCGTCGACCTGAGCGAAGTGGCGGATCGCCCAGCCGACGCGATGGGCCCCGACGACGTGGCGACGATCCGAGAGGAGATCGACGAGGTGAGCGCCGCCCTGGCCGAGCTGACCGACGATCAGCGGGAGGTCATCGCCCTCCGCTTCTTCGCCGGGCTGTCGGCCCGCGAGGCCGCCATCGCCATGGGGCGCCAGGAGGGAACGATTCGCGGCCTCCAGTTCCGGGCCATCGCCGCTTTGCGGCGCCGGCTCGGGCTGACCGCGGCCGGGGATGGATCCGGCGCCGAGTCCGAGGCCGGAGCGTCACGGGTCTCGGCCGCAGCAGATGACGTCGGGCCGGCCGAGGCAGCGCCGCTGGCCCGGCCGGCGAAACGGGCGGAGGCCCTTCGACGACGATCGACCGACCGATGACCGAACCCACCGTTCCCGACTCGACCCGACACGACGAGCGCACCGCCCTCGAGGAGCTCCTCCGGCGGTACGCCGACGAGCGGCTCAGCCTCGCCCCCGAGGCTCGGGAGCGCCTGCGCCGCCGCTTCGTGATCGAAGCACGGCGTCGGGCACTCGGCCTCTCCGCGCTCGATGGCGACGGGGCTCGTCAAGCTGCCCCGCCAAGCGGCCGCCGGTGGCTCCGGCGTCCCGCGGCGGCCCTCCTCGCGGCGAGCCTCGCCCTCGCCGCCCTGGCCGGCGCCGCCGCTGCGAGCGGCCCCGGTGGACCCCTCTACGGCGTTCGACTCTGGGCTGAGACGCTGACCCTGCCTGCCGATCCGCAGGGCCGGGCCCAGGCCGAACTCGAGCGACTCGAAGCCCGCCTCTCCGAGGCGAGTGCCGCCGCCGACCGCGGCAACGGCGCAGCCGTGCGAGCTGCCCTCGAGGCGTACCGCGAGACGGTCGCCTCGGCCCTCCAGGCGGCGGGGAACGATCTCGGGCGGGCCGAGCGGCTGGAGATCGTCCTCGAGCGGCACCAGGTCGTGCTCGACACCCTCGCCGAGCGACTGCCGGCGCCGGCCGCCGAAGCTGTCACCGAGACGATCGAACGGAACGAAGCGACGATTGAGAAGATCAAGAGCCACGGGAAGCCGTCGCCGGCGCCGGGACCGGGTGGGACCGTAAGCCCGCCGTCGCCGGCCCCGAGCGCTGCTCCGCCGAGCGAGGAGCCCGGCGGCCCGCCGAGCCCGAAACCCGGTCGGACGCCGCCCGGCCAGGGTCGGCCGTCACCGTAGGGGCGATTCCCGGCGCCATCCAAGCGGCGCCTTTCGGCCCGGCACTCCCGTCGACCTCCCCGGCCGTCACGCCGGGCGCACACTCTCCAGGCCGTCCCTTCCGGGCGCCCCGCGCGGTCATCGACGCCAGAGCAGGGGACCGGATCCGCCCACTCGCTGCATAAGCACGGAGAGCGGCCTCCGGACGCCGTGCGGCTCGGCCCTTCCCGCGGGACCCGGCCTTCGGGTAGGCTCTCAGGCCATGCGATCGGACACTTCGAGCGGTCTCCGTCCTACCAGCCTCCCGTGGAGCTGACCGTCCTCGGCGCCGGTCCGGCCTACTCGAACCGTCCCGGCGCCGTCGGGTCGGCCTATCTCGTCGAGGCCGGAGGGAGCGCCGTCGTCCTCGATCTGGGGCAGGGAACCTTCGCCGAGCTCGCCCTCGCCGTCGAGCCGAGTCAACTGTCGGGGCTCGTCATCAGCCACCTCCATCCGGACCACTTCATTGACCTCGTCCCGCTCCGCCACTACCTCCGCTACGAGCTCCGACCACCGCGTCGGGTCAGGGTCTTCGGTCCGAGCGGCCTCGCCGGGCGGCTCGACGCCCTTCACGGCGAGCCGGGTTTTGCCGCCGCCTCCCTCGACGTGACGACGCTCGAGCCCGGGTCCTTCGCCGTCGGGGCGTTCGGTGTCGAGGCGGTGCGGGTGACTCACACGGCCGACAGCTACGCCTTCCGGGTGACGGGACCGGGCGATGAGCCCGGCCTCGTCTACTCCGGCGATTGCGGCAGAGCCGCCGACCTGCTCCCCCTCATCCGCCGGGGGGACACGCTCCTCGTCGAGGTCTCCTTCGGCACGAGCCGGGTTCCCGATGGCGCCTGGCACCTGAACGGCGAGGACATCGTCGAGCTTGCCCGGGAGGCTCGACCGGGCCGCATCCTCCTCACCCACATCCAGATGGGCTTCGATCCGGCGGCCGTCCTCGATCTCGTGCGGGCCTCGTTCGACGGTCCGGCTCGGTTTGTCGCCAAAGGCGAGCGCCTGTCGATCTAGCCGCCGGAAGCCGTCTCCGATGGCTCGGGGCCTCGGCGTTGGACCCGACGACCCGGATCGGCGCCGCGAGCCCGAACCTCGGCGTTCAGGACGCCCCGACCGACCGACTCGCCAAGACAAGGTGAGGCCGGGCCACGATCTCCGGCCCGGCCTCGGGTTCGCGCGGGGACAGCGACGGTTAGCGGCGTCGTCGGTCGGTCGCCGGGCTGAGGACGAGGAGGAGGCTGATCGCCGCCGCGAGGGCGAGGAGGGCGACGCGCCAGGCGACGGGGCTCGGCGCCGGAGCGGCGCTGACGGTGTCGGTGGCCGGCGGGGTGACCCGCGGGGTCCCGGTTGCCGGGAGGACCTCACCCGTCGGCGACGGGCTCGGGCTCGGCTCGACGGAGGGTTCGACGCTCAACTCCGGCGTCGGCGTCGGCGTTGGGGTCGCGGTCGGCGTTGGGGTCGCGGTCGGCGTCGGGGTCGCGGTCGGGGTCGCGGTCGGCGTCGGCGTTGGGGTCGCGGTCGGCGTCGGCGTTGGGGTCGCGGTCGGCGTCGGCGAGGGCGAGGAGCTCGGGCTCGCCGAGGGGCTCGGGCTCGGCGAGGGCGAAGAGCTCGGGCTCGGCGAGGGCGAAGAGCTCGGGCTCGGCGAGGGGCTCGGGCTCGGCGAGGGGCTCGGGCTGGGGCTCGGGCTGGCCTCTTCCGCTCGATAGCAGATCTCCAGGTGGCTGATGTTCTTCCCGTCCGGGCCCGTCAGGTCAGTGTCGGCCAGCGTCGGCCTAGGGTACTCGTAGAGGAGACCATCCTGGCCTGCCTTGACAAAGATCGCCCAGACGCCGGGGTTCGCGTTCCGGAAATCGATCGAGTTCGGAACTGTGTCTGCGTCCGAGCCGGCGTGCCCGGCGATCTCGAGGCTGGCCGTGAACGAGCCGAAGTCGTGGCTAAAGCTCTTCCAGGTGCCGTCGTTCGTCAGTTCCCCGCCATCGACGCGGAACCCGAAGTCGTAGCTTCCGAGGAGCTCGTCGGTGCACTTGGGTTGCCCCGTGCCTTGCGGAATATCGATGAGGCGGCCCTTGACCGAGGCGGCTCGGGCGAGGCCAACCGACGGCCCGATCGCCGCCAGAGCAACGAGGGCGGCGACGGACAGCCAGCCGAGGAGCCGGACGGCGACGAATGGCCGCCGGGTGGCACGGCGCGTTGACATGACAACCTCCTGGGTGGTCCCCGAGTTCCCGTGCAGGCAACAGGCCCGCAATGAGTGCCGCTGCTCGGTCGATCCCGGCAGCACGCGGATCATCGCCCACGAACCTTGCAAGTTCCAGTACTTCAGTCGTATCCGGAGCCCACCAAACCAGCCACCAGACACCGATTGCGGTGCGCATCAGCACCGCCGGTCCTGGGTCCTCGGTACTAGGCCCGCGAGCGTGAGCCAAGATTGCGTGCGAACAAAGGCGGACGGGGCGTACCGGCGGTTCGGCACGCCCCGTCCGGGTCTCGGGGACCCGAGGTCAGGTCCCGCTCCGGATCACCGCCGGACTACGGTCGGCGGTTCCGACGGGTCGCCTTCGCTGGCGCCGGGGTGAGGAGCCCGACGAGGAGAGCGATGGCGGCGATGATGAGGAGGGCGATCATGAGCATCGAGCCCGGGTTCCCCGCGGGGAGGTCCGCCGTGTCGGTGGCAGGCGGGGTCACCCGCGGCGTCGCCGTCTCGGCGGCGGGCGGCGGAGCGACCGCCACCGACGCTGCGTCCTGATCCGGGTTCGTCTCGTTGCTGTCGATGACGGCGCTGTTCACGAGCGGCTGGGCGAGAGCGGCGGCACCCGCGGCCACGACGACCTGGTAGGTCACCGAGCCGCTCTTCGTAGCCGTCGTCGCATCCCAGCGGAGGGTCCGACTCGAAGCGTCGAAGCTCGTGAAGCTGAACTCGTCGTTCCCGGCCGCCGAGCCCTCGACGTAGCTCAGGCCGGCGGGCAGGGTGTCGGTGATGACGGCTCCGGTGACCGGGCCGTTCGTGAGGGTGTAGGTGAGGGTGTAGGTGAGGGTGTCGCCTTCGGCCGCCCTCGGCACGCCGAGGGCCGGATCGGTCCCTTCGCTGTTGCCGGTGAAGGCTTTCTCGATGACGAGAGCCGGCACCCGGACGGTCGCCTCGTCAGTCTTGCAGGCTTCCAGCTCCGAGACACAGAGCTCGGCGACGTTCGTCTGCACGCCCGTCGGGGCGTTCGCATCGATCGCCACCTGGTAGCTGACCGTGGCCGCCGGGTTGCCGGTCGGCAGGCTGGCAAAGGTCCAGGTCAGGGTTCGGCCGTCACCGGAGACCGAGAAGCTCGAGGCCGCCGGGCTCGACGACTGGGAGCCGCTCACGTAGGTCTGACCGGCGGGGAGGGTGTCGGTGACGACGGGGTTCGTGACCGGGCCCTCGACGACCTGGACCGCGATCGTGTAGGTCACGACCTGGCCCGGGCCGACGACGCCATCGACGTCATCGTGGCTCTTGGCAATGCCGGTCTCGGGATGGCGGATGGCGACGACCGCCGTGTCGGCGTCGGAGACCTCGGTGCCCTGGGCGGAGAGGCCGCGGGCCGTCGCGGTGTTCGTGCGATCGGCCGTCACGGTGACCGTCTTTGAGCAGGTCATCGACTCGCCGGGGTCGAGGGTCGTCTTCGGGCAGGTGGCCGCGAAGTCGTCGCTCGGATCGGCGGGCGTGCCGTTGTCGTCGGTGACGGTCACGTTCTCGAGGGCGACCGGTCCGGTGTTCGTCACGACGTACGTGTAGGTGACGGGACCAGCGAGGGTCGTGAAGGTCGCCCCGTCGGCGGCGTCACCGGCCCTCTTCGTGACCGAGATGGACGGCCGCTCGTTCGTGAAGGTGCAGGTCACCGTCTCACCGGGGCCGAGAGCGATCTCGGCCGGGTCGCTCTCGTCGGAGCAGACCGCGCTCGTCAGATCCCAGCCGGCCACCGGCGTCTCGCTGACGCTGTAGGTGCCGGGCACGAGGTTCGAGGCGGTGAAGCTATTCGAAAGGGTCGGGTCGGCGTCGTCGTCGAGGCTGAAGCTGCCGAGGTCGCCGGTGAAGCTGAAGTCCTGCGGGTCGTTCGGGATCGCGTCCTTCACGATCGTGATCGAGCCCCGCTTCGTGTTCTCGAAGACGCAGGTGACGGAGCCACCTTCGGTCAGGTGGATGTCGACGGATTGGCCATCGCGGGTGGCCGTGGAGCCGCCGCTCGTCGTGCACTCGACGCCAGTCAGATCCCAACCGCCGACTCCGGACTCGGTGACGCTGTAGTCACCGGCCAGGACGTTCTCGAAGGTCTTCGTGTTCGAGAGGGTCGGGTCGGCATCGTCGTCGAGCATGAAGCCGCCCGACTCGTCGATGGTCTGGGTGAAGCTGAAGTCCTGCGGGTCGTTGGGGACGGCATTCTTGATGATCGTGATCGTCCCCCGCTGGACGTTCGTGAAGGTGCAGGTCACCGTCTCGCCGGGGTCGAGCCGGAAGGTCGCCGTCCGGGTCGCGACGTCACCGGAGCTGTTCTGGTCGTCGCAGACGATGGCGCCGAGATCCCAGTTGGAGCCGGGATCGGCCTCCGTCGAGGTGTAGGTGCCGGGGACGAGGTCCGAGACGACGATCTGCCCGCCGTCGGCGATCGAACCTGAGGCGTCACCCTCGAAGGTGAACGTGTCGGTCGCACCGTCGGGGTTCGTCTGCTTCTCGACGATGATCGTGCCCCGCTTCGTGTTCGTGAAGGTGCAGGTCACCGTCTCGCCGGGGGCGAGGTCAATGGCCGAGGGATCGCTTCCGTCGGAGCAGACAGCGCTCGTCAGATCCCAGCCGGCCACCGGCGTCTCGCTGACGCTGTAGGTGCCGGGCTTGAGGTTCGAGCTCTCGTGAGGAGCGGCTTCGTCGGTCAGGCTGAAGGACTCAGCGACCGAGTCGGGGCCACCCGAGAGGTCGAAGGCGAAGCTCTGCGGGTCAGCCGAGGGATCGGTGACCTTGTCGACGATGATCGTGCCCCGCTTCGTGTTCGTGAAGGTGCAGGTCACCGTCTCGCCGGGGCTGACATGGAAGGTGGCCGTCGCGCTGGCGACATCGCCCGTGCTGTCGGTGTCGTCGCAGGCGATCGAAGTCAGGTCCCAGCCCGCCGGGACGGTCTCGCTGACGCTGTAGGTGCCGGGCGCGACCGAGGCGCTCGCCTGGTCGCCGTCACCGAGGGACCCCGAGACGTCACCGCTGAAGTCGAAGGTGGCCGGGTCACCGTCGGGGTTCGTCTGCTTCTCGACGATGATCGTGCCCCGCTTCGTGTTCGTGAAGGTGCAGGTCACCGAGCCGCCAGGAGTCAGGCTGATCTCGGCCGAGGAGCCACTTCGGCTGCCGCTCGAGCCAAGCGTCCCGTTGCAGCTGACGTCGGTCAGATCCCAACCGGCGACGTCGCCTTCGGTCACCGTGTACTCACCGGGGCGGACATCTTCGAAGGTCATCATGCTCGGCGTGCCGACCTCGCTACCGTCGTCGTCGAGGCTGAAGCTGCCGAGGTCGCCGGTGAAGCTGAAGTCCTGCGGGTCGTTCGGGATCGCATCCTTGATGATCGTGATCGTCCCCCGCTCGACGTTCGTGAAGGTGCAGGTCACCGTCTCGCCGGGGTCGAGCCGGAAGGTCGCCGTCCGGGTCGCGACGTCGCCGGAGCTGTTCTGGTCGTCGCAGACGATGGCGCCGAGGTCGAAGGGCGGTGCCGGGTCGGCCTCGGTCACGGTGTACGTACCCGGGGTGAGGAAGCCGGAGGCGATCGTCCCGCCATCACCGATGCTCCCGCTCACGGCACCCGAGAAAGAGAAGCTGCCGGAGGCGCCGTCGGGGCTCGTCTGCTTCTCGACGACGAGCTTGGCGAGCTTCGTGTTCGTGAACGTACAGGTGACGTCCTCGTTCGGCTCGACGTTGATCGTCGCCGTCCGGGCCGCGAGGTCGCCACTCGAGTTCGCGTCGGAGCAGGTGAGACCCGTCAGCGACCAGCCGTCCACGGCACCTTCGGTGACCGCGTACTGCCCCGGTGCAACCTGCGTGAACGTCCGCCGATCGGGGAGCGTCCCATCGGCGTCGTCGTCGAGGCTGAAGCTGCCGAAGGAGCCGCTGAAGCTGAAGTCCTGCGGGTCGTTCGGGATCGCATCCTTGACGATCGTGACGGTTCCGCAGTTGTTCAGGTCGATCGGGAACGGCGCCACCGTGTCCTTGAGCTGGGAGCTGTTGATGTCCCCGCCGGCCCGGCTCCGGATGCTCCCCGCCGAGAGCCCGGGGCAGGAGGTCTGGATGCCGAGGGCTGCGAGGTCGATGGCGGCCTCGGCGAAGAAGAACGACTCGAGCGTCGTGGCGGTCGTGTCACCGGGCCACGTGATCGGAGCCAGGTTGCTGAAGTTGGTAGCGGAGTGGACGGCGGCCGTTGCGGTGATGTCTTCGACCTCGACCTCCTGCCCGGCCACCTGTCCGCCTTTCGCTTTCTTGCAGTCGGTGACCTTCTTGACCCGCCAGACCGTCACCTCCGGGTTCGAGCCCCCATCCGAGAACTCGAGGGCAACGATGAGGTCGCCGACGCTCCGGTTCGGCTTCGAGACGCCCGG
Source organism: Chloroflexota bacterium (assembly GCA_042408535.1). Lineage (GTDB taxonomy): Bacteria > Chloroflexota > Limnocylindria > Limnocylindrales > CSP1-4 > BPIH01. Next base: position 1,461 of record JBHORA010000059.1, on the reverse strand, counting down.
GTCGCCCGGGAAGGTCGTGAAGGGGAGCTTGTTGAGTTCGAAGTCGATGTGGGTGTCCCCATTGTTGACGATCCGCTCGGCGCCCATAAAGAAGAAGGCGCTGTTGCCGACGAACTTCGCGTAGGCCATGACGTGGCGGAAGTCGTCCTTGGCAGTGACGTTGCCGGTCGTGTAGCCCCAGGTACAGGTGTCGAGCTCCTTCGCACCGCCCTGGAAGATGTCGTCGGAGCTCGAGTTGGCCGGATCGGCGATGAGCACCGAGTTCGGCGGGTTCGGCGGGTCGACGACGCCATTCCCGCTCGCCCCCTTGATCCAATCGTCTCCGTTGGCGAGCGGGTTGGAGCCGTCGATAAGACCCGGCGGGATCGATCCTTGGTTGGCGGCTCCGTTTCCGGACAGCGGGTCGCCGTCGACTTCAAAACCCTGGACCGTCCCGGCCTTTAGTCCGGACGCACCGAGCGCTCCCTGGGGACGGGCAAACGTCGCGTACTGGAGCAGGAGCGAGAAAACGAAGAGCGCGCTCCAGAGGAGCACGAAGCTCCGCCGGGCGCGCACCGACGCGAACGCCAGCATTCCCCGAGACACCATGGCTGGGTCCTCCCACATTCCCCCGGATACGTGTCGGGCGATATCAGCTCCCTGATGAGTCCGAAACCCCCTGGCCGGCCATCCGGTCAGCCGGCAGCAGTGCACGGAAAGTACTACCCCGTAAGGCCTATTGCAAGGGGTCGGGACCTCGTCCGGAACGGTCCGCACGGCCCCCAACCGCACCGCCGACGCCGAAAGTGGTGCCGGCTCGCACCGCGGGGTCCGGATTCTGGGCGGGACGGTCGTCATGCCCCAGTCGGCGCGTGAGGCCTGGTACGAAGGGGCCATCTCGGCGTGACCCACCCGCCTTCGCCGCGCTCCGGATACGATCGACGCAGCGCGCCTCCCGCTGGTGGCAACCCTGGGAGCCGAGCCCGCCACCCAGCCAGCGTCGGCGCGGGTCACCAGACGCGGGTCACCGGAGTCGCACCAGGCGCGACTCCGACCACCCCAGCCGGCTGAGCCAGTCAGAGCGAGGAACCGTGAGCGAGGCAACCCCGACGGCACCGACCGCCCCCTCTTCGAGGACGATGGACCCGAGGCTCCGTCCCCTCCGTTCCGATCTCCGAGGGGCGGTCGAGGCCGCCTGGAACGAGCTCGTCCGGGCTGGAACACTTCCCGAGCTCGCCGCGGCCGACCGCCCGACGGCCGAGGTCGATCGGCCAGCGAACGCCGGCCACGGGGATTTCGCGACGAACCTCGCCCTCCGCCTCGCTCGCCCCTACCGGCGGACGCCCCAGGAAATCGCCCGCCTCCTCGCCGACGAGCTTCTCCGCCGGGCTGGTCCCGCCTCCGAGGGCCGAACCCCGCTTCTCGCCGCCGTCGAGGTCGCCCCGCCCGGCTTCGTCAACCTCCGCCTCGCGCCCGCCGCCG
>JBHORA010000058.1:0-2948 GCA_042408535.1 Chloroflexota bacterium | reverse complement strand
TCGTCCGGGGCGACCTTGAAGCCCCGCCCATCGACGGCCGGGATCCCGTAGATCGCCGCCTCGTAGTCGACCCAGCAGGGGAACCGAGGCGCCTCCCAGGCGTCGTTGCCGGCGGGCGGGCCGAGATAGAGGACGTCCTGCTTCGTGATCGTGATGAGGGGGCCGCAGAGTGCCGGGAAGAGGTGGGGGAGCCACGGTCCGGCGGCGAAGACCACCGATTCAGCGCCAAAGGTTCGGCCGTCGGCGGTCGCGACCGCTCCGAGTCGATCGCCCGGTCCGGTCGGCTCGGGAGCCCGAACGACGGCCGTCTCGAACGCGCCACCGGCGGCGACGAAGCGCTCGACGAGGCGGCGGATCGCGTGGCGGGCGAGGAGGAGGCCGGCCTCCGGCTCGAAGACGGCGAACTCGTCGTCGGCGATCGCGATCTGCGGCCAGCGCCGGCGAACCTCGGCCGCCGCCAGTCGCTCGACCGGGATCCCGAGCTCGCGGAGGGTTCGTTCGGAGTTGGCCTCGAAGCCGTCGGGGCGGCGCCCGAACCAGAGGACGCCGGTCTCGACGAAGAGGGGCTCGCCGACGGCCGCCCCGAGCTCGATCCACTGCTCCCGCGAGCGGCGGGCCCAGACGGGATAGAGGCGATCTGCACCGTGGGCAGAGCGGATGATCCGCGACTCGTCCCCGGAGGTGGCCCGAGGGTGGCCGGCGCCGAAGGCGTCGACGAGACGGACCGTCAGGCCGGCGCGGAGGGCGTGCCAGGCCGTCCAGGCGCCCATCGTCCCGGCACCGACGACGAGGAGGTCGGTGGCGGCCGGCGTCGTCACGGCACGAGGCGGAGGTGGGCGACGACCGAGGCCTCGATCGCCGGCCCCGTCACCGGCAGGGGAACCGTCCGCCCGGCCAGCCAGGCGGTGATGAGGTTGCCGTGCTGGCGGGAGAAGGGGACGCCGCCGTTGCCGGTCGTCGTCACGATGCGGGTGGCGTCGGGTCGGGCGAGATCGACGAGGAAGCGCATGCTCGGCAGGTTCGTGACCTCGAAGACCTGGCCAAAGCCGACCGGCCGGAAGCTGGGATCGTTCGGATCGGGGTAGGCGCGCGAGAAGCGGGTGTACGTGTTGTTCAGGGCGCCAGCGGCTCCCGGTGCCGGGTAGGGGCCGCGGTTCAGGAGCCACTCGAGGGGGCCGATCCCGCTCGAGCCGAAGGCGTCGTCGCGGAAGCTGACGGTGTGGAGGCGGCCCCAGGTCCAGCGCCGGGGCTGCGGTTCGACGGCCCGGAGGTTGGCAGCGGCCCGGTCGAAGGCGGCGGCGACGATGTCGGGGGCCCGCTCGACGGCCGGCGTCGTCCGGTCGTCCCACCAGGGGTCGTCGGGCGAGCGGAGGAGGAGCTCGAGGGCGTGCCACGAGAAGGGGCTGCCGACGTACTCGCGGGCGAGGAGGTCGCCGAGGTCGTCGTCGAAGATCGCCCGGAGAACCTCGTACTCCCAGCTCATGTAGGCGGCGCAGCCGAGGCTCATCGTCGGGCAGCGGCCGTCCCAGCTCCGGAGCCGGTCGAGGAGGAGTCGCCCGTCGGCGGTGGCCGGAGCCGGGCGGAGGTCGAGGAGGGCGGGGACGATCCGCTCGATCCGGCGCGGGTGGTCGTCGAGCTGGATCGCCGCCATCTCGTCGAGGGTGATCCCGTCGCTGGCGGCTGCTTCGAGGAGCTCGATCGCCCGGGCCGCCCGGTCGCCGATGTCCGGCTCGCGGCCGACCAGGTACGGATAGTCGGGACCGACGATCTGGTTGTTGGCGGTGACGATCCAGCCCTCCGGCGGATCGAAGCGGCGCGGGAGCTCGTCGAAGGGAATCCGATCGATCCACTCGTGGGCCGCGTCCCAGCCGGGTCGGGGTCGGTCGCCGAGGTCGCCCGCCGCCTGCCGGATGGGCACCCAGCCGGGCATCTGGTAACCGATGTGGCCGGCGGCGTCGGCGTAGACGAAGTTCTGGGCGGGAGCCCCGTAGACGGAGAGGGCGGCCCGGAACTCGTCGAAGGTCCGGGCGGTGTCGAGGCGCATGATCGCCTCGAGGGTCCGGTCGGGCCCGGCGATCGCCGTCCAGGCGAGGGCCATCGGCGGGGCGTTCCGGAGCCGCGGGTCGGCGTCGTTGAGGATCGGGCCATGGTGGGTCTCGCGGATTCGGAGGGTGACGGGCTCACGGCCGGCAACGACGATCGTCTCGGTCCGGACGGTAAAGGGCCGGCTCTCGGTCCCGAAGAGGTAGTGCTCCGGGTTCGCAGGATCGACCCGCTCCTCGAAAAGGTCCTGGACGTCGGGGTCGGCGTTCGTCGCCCCCCAGGCGATCGTCCCGTTCGTGCCGAGGACGACGGCCGGGGTGCCCGGGAAGGAGACGCCGACGACGTCGTACGGGCAGGCCGCCGAGACGACCCGGCAGTGGAGGCCGTTGACGAACCAGACCGAGGGCATGCTGACCCCGAGGTGGGGGTCGTTCGCCAGGAGGGCGCCGCCGGTCGCGCTCCGACTCGGAGCGACGACCCAGTTGTTCGAGCCGATGCCGCGGTCCGAGGCGAGGCCGGCTCCGGTGTCGAGGCCGGCGAGGGCGAGGGCCGTTCGGCCGGCGGCGGCGAGGTCGCGCCAGGCGGCAAGCGTCGCTGGATCTGGCTCGGTCGTCCGCGCGGCCGGGGCAGGGACCGGCGACCCGCTGGCCACGGCCGATGCGGCAGGCACGGCCGATGCGGCAGGCACGGCCGATGCGGCAGGCACGGCCGATGCGGCGGGCACGGCCGATGCGGCAGGCACCGCGGACCCGGTCGTCGACCTGTCAGCCGCTCCGCTCGCTGATCGCCCGGCGTCGGGGACGATGATCGGGGCATCCGCTGGGTAGGGCGGGAAGAGGGAGTCCGTCCGGGCTGGATCGCCGAGTCGGGCGTCGGCGAGCCAGCGGAAGAGCTCCGACTCGAAG
>JBHORA010000055.1:0-3329 GCA_042408535.1 Chloroflexota bacterium | reverse complement strand
CCTCGCTGGCTCCGTCGCCGCCGCCCGATCCGGTGGGCCGCTCCTCCTCGTCACCCAGAACACGATCCCGGCGGCGACGGCAGCCGAGCTCGCTCGCCTTCGGCCGGCCCGGATCGTCATCCTCGGCTCGACCGGGGTCGTCGGCGCGAGCGTGGCCAGCGGCCTGGCAGTCGCCCGCCTCGGCGGCTGATCGGGGTCACGGCGATTCGACCCCCTGAGCGAACGCTCGCCGGTGGGCTGGCGCGCCGCGACGGCAGCGGGAGCCCGGGATGGGCCACGAGGAGGTCCGAACCGAACGAGAGCGCACTGCTCCAGACAGCTCCGTACCGCCAGGCCATAGGACGATCGGCGGAGTTGTCCCGTCGCTGGGCGGAGCGTAGGGTGGCCGCGCTCGATGGGAAGTCGGCCGCGCCGCCGACAGAGGACGCGGCGATCGGCTCGCGGCAGGCCAGGTGAAGCCTGGCATCGACGCTCGCCGCCGTCGAGGTGGCACAGGTCGCATGGAACTCGGAGGACGGAGGATCGTGGAGTCCAGCCGGCGAGGCAGCCCCGACCAGCCCCCGCGCTCGCCCCGGACCGGACGCCAGCGCCGGGCCAACGGGGCGTATCGTCTCGGGTTGGCCATCCCGATGGCCCTCCTCGTCGCGCTCGGCGGGACGCCGCTCCCCACGGCGGGCTCAGCCGTCTGGTCGGAGCCACTGACCGCCGGCGTGTCGATGAGCACCGAGGTCGCGCAGCCGCAGCTGACGGCGATCGAGGAGGCGACGGTCAGCCCGGCACCGGCAGGACCCTCGATCCTTTATGAGGAGTCCATCGCCCACGCTGGCGATCGGATCAGCTTCGCGCCCGGCGACCGGGTACGAGTCCCCTTCCGGCCTCGGCCCGGGGACGTCTGGCCTGTCGGCGGTCGCCCGCCGCGGAGTCTGCCGGCCGGGCGAGCGAGCGGCCGCGAGATGGCCGACAGCCGCCAGGGATCGACCTGGGCCGACGTGGCGGGCTCCCCGCCACCGACGGCAACGAACGGGACCGACGGTGGCCCCGACGCGGCGGTAACAGCACCGTCGGAGGTCGTCACCGGCGAGGAGCAGGCCGCCCTCGGGACGGACGCCGTCCCGGCCTCCGGCTCCACCGCCAGTGCCGGTCTTCGCCGCGAAGTCTTCGGCTTCCTGCCCTACTGGCAGCTCAATGCAAGCACCCTCCGGCTGCGGTACGACCTCCTGTCGACGATCGCCTACTTCTCCGTCGGGGCCGACCGGAACGGCGACCTCCTGAAGAAGAACAGCGACGGGACGACGACGACCGGTTGGGCGGGTTGGACGAGCTCGGCGCTGACCTCGATCATCGACGAGGCGCACCGGAACGGGACCCGGGTCGTCCTCACCATCAGCGTCTTCGCCTGGAGCGACGGCGAGGCCTCGAAACAAGCTGCGCTCCTTGGCGATCCGGCCGCCCGCCTCAATCTCGCGCGGCAAGCGGCGGCCGCCGTTCGTGACCGCGGTGCCGACGGGATCAACCTCGACTTCGAGCCGATCGTCTCGGGCTATGCCGACGAGTTCGTCGAGCTCGTCCGGACGATTCGCGCCGAGCTCGACCGGATCGCTCCGGGCTACTACCTCACCTTCGACACGACGGGCTGGATCGGCAACTATCCGATCGAGGCCGCCACCGCTCCCGGCGGCGCGGACGCCATCTTCATCATGGGCTACGACTACCGGACCGGCGGCTCCTCTCCGGTCGGCTCGGTGGCGCCCCTCGCCGGCCCCGTCTACGACATCGGCGACACGGTCGCCGCCTACACCGCCCGCGTGCCGGCCTCGAAGCTCATCCTCGGCGTCCCCTACTACGGGCGGGCCTGGTCGACCGACACCGACCAGCTGAACGCGACGAACATCTCCGGGACGAAGTACGGGACCTCGAACACGGTCGTCTACACGGCGGCCGCCGATCTCGCCGCCCAGTACGGCCGCCGCTACGACCCTCGGGAGCAGGTCGCCTGGTTCGCGTACCAGCGCCAGAACTGCTCGGTCACGTACGGCTGCGTCACCTCGTGGCGGCAGGTCTACTACGACGACGCCCAGTCCCTCGGAGCGAAATACGATCTCGTCAACCGGACCGGGCTCCGAGGTGCCGGGATCTGGGCCCTCGGCTACGACGGTACCCGGCCCGAGCTCTACAACGCCCTCGCCCTCGCCTTCCTCGACGATCGCACCCCGCCCCGGGTCGGGATCCGGCCCCTGGCGGCGACGAGCCGCGACGAGGGGATCTTTGTTCAATGGGGTGGCTACGACGAGACCGGGGTCGCGAGCTACGACGTCCAGGTTTCCTTGAACGGCGGCCCCTGGACGGACTGGCTCACCGGGACGACGGCCTCCGGAGAGGTCTACCTCGCTGCCCATGGCCAGACCGTCGCCTTCCGGGTTCGAGCACGGGACCGCAAGGGGAACGCGTCCGACTGGAACGTGACGACGAACGCGGCCGGACAGATGCCGCTCGCGGTGGGGAGCGTCGGTCGGGTCGTAGCGGACCGGCTCTCCATCCGCAGCGGACCGGGGACCTCGAACCTCAAGCTCGGCGAGTTCCGCGCCGGCGACCTCGTCGTTATCACCGACGGGCCCGTCGTCAGCGGGGGCTACACCTGGTACGAGGTGACCGGTCCCCTCGACGGTTGGGGCCCCATCGACCCCCAGTTTCAGGAGGTCTGGGCTGCCGCCGGCGACGGGTCGAGCTCCTACATCGTTGGTGCGGCCGCCCCGAACGTCACGACCGTCGACGCTGCCATTCGTGGCTTCGGCTTCGGCGACCCGGCTGCTGCCGCGCGCTTCGTGAGCCCGAACGGCGATGGCCTCGACGACACGATCCGACTGACCTGGACGAACGCCCGGACCTTCGACTCCCTCACCCTCAAGGTTTTCCGTTCCGACGGGAGCCTCGTCGATAGCCGCCCCCTCTCCGGGGCGGCGGGTCCGCAGGCCTTCGATTGGGACGCCCGTGTCGGTGGCGCGCCTCTTCCGGACGGGACGTACGTCCTCCAACTCGTCGGCGTCGCCGGCGGGGTGACGTACAGCGCCCCATCGGCGGTGCCGGTGACCCCGGGTCAGCTCGCGGCCTTCGGCATCGCCGTCGACCGCCTGCCGGTCTCCCGCCTCGCTGGGGCCGACCGCTACGGAACGGCCGCCGCCATCAGCGCGGCGACCTTCCCGAGCAGCGGCGTCCCGGTCGTCTACGTCGCGACCGGCCTCAACTACCCCGACGCCCTCGCTGGCTCCGTCGCCGCCGCCCGATCCGGTGGGCCGCTCCTCCTCGTCACCCAGAACACGATCCCGGCGGCG
>JBHORA010000054.1:0-10232 GCA_042408535.1 Chloroflexota bacterium | reverse complement strand
CCTCGCTGGCTCCGTCGCCGCCGCCCGATCCGGTGGGCCGCTCCTCCTCGTCACCCAGAACACGATCCCGGCGGCGACGGCAGCCGAGCTCGCTCGCCTTCGGCCGGCCCGGATCGTCATCCTCGGCTCGACCGGGGTCGTGAGCGACGCGGCGGCCGCGGGGGCTCGGTCGGCCGCCCTCTAGCGGGACCCTGGAACGGATCGGCAGTCCGACTGAGAAGGGCGCTTGGTTCGGCGCCGAAGCTCGTCCGCCCCTGAGGGTTCGCCCTCAGCCGACGGCTCCCCAGCCGGCGCCGCGGGGGCGGACACGTCGGCTTGCGGCGGGATCAGCCGCAGCCCTCGGGCCGTAGACTGGGGCGATGCAGACCGAGTCGCCGGAAGGCAGCATCTGGGTCGTCCTGCCGACGTACAACGAGGCCGACAACCTGCTCTCCATCTGCCGGGCGATCCTGGCCGCCCTGCCCGGAGCCACCCTCCTCGTCGTCGACGACAACTCGCCCGACGGCACCGGACGACTCGCCGACGAGCTCGCCGCGGCCGACGACCGGATCCGCGTTCGCCACCGGCCAGGGAAGGCCGGCCTCGGCCGAGCCTACCTCGACGGCTTCCAGATCGCCCTCGCCGAAGGCGCCCGGATCGTCTGCCAAATGGACGCCGACTTCTCCCATGACCCGACCCTCCTCCCCGGGCTCGTCGCCCCCATCGAAGCCGGTGAGGCGGACCTCGTCATCGGCTCTCGCTACACCCGGGGTGGCCGGATCGAGGACTGGGGGATCGGGCGCCGCATCATCTCCCGCGGCGGCAGCCTCTTTGCCAGGACCGTCCTCGGGCTCGCTCCCCACGACCTGACCGGTGGCTTCAAGGCGTGGCGGGCGGAAACCCTGGCGGCCATCCCCTTCGAGGGCGTCCACTCCGGCGGCTACGTCTTCCAGATTGAGATGACGTACCGGGCCGACCGGCTCGGGGCCCGGATCGTCGAGCGGCCGATCGTCTTCCGCGATCGCCGGGTCGGTCGGTCGAAGATGAACCGCCGGATCATCGCCGAGGCGCTCCTCGTCGTCCTCCAGCTCCGCTTCGATGAGCTTCGGCGCCGCTGGGATCTGAGTCGAAGGGGGATTCGGAGGGGCGAGGCTGTCGGCGGAGGCCGGGGGGGTTCGGGCGGTTCGGCCGAAGGAGACCGGTAAGCCGTCCGTCCTGCCCGACCGCCGTCAGATCGGCCTGGCTCGACGGCCATCAGGTCCGCCTGCCCGCCGTCAGATCGGCCTGGCGCTCCCGGCGATCCAAGGGTTCGGCGGCGGCGGCCCCCCTGGTTCGAACCTGACCCGCGTTCCGGTGGGCACGACCTGGATGAAGGTCTGACCGATGGTGAGGGGGATCGGGTGCCCCCGTCGGTCGAGGAACTCGGTTGGGGCGTCGATGGCCCGCTTCCGCCAGGTCCCCTTCGTGACGATCCCGTTCGTCGCCACGTAGGCGACCCCCGAGCCCGTCACCTGGGCCTCGAGGCGATGCTTGTTCGAGCCGTCGTTCAAGGGCGCGAAGCGGACGAACATGACGACGACGTTCTTCGGGGCGACGGTCTCCCCGGTGGCCGCGTCGACCTCCTCCTTCTCGCCCGTCACCGAGCGGCGGTACGTGTTCGTCACCCGGTCGTAGGTGTAGCGGATCCGGTTGGCGGGGTAGGGGACCTCGATCGAGCCGCCGACGGGGCGCTCGCCCGGCGGGGCGTCGGGCTCGAATTGCCAGACGGGTGCCGACGGCTCGTCCTTCGCGCCGACGACGGTGGCCAGGGCCCGCAGGTGCTCGCCGTCGGTGTAGACATTGTGAGGGGCGACCCGCTCCGTGATTCGCCACAGGTAGCGGCCGCCGTAGCGGAACTCGTCGGCATCGTAGACGAGCTGGCCGCGCCCCTGGCGGCGGAGCAGGTCGAGGGCCTGGGGCGAGCCGCCGACGTGGACGTAGACGGCCCGCCACTCGGCCGCCCAGGCGACGAAGTAGTGGCGGGCGCTCCGGACCGGGCCCACGGCCGGAGGATCACCCTCGCCGAAGACGAGCATGTAGCGCGGGATCCCGCCCTCGGCCGGCGCCTGCCAGACGACGGACGCCGCCGAGAAGCCGGACTGCGGCCGGGCGGCCGCGAGGTCGTCGACCATGACGGCGATCGGGTGACGGGCGGCGAGGGCGGGATCGACGAGGCGGCCGCTCAGGGGGGCCGGGACGAGGACGGGGGTCGGGGCGGGTGTCGGCGTCGGGCTCGGCGTTGGCGTCGGGCTCGGCGTCGGGCTCCCGCCGGGGGGACTCGGCGAGGGGCTGCTCGTCGAGGGCGACCCACTCGTCGCCCCCGGAGACCCGCTCGCCGGACGGCCCCCGATGGCAGCGACGAGGCCGGCCAGATCCGGGAAGGGGTGACCCGTGGCGAAGGGCGAGATGAGGATGGCGAGGCCGACGAGCCCGACGACGAAGACAGCGAGGCGGACGCCGCGCACGCGACGGTTCATCCGGCGGGAACTCTGGGCCGCCGGCGGTCGCCGGAATCGAAGCTCATTGGCCGATCGTCCATGCTGGCGCTCGGAGGATAGCCGACCCCGCCCGAGAGGGGTACGCTGTTCCCTTGACACCCAATCGGCGTCCGACCGAGGGACCGAACGAGGCGAGCGATGAACGACCTCGACCAGGAGACCCGACCTCCGACCGAAGCCGCCGGTTCTGAGCCGAGCGCACGCCCTCGACGGCGGCGCCGGGCGACCGGAGGCCGACCGACCGAGCACCCGGGAGAGCTCCCACCGCCGGAGCGTCCGCCCACGGAGCCACCGCCCGGAGCCTCGCTCCGACGTTCGAGCGCTGCCGTCGGAGCCGACCTTCGAGCCGAGCAGGGCAGGGTCGAGTTCGGCGCGATCGCCCGGGCCGAGGCGAACGAGATCGCCGTCGACAAGGGCGCCGTCGGTCTCGTCGCCCGAGCCGATGCCGTCTCGCTCCGGATGGGCCTTCTCGGCGCCGCCTTCGCCCGGAACGTTCGGCTCCGCCAGGGGTTCGCCCGGACCGTCGTCGCCCTCGAGGCGACGGTCGAGCAGGGCGGTGTCCGAGCCCTCGTCGCGAACCGGGTCACCCTCGGCCCCCAGAGCCTCGCCGGGATCGTCGTCGCCCGCAGCGTCGAGGGCCCCGGGCGGGCGATCCTCGACTGGCGGGGCGCCCTCGTCTTCGCCGCCGCCATCGTCCTCCTCCGGCTTCTCGGCCGGCGGTCTCGGGCGGGCCGAACCGCCGGCGCCTAGGGGCGAGCGGGCTATACTCGCCGGGGTCCCGAGCGGCAGCCCCGGCTCGACCCGTGCCCGCGATCTTCCCGGGCCTTCACCGCCCACCTCGACGACCACCAATGCCCGAGCAGGAGCACGAACGACACCCGTGATCGATCCCTCCGCCCGCGTCCACCCGACCGCGGACCTCGAGGCCGACGTCAGCGTCGGTCCCCGGACGGCGATCTGGCACCGGGCCCAGATCCGCCGCGGAGCCCGGATCGGCGCCGAGTGCATCGTCGGTCGCGACGCCTTCATCGACGAGGACGTCACGATCGGCGACCGGGTGAAGATCCAGAACGCTGCCCTCGTCTACCACGGTGTCACCGTCGAGGACGGTGTTTTCATCGGCCCGAACGCGATCCTGACGAACGACCGCCACCCGCGCGCCATCACCTCGACCGGCGACCTGGCCCGAGCGGCCGACTGGGAGGTCTCGCCGATCACCCTTCGAAGCGGCGCTTCCATCGGCGCCGGGGCGATCATCGTCGCCGGGGTCGAGGTCGGTCGCTTCGCCATGGTCGGCGCGGGAGCTGTCGTCACCCGAAGCGTCCCCGACCACGCCCTCGTCGCCGGGAACCCGGCCCGTCGCCTCGGCTGGGTCTGCGCCTGCGGGCGACGGCTCGTCGATCCGGCCAGCGGCGAGCCGGCTCCAGTGGAGCTCGACCCGGGGAGCGAGCTCCGCTGCCCGAGTTGCGAGCGGCGCTACGGCTACGTCCCCGACCCCGAAGCCCTCGTCGAGCGGTCGCCGATCCCGAGCCGGGGAGGCGCGGCATGATTCCCATCGCCAAGCCCGACTTCGGCCCCGAGGAGGTCGCCGCTGTCGGCGAGGTCCTCAGCTCGGGGATGGTCGCCCAGGGACGGCGGGTCGCCGAGCTCGAGGCGCGCTGGGCGGAGTTCGTCGGGGTCCGCCACGCCGTCGCCTTCTCGAACGGCACGACGGCCCTCATGTCGGTCCTCGCCGGCCTCGGCCTCGGCCCCGGCGACGAGGTCATCACCGTTGCCCACACCTTCGCCGCGACGGCGAACGCGATCCTCTCGACCGGCGCCAGCCCGGTCTTTGTCGACATCGAATCTGAGACCTACCTCATCGACGCGGCCCGGATCGAGGCCGCCGTCACCCCGCGGACCCGGGCGATCCTCCCGGTCCACCTCTTCGGCCTCGTCGCCGACATGGACATGATCGAGGCCATCGCCCGACGCCACGGCCTCGCCGTCGTCGAAGACGCCTGCCAGGCCCACGGGGCGACCTATCGCGGCCGCCGGGCGGGGAGCTTCGGTCACGGGGCCTTCAGCCTCTACGCGACGAAGAACATGACGACGGCCGAAGGCGGCTTCGTGACGACGAACGACGATCGCCTCGCCGACTGGCTCCGCCTCTACCGGAACCAGGGGATGCGGAACCGCTACGAGTTCGAGATGCTCGGCTACAACTTCCGGCTCACCGACCTCGCCGCCGCCATCGGCCTCGTCCAGCTCGCCAAGCTGCCCCGGAACACGGAACGACGGCAGGCGATCGCAGCTCGCTACGATGAGGCCTTCGCCGATCTCCCGGTGGCGCTGCCCGTCGTGCCGCCGGAGCGGACCCATGTCTACCACCAGTACACCCTCCGGGTCGGTCCGCGACGGGACGAGATCCTCGCCGACCTCCGGGCGAGCGGCGTCGGGGCCGAGGTCTACTACCCGCTCCCCGTTCACCGCCAGGCCTACATCCAGGAGCGCGGCCTCCACGCCGACCTGCCGGTTACCGACCGGGCCGCCGCCGAGACCCTTTCGCTGCCGATGTACCCGGGTCTCCGCGACGACGAGCAAGGCGTCGTCATCGAGGCCGTCCGACGGGCGGTCGAGCGATTCGGTGGCCTCGACCTCGCTCGGGCCGGGGCCGCGGACGCCACCGCACCGAAGGCGGGCGGAGCCGGCGGATCCGCCTCTGGCCCGGCCGTTCCGAGCGGACGATGAGCGACGGCAGAATCGGGACCGCGGCGCCGGTCCGGGTAGCCCTCGTCGGGCTCGGCTCGATGGGCCGAAACCACCTTCGGATCCTCGCCGGCCGATCGGACTGCCGGGTCGTCGCCCTCGCCGACCCCGTTGCCGAGGCCCGGGCGAGCGCGGCTGCCGTCGTGCCCGAGGCGACCGTCTTCGCCGATCCCCTCGCCCTCGTCGCCGAGGTCGAGGTCGATGCCCTCGTCGTTGCCGCACCGACAACGGCTCACGCCGAGATCGTCCTGGCGGCCGTCGAGCGCGGGATCCCGGTCCTCGTCGAGAAGCCCCTCGCCGCGTCCGTCGAAGAGGCGGCCGAGGTCCTTCGGGCGAGCCGGAGCCGCGGCGTCCCCGTCGCCGTCGGCCACGTCGAGCGCTTCAACCCGGCGGTCCGCGAGCTTGGGCGGCGCCTCGCCGACGGCTGGCTGTCGACGGTCTACGCCATCGCCTCCCGGCGAGCCGGTCCCTTCCCAGCCCGGATCCGCGACGTCGGGGTCACCATCGACCTGGCGACCCACGACGTCGACATCCTGTCCTGGATCGCCGGCGAGCGGCCAGCCCGGGTCTACGCCGAGACGGCCCAGCGGATCCACACTGACCACGAGGATCTCCTCTTCGGCCTCCTCCACTTTTCCTCCGGGGCGACCGGGATGCTCGACGTCAACTGGCTCACCCCGGCCAAGCGCCGCCAGCTCGTTGTCATCGGCGAGGAGGGGATGTTCGAGCTCGACTATTTGACCCAGCGGCTCGCCTTCACCCGAGCCCCGGACGTCAGCCACCCGACCCTCATCCGGGGCTACGCACCGACCTTCGAGGGGCCCGTCGTCGAGATCCCGGTCGAGGGTGTCGAGCCCCTCGCCGCCGAGCTCGATGCCTTCCTCGATGTCGTTCGACGGGGTAGCAAGCCCCTCGTCGATGCCGAGGACGGCCTCTGGGCGGTGGCGATCGCCTCCGCTCTCCTCCGAGCGGCGAACGAACGGCGTCCCATCGACCTGTCCGACCTCGCAGCGAGGATCGCCACCGGATGACCAGCCTCGAAGCCCACCCCGATCCCATCGCGGCGCGGATCGTCCGCCGCCCGAGCCAGAGTGGACCCAGCCTCCTCGGTGGCTCCATCGAGCTTCCGCCCCGACCCTGCACCCACGAGCCGCCAGCGTGGGTCTCGCCGTGGACCGGGGCGGCGGGGACGGCCGGCACCGTCGCCGTCGTCGGGGCAGGCAAGATGGGCCTCCCCCTCGCCGTCCAGTTCGCGAGCCACGGCTGGCGGGTCGTCGCCGTCGACGTCAACCCGGCCGTCGTGGCGGCCATCGAGGCCGGCCGCTCCCACGTGACCGAGGAGCCCGGGCTCGACGAGCTCGTCGCCCGCGAGCGGGCCGCCGGTCGACTGACCTCCACGAGCGACGGGACGGCCGCGGCCCGGAGCGCCGACGTCGTCGTCTTCATCGTCCCGGTCATGCTCGACGACGAGCAGCGACCCGACTACCGCCACATGGACGCCGCTGTCGAGGCGATCGGGCGCGGCCTCCGGCCGGGGGCCACCGCCATCTTCGAGACGACCCTCCCCGTCGGCGACACCCGCCACCGCTACACCCCTCGCCTGGCCGAGCTGAGCGGCCTCACCCCGGAGGTCGATCTCTTCGTCGCCTTCTCGCCCGAGCGGCTCTACTCGGGGGCTGCCCTCCGGAACCTGGCCACCTACCCGAAGCTCGTCGGCGGCATCGGCGAGGCCTCGGGGGAGCGGGCGGCCCGCTTCTACGCCTCGGTCCTCGATGCCGAGGTCGTCCTCCTCTCCTCGGCCGAGGCGGCCGAGTTCGCGAAGCTCGCCGACACGACGTACCGCGACGTGAACATCGCCCTCGCCACCGAGTTCGCCCGCTACGCCGAGCGGATCGGGGTCGACATCACCGAGGTCATCGAGGCGGCGAACAGCCAGCCCTACAGCCACATCCACCAGCCGGGGATCGGGGTCGGCGGCCACTGCATCCCCGTCTACCCGCACTTCCTCCTCGCCCGAGCGCCCGAGCTCGAGCTCGTCGCCCTCGCCCGACGGGTGAACGACTCGGGGGTCGGCCACGCCATCCGGGCCGTCGGCCGCATCCTTGGTGGCCTCGACGGGGTCCCGGTCCTCGTCCTCGGCCTCACCTACCGGCACGGGGTGAAGGAGCTCGCCTATTCCCGGGCGATCCCGCTCATCGAGCGGCTCCGCTTCCACGGGGCGGCGGTCTCCGCCTACGACCCGCTCCTCTCGGCCGAGGAGATCGAGGCCTGCTGCGCGACGCCGTGGCGATGGGGCGAGCCGGGCCCCTTCCGGGCGATCGTCGTCCAGACCGCCGACCCGCTCTTCGGGGGCCTCGACCCGGCCTGGTTTCCCGAGCTCGAGGTCGTCTACGACGGCCGGAACGCCCTCCGCGACCTCGCCTTCCCGGAGGTCGTGACCGTCCTCGGGGTCGGCCTCCCGGCCCGCGGTGGCCGCGTTCGCACCGTCGCTCCCGCCGGCGCCTGAGCCGGCCCGCCCGGGCGTGCGCATCCTCTCCGTCGTCGGGACCCGACCCCAGCTCATCAAGGCCGCCGCCCTCGGCCCCGCCCTCCGGGCCCGGCACGAGGAGATCTTCGTCGACACTGGCCAGCACTGGGACGACGACCTCGCCGGCGTCTTCTTCGAGGAGCTCGGGCTGCCGCAACCGGACGTCTCCCTCGGCATCGGCGGCGGGACGGCGAGCGAGCAGGTGGGCCGGATGCTCCTCGGTCTCGAGGCCGTCCTCGCCGAGACGCGCCCCGACGCCGTCCTCGTCTACGGCGACACGAACTCGACCCTCGCCGGTGCCCTGGCGGCGGCCCAGCGGGGGCTGCCCCTCGCTCACGTCGAGGCCGGTCTCCGAAGCTTCGATCGGTCGATGCCCGAGGAGATCAACCGCGTCGTCGCCGACCACCTCGCCCGGTGGTGTTTCGCCCCCACCGAGACGGCCGTGGCGAACCTCGCCGCGGAGGGGATCCGGGACGGTGTTCTCCTCGTCGGCGACGTCCTCCAGGACCTTGCGGCCCGGACGAGCCGGGAGATCCGCGACCCGGCTGTCCTCGCCGAGATCGGCCGTCGCCTCCTCGGGGATGGCGCGGCCCTCGGCCCGGGCGGCTACCTCTTCGCCACCGTCCACCGGGCGGCGAACCGCTCGCCCGACGCCCTTCGGGCCTGGCTCGGGCTCCTCGGCGCCGTGGCGTCAGCAGCGCGGCCGGTCGTCCTGCCCCTCCACCCGGGAACCGGGGCGGCGATCGAGGCGGCCGGCGTTTCGATCCCGGAGGGCGTCAGGGTCGTTTCGCCGGTCGGCTATCGAACCTCCCTCGCCCTCCAGCTCCACGCTGCCGCTGTCCTGACCGACTCGGGCGGGGTCCAGCGCGAGGCGGCCTGGCTCGGGGTGCCGTGTCTCGTCCTCCGCGAAACGACGGAGTGGCGGGAGGCAGTCGAGGGATCGGGGGGTCGGCTCGTCGTCGTCGGGCTCGATGCCCATCGGGCGGTCGCCGAGCTCGAGCGGCTGGCGCCGCTGGACCGCGCGCCCCTCGAAGCCGCCGAGCGGGCGGCTCGGCTCGATCTCCAGCCGGCGGGTGCGGCGGAGGCGATCGCCCGGGTCCTCGCCGACGCGGAGGCCTGACGATGCGGGTCGTCATGTACGTCCGCAACGACGTGCGCCGCGACTCGCGGGTGCTCCGGGAGGCGCGAAGCCTCGCGGCTGCCGGTCACGAGGTCACGGTCATCGGCACGACTGGTCCGGGCGACGTCGACGGCGCCAGCGAGGCGCGCGACGGAGTGCGGATCCTCCGGGTGAGCGTTCCCGCGGGACGGCCGCTCTGGACGGTCTGGCTCGGCCGGCCGTGGCGACTCTATCCGTACTTCGCGACGCGGATCCGGGACGCTCGAGTTCAGCGACCAAGAAGCCTCGTCCTCGCGAGCCTCGCCGCGGTGGGCGCCATGGTGACGCTGCCGTGGCTCACCGTCCGCGGTGCAGCCGCTTTCGCCAGTGCGTTTCTGCGTGGCAACGGCTCGCCGCCGAGGGGAGTCCGGCGCTGGGACGACTACGTCGGCTGGTGGACGGGTTCGCTCGCCGGCTGGCACCGAAAGGCGGTCGCCGCGTCTCCCGCAGCCGAGGTCCACCACGGCCACGATTTCGACGCCGTACCAGCCGCCGCGGCGGCTGCGAGGCGAGACGGCACCCGCTACGTCTACGACAGCCACGAGCTCTTCATGGACTGGCAACCGCACGTTCGTCAGCCGCGGTGGGTCCGAGCTCTCGTCGGGCGTTGGGAACGACGTCTCGCCCGCCGCGCCGCGGCGATCGTGACCGTGAACGACGAGATCGCCACCGTCCTCGCCCGGCGGTTCGGGGTCCCGCCGCCCGTCGTCGTCCACAACTGTCCGTCGATCGCCGAGATCGAGTCCGTCGATCCTGCCGAGGGTCGCTGCCGCCTCACGGAAGCGGGTGTCCCGGCTGATGCGCAGGTCGTGCTCTGTCACGGCAGCTTTCAGCCTGGCCGCGGCCTGGAGCAGGTGGCTCGGGCGCTTCTCGAACCGGGCCTCGAGTTCGTCCACCTCGTGTTTCTCGGCTACCCCCTCGAGTACGTCGCCGACATCGGCACCGAGCGGGGACTCGTCGGCCGCGTCCACCGGCTGCCGGGTGTTGATCCGGGCGCCCTCCTCACCTGGGTCGCCGGTGCGGACGTGACGGTGGCGACCTACCTGCCCATCGACCGCAACCACCGCCTCTCGACCCCGAACAAGCTCTTCGAGAGCCTCGCTGCCGGGGTCCCGGTCGTCTCGAGCGACTTCCCGGCCCGGCGCCGGATCCTCCTCGACGACCCCCTCGGACCCCTCGGTGCCGTCTGCGACCCGACGGACCCGCGGGCCATCGCGGCCGCCCTCCGCTCCATCCTCGACCTCCCACCCGAGGAGCGAGCCGCCCTCCGGGCCCGCTGCCG
>JBHORA010000048.1:0-2783 GCA_042408535.1 Chloroflexota bacterium | reverse complement strand
CCTCGGCGATGAGCCGCTCGATCCGGCCGGCGATCCCTTCCGCCTCGTCCTCGGCGGTGGCGAAGCTGGCGACCTCGACCGAGCCCGGCTCGGCTTCGTCGCGAGCGGCCTCGAGCACCTTCGTCAGGCGTTCGGTCTGGGGCAGCGCCTCGACGACGTGGCGGGCGAACCGGACGATCCCGGCCCGGCAGCGGTGGTTCCGTTCGAGGGGCAGCCGCTCGGCCCGATGCCGCTCGGCGAAGCTGACGAAGAGCGCGACGTTCCCGCCCCGCCACTGGTAGATCGCCTGGTCGTCGTCGCCGACGGCGGTGATCGTCGCCCCGAGCTCGGCCAGCGAACCGACGAGGCGATCCTGCATCGGGTTCAGGTCCTGGAACTCGTCGACGAGCACGTGGCGGATCCGGTTCGCCAGGCGCTCCCGGAGCCGGCCGCCGGGCGAGAGCTCCTCCACAGCCCGGGCGATCATGAGGCGGAACGGCAGGAGCCGCATCTCCCCGAGGAGCCACTCGTAACGGTCGAGGACGGCCGCGAAGGTCGGCGCTCGCGACCGGAGGACCGCCCGGTCGATCCCCTCGTTGTGGACGAGCTCGGCACTCCGGAGGAAGGTCTCGACCGCCGGCGCGGCGGCAACCCGGTCGGGAGCTTCCGCGCGGTCGGCGGCGTAGAGGTCGACGATGCCGAGCCGACGAGCGAAGCGATGGAGGAGCGCCCACTCCTGGGTCTCGGTCAGGGCGTCGGCCAGCTCGTAGGCACCGAGGTCGCGGAGGACCTGGAGCGACCAGCCATGGATCGTTCCAACGTACATGCCCCGCGCCACCGGCGGCAACTCGGCGAACCGCGGGTCGCTCTCGGCGGCCCGGGTTTCGATCCGGGCCTTGAGCTCGGCCGCCGCACGATCCGTAAACGTGAAGGCCACGACCGCCCCGGGATCGGCGCCCTCGAGGAGGTAGCGGACGCAACGGCGAGCCAGGACCTCGGTCTTTCCCGACCCCGCACAGGCGAGAACTTGGAGGCGCGGCGCCGGGTGGGCGACGACCTGCTCCTGGGCCGGGGTCAGTACGGCGGTCATCGGCGGCGCCCGACGCGGGTCCGACCCGCGAGCGACGTCATCGGAGGGCGGCCGGATCGATCCGGAAGCGGGCGACGAGCTCGTCGAATTCTTGGTCGGCCTCCTCCCGATCGGCGACGGCAACGGCCCGGGCAGCGTGGATCTCTCGGGCCCGCTCGACCCACTCGCGGACGAGGCTCTCGGGGGCCCGGCGCGGGTCGGCGAGGGCGACCGGGTCGGCGGCCGCGAGGTCGCCGAGGTTCCGGATCCCGCGGTCGTAGAGGTAGCGGCTCCGGCCCCGGCGGAGCTGCGGCAGCTGAAGCGCCATCAGCGGCACGAGTTCCGGGGCGACCCCGTAGCGGATCGCCCCGGAGGCGGCCTTCGCCGCAGCCGCGATCTCCGGCTTGCCCAGGACGTCGGCGGCTCGTTCGTAGAGGAGGCAGAGGCGTGCGAGGTCCTCGAGATCGCGCTCGAAGTCGCCCCGGTAGCGGGTCGGGAGGCGGATCTCGCGCTGGTCGACCTCGTCGAGCCAGGCCTCGAGGGCCGGGAGCCAGCGTCCCCGATCGCGCTCGTCGGCGAAGTAGTCCTCGACGCTCCACCGCGCGACCTCTCGGTACGTCGCCGTCTCGGCGGGGACGATCCGGAGGGCGGCCTGGTGGGCGAGGAGGAGGTCGAAGGTCGTTGCCGCGGCGACTTCGCCGAGCGGGGTCACCCGCCAACCGCCGGGGACCCGCTCGAGGAATCGCCAGGCCGCCAGGATCTCGAGGGCCTGGGTCAGCCGCGTCCCGGGATCGAGGCGGGTCGAGAAGACGTGACCGCAGTTGTAGATCGCCCGGGTTCGGGTCTCCTCGTCGATGCCGTCGCCGAAGACGAGGTCGTGGATCGCGCAGGCCTGGTGCTTGCAGATCCGTCCCCGGTAGTAGCGGGCGGCGGCCGGGCAGCTGCAGCTGAGCTCGGTGACGCCGATCGTGACCTCGTAGGCGTGGTCGCCGGAGGCGACGGTGGCGTGGACGCCGTCGGACGAGAGATGATGGTCGGCGAGGCGGATCGAGCCCCGGGCTTCGATGACGCGCTCGTACTCGGGGATGTCCTCCATCAGGTCCTCGCGGAACGTCCGGTCGAAGCGGATCGGCTCCGGACGGCGGTGGTGGGCGAGGGTTCGTTCGTAGACGGCCCCGACGTCGTCTCGGGTCGCTTCGCCGCGCTCGGCGACGACGGCGAGGACGAAGCGCATGAGGCCCTCGAAGCTCTCGGGGAGGCGGCTCGCAACGACGCCGCCGCGACCTGCTTCGATCGCCCGTAGGAGGTCGACGACCTCGGGGTCGCGCCGCCGTTCATCCTCGACGAGGGCGATCCCGAGGCCCCGCTCGACCTGCCTGGGCCGGCCGGCGCGGCCGAGCATGTTCAGGACCTCGCCGGAGGGGAGGATGACGATCCGGCCCCGGCCGCGGACCGCCTCGTAGCGAAGGATGTCACGGACGACGACGATCCCGGCCGGCAGGTTCACCCCGGAGGCGAGGGTCGGGGTGCAGGTGATGATCCGAAGGTGGCGCTCCCGGAAGGCCGCCTCGAGGGTCCGGCGGACCGGCTTGGCGAGACCGGCGTGGTGGTAGGCGATTCCGACCCGGACGAGCTCCGCCAGACGCGCTGCCTCCGGATCCTCGACCAGGATCGTTTCGGCGAGGCGGCGGAGGTGGTCGGGGGGATCCCCGTCGGCCCCGTCGAGGACTGCGGC
>JBHORA010000047.1:0-1622 GCA_042408535.1 Chloroflexota bacterium | reverse complement strand
CCTCGGCGCCCTCGACCAGACGATCGTCGGGGTCGCCCTGCCCCGGATCGTCACCGACCTGCGCGGCAACGACCTCTACACCTGGGTCGTCACGATCTACCTCCTGACGAGCACGATCACCGTCCCCTTCTGGGGCAAGCTCTCCGACCTCTACGGTCGCAAGCCGCTCCTCCTCGCCGGGATCACGATCTTCCTCGCCGGCTCGGCCCTCTGCGGCCTCTCCCAGGAGATGTGGCAGCTCATCCTCTTCCGGGGCATCCAGGGGATCGGGGCAGGGTCGCTCTTCCCGATCGCCCTCGCCGTCGTCGGCGACCTCTTCTCGCCGGCCGAGCGAGGTCGCTACCAGGGGCTCTTTGCCGCCGTCTTCGGCTTCGCGGCCCTCGTCGGCCCGGCCCTCGGCGGCTTCCTCACCGACGCCATCAGCTGGCACGCGATCTTCTACGTGAACATCCCGGTCGGCCTCGTCTCCCTCGCCGTCGTCGCCCGGGTCATGCCGCCGATCGGTCGGCGGGGCTTCCACCACGACCTCGACATCCTCGGTGCGGCCGTCTTCACGGCGGCCGTCGCCCCCTTCCTCGTCGGGCTCACGAACGCCCAGTCGAGCGACTGGGCGAGCCCGGAGGTCGGGGGGCTCGTCCTCCTCGGCCTCGCCCTCTTCGCCCTCTTCCTCGTCGTCGAGGCCCGGGCCCGGGAGCCGATCATCTCGCTTGCGCTCCTCCGGGAGCGGACCGTGGCGGCGACGATCGCGGCGACCTTCTTTGCCTCGTTCGGCTTCTTCGCCGCCGTCATCTTCCTGCCGCTCTACTTCCAGGTCGTCCTCGGGCGGAGCGCGACCGCGAGCGGCTACGAGATGTTCCCCCTCCTCATCGGGGTCATGGTCGGGAGCGTCGGCTCGGGTCAGATCGTGGCTCGGACCGGCCGCTACAAGGCCCTCATCCTCGCTGCCCTCGCCCTCGTCGTCGTCGGCTCGTTCCTCCTCACCCAGCTCCGGGCCGACACCGACATCTGGGTCCTCCGGGCCTGGATGGCGATCCTCGGTCTGGGGATCGGGCCGACCCTGGCCGTCTTCACGATCGTCCTCCAGAATGCGGTCCCGATCACGGTCCTGGGGGCGGCGACCTCGGCGCTGACGTTCTTCCGCCAGATCGGGGGCTCGGTCGGCCTCGCCGTCGCCGGCACCTACTTCGGGACGCAGCTCAAGACCCACCTCCCGACGGAGCTGGCCGCGGCCGGCGTCCCGGCCCAGCTCGTCGACCGCTTCGGCGGGGCGAGCTTCGACCGGAACGAGATCGGCGCCGGGGTCGACCTGGCGGCCACGCTCCGGGCGGCGATCGAGGCCGCGCCGCTCCCGCCGGCGGTCCGCGACCAGGTCCTCGCCCTCGTGCCGAACGTCGTCCGCGGGATCTACGAGGCGATGGCCCGCTCGATCGGCGACGTCTTCTGGCTCGGCGTCGGAGCGGCGATCCTCGCCCTCCTCGCCAGCCTGGCGATCCATGAGATCCCGCTCCGGCGGACGGTCGGGCACGTCGCCGATCGCGCGAGCGAGCCCGAGGGGCGGGCCGCGCCCGAACCCGGAGCGGGGGCCGTCGAGGCGCGCCCGGCCCAGCCGCCGGCGGGCGGCG
>JBHORA010000046.1:0-21566 GCA_042408535.1 Chloroflexota bacterium | reverse complement strand
GGAGATCGGTCTCGAACCGGCCTACCGGACCCTGCGGAGCGTTCCCCTCGCACTGACCCAGGACTTCCGCTCGACGAGTCCCTACGATCAGCCCTTCTACTTCGCCCCGATCACGACCTTCGACCTCGGCCGCCTCGAGCTTCCCTCGAACCCGCTCAACTACGTCCCCCTCGGTGCCTATGACCCGCCGGCGACCGAGCTCGTGGCCGGACCGGACGGGCGGGCCCTTCCGGAGCCGGTCCCGATGCACCCGACGCTGAACCCGGCCGGCCTCATCGCCGTGCCACCGCTCGCGATCACGAACCTCGAAGCGGCGAGGCTCCTCCGTGGCGACGCCCCCATCGACGCCATCAGGGTCCGGGTCCGCGGGCTCACCGACTTCGGCACCGATGCCCGCCTGAGGGTCGAACGGATCGCCTCCCGGATCGCCGAGCTCGGACTCGACGTCGACATCGTCGCCGGCTCCTCACCACAGCCGGTCGAGGTCTACGTTCCGGCCTATCGGGTCGACAGCCGGCCGGCGGGCGACCTCGGCTTCGTCCGCCAGGAGTGGACGACCCTCGGGGCCGCGGAGCGAGTGGAGCGTGGGCTCGGTGAGACGAACCTCGGCCTCCTCCTCCTCGCCCTCGCCAGCGCCGCGGTCTTCGCCGTTGGTCTCCAGCTCAGCCAGCTCGCCACCCGGACCCGTGACACGGCCCTCCTCCTCGCCCTCGGCTGGTCTCGGCGGCGGGTCCTCGGCTGGTATGGATCGGAGGCCCTCGCCGCGGCGGGGTTGATCGTCCTTGCCGGCCTCGTCTCCTGGCTCGTCGGTCCGCGGAGCCTCTGGGGTCTCCTCGCCACTGTGGGGCTTGCCGCCCTACTCCCGATCGCTGCCCTCGCCGGGACGGCCCTCGTCCTCCGTCGGGCGACCGGGACGCCGGCGAGGGGTGATCTCTGGCAGGGGGCTCCGACGGGTCGGATCGGTCGCGTCGCCGGGATCCCAAGCTATGCCGTCCGCTCCCTCGTCGCCCGGCCGCTCCGAAGCCTCACGACGGTCGCCGCCCTCGGTCTCGCGGCCGCGGCCCTCAGTCTCGGGATCGTCCTCGTCGCCGAGACCGGAGCGCGGGTCGGCCCGACCCTCCTTGCCACGGCCCTCAGCGACACCCTTCGCCCCCACCAGCTCGCTCTCCTCGTCCTGACCGCCCTGACAGGGTTCTGGCTCACCCTCGTCCTCCTCGCCGTCGACCTGGCCGACCGACGCCGGGAGTTCCTCGTCCTTCGGGCCGCGGGCTGGAGCCGACGGGCCCTTCGCCTCCTCACCCTCGGTGAACGGGTCGGGCTCGGCGTCCCGGCGGCGATCCTGTCGGCCCTGCTGGCGGCTCTTCTGGCCGAGCCCGTCATCGGGACGGGCTCGGATCTGCCGGCGGCCCTCGCCGCTCTGGCGGCCGGATCGGTCGCCCTCTGGGGCGCGGTTGGGCCGTTGCCGGGCGCCGGAGCAGGGTGAGGCGAGGGAGGGACGTCATGGACGCGATCGAGGCACCGCTCCTGGCCCTGAGCGGGGTTTCGAAGCTCTATCCGAGCCGAGATGGCTCCGGATCGATCCGGGTCTTCGAGGGGATCGACCTCGAGGTCAGGGCCGGCGAGCTCGTCTGCGTCGCCGGGCGTTCCGGGTCTGGCAAGACGACGCTCCTCCACATCGCCGCCGCCCTCGTCGCCCCGACCTCCGGCGTCGTCCGCTGGCGGGGGGTCGACCCGGCTGGGCTCCGGGATGCCGAGCGGTCGGCGCTCCGCCGAGAGACGCTCGGCATCGTCTTTCAGGACGCCGGGCTCATCGGGACGCTCACGGCGGCCGAGAACGTCGCCCTGCCTGGCCTCCCGGCGGGCCTCGGGAGCGACGCGCGGCGACGAGCGCGGGAGCTCCTCGAGCTCGTCGGCGTCGAGGGTCGGGCGCATCACTTCCCGTCCCAGCTCTCCGGCGGCGAGCAGCAGCGGGTCGGGATCGCCCGGGCCCTCTTCGCCGACCCGCCGGTCCTCATCGTCGACGAACCGACGGCGAACCTCGACCGGAGGACGGCCGACACGATCATCGATCTCCTCGCCTCGATCCGGGCCGCGGGCCGGGGCCTCCTCGTCGCCTCCCACGACGCCCACCTCGTCGCGCGTGCCGATCGGGTCGTTGCCCTCGACGGCTAGGGGAGGGCCGAGCTCGACGGCCGACGGGGGTCACCGCGACGAGGGAGGGCCGTCGGGTCGGCTCCTTCGTTCAGCTCCCGCGTCGGGCCTCCTCGATCGCCGCCCGAAGCTCCCCATCGGTGGCGATCGCTTCGAAGGAGCCAACGATGACCCCCTTCCTGTCGACGACGTAGATCCAGGGCTCGCTGACGATCCGAAAGGCCTGGGCGGCGGGGGCGAGCTGGAGCTGGTTGTTCGCGTCGAGTTTCGGTTGGAGCCGCCCGTCGACGAAGTCGAGGAGGTAGGGCTCGACGTTGACGAAGGCGACGTCCGGATACTCGGCGACGTAGGGTTTCACCCGCTCCAGGGTTGGGCCACACTGCTGCGAGACGCAGAAGGCTGGCGTCGCGAAGACGAGGACGAAGGGCTTGTGGGCAGCGAGGAGGGCGTCGACGGAGTTCTCGTAGAAGGCGGGGAGCGGGTTCGGGTCCGACGAGATCCGCCGGAGGTCACCGCCCGCGTCGGCTGCCGTCGGGGTGCGCACCGCTGGGGCTGGATCACCGATGCCGAGCGCGGTTCGCTGCTCGCGGACGTCGAAGGTGACCCGGATCGTCTCTCGAGCCGATCCCGGGGCCTCGGTCGTGAAGGCGGCGACCCAGGTCCCGGCATGGCTGAAGGTGACGTGGCTGACATAGAAGCCACGCTGACCCTCGATCCCCCAGACGAACTCGGCCTCGGCGGTGGCGGCTGGCGTCGCCGCGTCGGGTGCATCGTAGAAATCGACGCGGACGCTTCGCTCCGGTCGAGCGGCAGGGAGGTTCGTCTTCGGGTCGAGGAAGGAGAAGAGGAAGCGATTCGGGCCGACGGCCAGCTCGCTGGAGGCGATGACGGGGATGACGCTCGGGCGGGCCGCGGGGCTCGAGGCCGGGCCCCCCTGGCCGGAGCCCGCCCCGCTGCCCGACCCACCGCCGGGCGCGGAGCAGGCCGCGAGGGCGAGGCCAACGAGGAAGATGACACCGAGCTCGGCAACTCGGCGGGCGCTTCGACCTGGGGGTCGGACGGTTCGGAGCCGACGGTGGCGCACGACAGACAGCTTAGCCCGGATCGGCGGCGACGGTCGGCGGGGGCTCTCACGGCAACCTTCGTCTCGGGTCCCGGCCGGCCTCCCGATCGGTCACGGTAGAATGCCAAGCATTCGGCGCCGAGCGTCCCCTCGAGCGACCGTCGAGGGCCAGGGTGTCACACGAGCTGGCACGAGCAGGCCGCCCGTCTCGACACGGGCGGCGGTGGAGGAGCGGAACCCGTCGGTGAACCGTTACCAGCAGCTGGCGGCAGCGGCCGTCGTCACGACCCTCCTCCTCGTCACGATCGGGGTCGTCGTTCGGGCGACCGATTCGGGGCTCGCCTGCCCCACGTGGCCGGGCTGCTTCGAGCACCGGTTCCTGCCCGGCCTCGACGCCGGCTACCAGGTCTGGCTCGAGTGGGTCCACCGGACCGTCGCCGTCGTTTTGGGGCTCCTCATTCTCAGCCTCGCCGTCGTCGCCGTCGCCCGCCATCGGAGCGAGCCCGCCATCCTCTGGCCGTCCCTCGCCGGGGTCGGCCTCGTCGCCTTCCAGGCCTGGCTCGGCCGCGAGACGGTCCGTCTCGGCAACAGCGGCGAATCCGTCACCGCCCACCTCGTGGCGGCGATGCTCCTCCTCGGGCTCCTCGTCTTCGTCTCCGTTCGCGCCTCCTTCCCGCGCCGCCTCGCCGGCCGGGGGGACCAGCGCTTCACCGCCCTCGCCGTCTTTGGGGCCGCCGCCGTCTTCCTCCTCCTCGTCTTCGGCTCGAACGTGACGGCTGAAGATGCTGCCCTCATCTTTCCCGACTGGCCGCTCATGGGCGGAACCCTCTTCCCGCCCCTCATCGAGGTGACGACCACCCACGTCCTCCATCGCTGGGTGGCGATCGTCGTCGGGTTCATCGTCGCCGGCATCGCCCTCGTCGCCTGGCGGACCCAGCGCGGACCAGCGGGGGGTCGGGCGCTCGCCTGGCTCGCCGTGGCGGCGGCCGTTCTCTATCCCATCCAGGCCGTCGTCGGCGGGGCCCAGGTCCTGACCCGCCTCGCCGAGTGGACGCAGACCCTCCACCTCGCCCTCGGGGCGATCATCTGGGGCCTCTTCGCCGCCCTGGCCACGGGCTCGTATTACCGAGCCCGCCTCCTCGCCTCACCCGTCGTCTCATCGGGGCCGGGCGGCCGCGGCCCGGGGGGGCGACGTGACGAGCTCGGCGAGGTGGCCGGCGAGGTGGGCGCCGGGTCGGCGGGGGCGGCAGCGGCCGAGGCGAGGCCCGGCGACACGATCCGGGCCTACGTCGCCCTCACGAAGCCGCGGATCATCGAGCTCCTTCTCGTCACGACGGTTCCGGCCATGATCCTCGCCGAGCGGGGGATTCCCAGCCTCGACCTCGTCTTCTGGACCCTCGTCGGCGGGAGCCTCGCTGCGGGCTCGGCGAACGCCATCAACCAGGTCCTCGAGCGCGACATCGACGAGCGGATGACGCGGACCCGGCGTCGCCCGTTGCCGAGCCACCGGGTCGAGCCAGCGGATGCCCTCCGCTTTGCCCTCGCCCTCGGGGTCGTCGCTCTCATCGTCCTCGCCTGGTTCGTCAACCTCCTGGCCGCCTTCCTGGCTCTCCTCGCCATCGGGGTCTACGTCGGCGTCTACACGATCCTCCTGAAGCGGACGACGCCCCAGAACATCGTCATCGGCGGGGCAGCTGGTGCCTTGCCGCCGGTCATCGGCTGGGCGGCGGTCACGGGCCGGGTCGATCTGCCGGCCTTCGTCCTCTTCGTCCTCGTCTTCGTCTGGACGCCGCCGCACTTCTGGGCCCTCGCCCTCCGAGCCCGGCGCGACTACGAGGCGGCGGGTGTGCCGATGTTGCCCGTCGTTCGGGGAGTGCCGGAAACGACCCGTCAGATCGTCCTCTACACGCTCCTCGTCGTCGCGGCCTCGCTCCTCCTCTTCGTGGTCGGCCGGCTCGGCCTCCTCTACCTGGCGGCGGCCGTCGGTCTCGGTGTCGTCTTCCTCTGGCGAGCGGTGGCTCTCTGGCGGCGCGCATCCTCCCCCGAGGGGTCCCTGGCCGGCGCCATCGGGCTCTATCGCTACTCGATCAGCTACCTCTCCCTCCTCTTCCTCGCCGTTGCCATCGACGCCATCATGGTCGGACCGCCGGCCGGCTGAGGCGGGGCGTCTCTGCCGGCTCTTCGGGCTCTGCCGGCTCTTCGGGCTCTGCCGGCTCGTCGAGGGTGATCGCCGGACGGCGGGCGGCCGGGTGGAGCGCCGAACGCGACTCCGATCGACGCCTGGCGAGCGACGGCCCGCGGCTCCAAGCCGAGGAACACCCGAGACGAGACCGAGCGACGGGCGCGCCATCGCCGACTATCATGGGCCGCGTCTGGACACCACGCATCGCCGGGAACGCCATGCCATTCCATCGCTGCCGAGGGAGCGGAGGATCGTTCGACGGCGCCTCCGACCCCGAGTCTCCGTCGCCTCGGGAGGGCCGTCCCGATTCCGCCGAGCCCCCGACGCTGCCAGTCGACGAAGCGGTCGGAGCCGCTTTCCGTGGAGCCGACGACGTCGAGGGCGACCGGCCCGAGATACCAGGCTCCGCCGCCGAGGGCGACGCCTCGACCGTGGGAGCGTTTGCCGACGAAGGGACGGCCCTGGTCGAGCCGCCACGCGCGAGATCCGACGACGAGGCTCGAACCGGCGGGCTGGAAGTGAGCGACGGCGATGCCTCGATCCACCTCGAGGAGCTCCTCACCGGGCCCCTTCCGCCACTGCCGGGTCTACCCCGCGAGGTCCCAGCGGTAGCCGTCGAGCTCGTCGGCCCGCACCTCAGGCTGAGCGGCGGGCTTCGGATCGGGACGCACCGCCGACTCTCCGACTTCGTCAACCACCACCTCGGGCTCTTCGAGCTGGTCGACGCCACGGTCCTCCGCCGGAACGGTGAGCCGACGCGCGTCCACGCTCCGAGCTTCTGGGTCCTGGCCGAGGAGGTGACCCTCATCGCCCAGCGAGCAGGCGAACCGAGAGGGGACCCCGCGCCGGCACCCGAGCTGCACGTCCCAAAGCTGGCCCGATCGATCGTCGTCGTGACGCCGGGCCACACCCTGACGGGGAACGTCTTCATCACCGAGGGAGCCGAGCTGGCGACCTTCCTCGAGTCGCCGACGCCCCAGTTCGTGCCGATGACCGACGTTCGGACGCGGTCGCTGGCAGACCGCCGCATCCTGGCTCGCTACCCCTTCGCCCTCCTCAATCGCCGTCACATGGTGGCGGCAACGGAGCTGCAGCCGGGCATGACGCCGGGCAAGGTCGTCCTCTAGGAGCGTGTGTCGGTATTGGCGAGCGGGGCCACCCGGGCGGGTTGCGAGAATCGGTCGTGCGCACCAAGACCTTCCGCCCGTACGACTAGGACAGCCTCCTGCTGATGCCGCCCAGCCTCCACGACTGGGTCGACCCCGACGGCTTGGCGGCATGCCTCTCCGACCTTGTCGACGAGCTCGACCTCTCCCCCTTCCTGGCCGCCCACGACGAGCCGCGGGGGATGCCGCCGTACCATCCCCGGCTCATGCTCAAGGTCCTCCTCTACGGCTACGCGACCGGGGTCCGCAGCTCGCGCCGGATCGAGGAGCGCCTCGGCGCCGACGTGGGCTTCATGTTCCTCGCTGGCCAGGCCCGCCCGGACCACAAGACGATCGCCGAGTTCCGCCGGCGCCATCTGGCGGCCTTCGAGGGCCTCTTCCTCGAGGCCCTGCGGCTGTGCCAGAAGGCGGGCATGGTCAAGCTCGGCCGAGTCGCGATCGACGGCACGAAGGTGAAAGCCAATGCCAGTCGGCACAAGGCGATGAGCTACGGCCGGATGATCGAGCGCGAGGCCGCCCTCGCCGCCGAGGTGCGCGCGATCCTCGACGAGGCCGAGGCGGTCGACGCCGCCGAGGACGCGAAGTTCGGCGATGCCCGAGGCGACGAGCTGCCCGACGAGCTCCGCCGCCGGGAGACCCGCCTGGCCAAGATCCGCGAGGCGAAGGCGGCGCTCGAAGCCGAGGCCCGAGAGCGGACCGGCGATCCCGACGCCGTGCCCGAAGCGAAACCGGCAGCCGAACGGCGTTCAGGAAAGCATCGCGCAGCCAGTTGTGGAACGCACTCGGCGCCGCCGACGCCCCAGCCGTACGACGTGCAGATCCAACTGAAGCCGACGGAGCCGCGCCTGGAGCAGGACGAGCATGTCGTCATTCAGGCGCGCTTCATGCGCCAGCGCCGCGGTGTGTCGGGTGCGCGGCTCTCCGCGGTCGTGCCCTATCCAACCGGCGACAAGACCTTCACCTCCGAGACGACCACATTCCCCGACGGCCGTGTAGACCTGGCCATCCCCATCGCGCCGGCCAAGCACGGGACCAACGTCCGCGTCGACGTGCTCATGAAGTGTCAGGGGGAGACGTTCAAGCGAACAGCGGGCTTCACCGTGCGGTAGCAGGCCAGTGCCAACAGCAGCGGCCAGGCCCTCTCGGACCGAAGCGGCGGCTCAAGGTGCAGGTCTGGTCTACGGCGCCTGCGCCACCGATGCCGCCGCGGCCTACGCTGGCCTGTGCGAGCGTCCGGCGCCAATCTCTCGTACCAGACGCTCGGCGTCTCCACCCACGCCGCCAATCAGGGCCGAGGCGAACGTGTGCTGGAACGGTAGGCCCACAAAGTGCAGTCCCGGCTCGTCCACGGAGGGGAGGTCGATCCAACCAAAGTCCTGGCCGAAGCCGGTGCACCAGACGATGCTGGCAGGCTCCAGAATTCGGCCATCGGCCAGGACCGGCCGGCCGGCGGAGACCCCCTCTACGCGGGGCGCCAGGCGCACCCCAGCCGCGACCACGTCCTTGAGACGGAGCCGGATCAGCGGGCCGCCCCGCGATGCCATCTTGGCCAGGATTCGCCGGCCGAGCGGATGCCGGCGCGAGGCCACCTGCGTGGCGAAGAACCAAAAGAAGCGGCCGCCGAATGCGTAGGCGCGGGACGGGATCTCGCCCACGGGCCGCCCGGCCAGCCAGGCTTCATGCCCGGCGGCGGCGAGCTCCATCGCAATCTCGGCGCCGGAGTTGCCTGCCCCCACGACGAGCACTGGGCCGGCCGGAAGCTGGGCCGGGCGCCGGTACTCACGGGCGTGGAGCTGCGCGATAGCAGCGCCGAGCTCGCCGGCCCAGGCGGGCTTGGAAGGGGTAGCGTATGCGCCAGTTGCAACCACTAGTTTGGCCGCCTGGAACACGGCGTCTCCGCAGTCGACCACGAACTGCTCGCCAGCGCGTGCCAGGCGTTCGACACGCATGCCCAAGCGAACCGGCAGCACGAAATGGCCCGCGTACGCCTCCAAGTAACCGGCCATCTCGTTCTTATTCTGGCGGCGGCACGCGCCGTCTTTCTCGAGCGCGGCTACGTGGCCACGACCATGCCGGCCATCGCGGCGCGGGCGGGCGTGGCGCTGGACACCGTCTATGCGTCGGTCGGCAGGAAGCCGGTCCTCTTTCGCGCGCTCCTCGAAACGGCCATCTCGGGCCAGGACGAGGCCGTGCCAGCCGAAGAGCGGGAGTATGTGCGCGCGATCCAGGCCGAACCGAGTGCGGGACGCAAGCTGGAGCTCTACGCGTCAGCCGTGACGGCGATCCAGCGCCGGCTGGCCCCCCTATTCGCGGTCGCGCTCGATGCGGCCGCCGCCGAACCGGAGCTGGCACAGGTGTGGCAAGCGATCGCCGAACGACGCGCGGCCAACATGCGGCGCTTCGCCGCCGATCTGGCCGGCGTGGCCCCGCTCCGCGTGGCCGTCGACGAGGCGGCCGACGTCGTCTGGGCTACGAGCTCGCCCGAGTTCTTCCTGCTGATGGTGCGGGATCGCGGGTGGCCCGTCGAGCGATTCGAGCGCTGGCTGGCCGAGACCTGGAAGCGGCTGCTGCTGGTCGAGTAGGTTGCCTCGCCCGCAGTGCGTCCCCTCTCCGCGCTCGCCGCTGGCCGGAGCACGCACATCATCCGGCTGCAGCTCGACCACGCTCGGCGCTCAGGCCAGCCAGCCCTTCACGAAGGCCTTCGAGCGGACGACCATCGGCGTGACGTACGCGAGCACGATCGAGCCGAAGATCAACGAGGGGATCGAGTTGCCGACGAGGAGCACGATGAGCGCCGTCAGCTGGAACGACCCGGGGATGAGCCCGAACTGGACGAGGACCCAGCTGCCCCAGAAGGCGCCCGCCAGATTCGCGAGAAGGATGCCGATGACGATCCAGATCACCCAGTCCCGGGTGCTGGTGAGTCGCGGGTCGGCCTCGAAGTAACGGAACGCCGCTGCGGCCAGAAAGCCCTGGACGAAGTTCGCCGGTAGGTACGCCGCCGAGACCGGGATCGATGCCGAGCCACTGACCAAGTTCGAGATGAACGGGAAGAACGTCCCGGCGACGACCCCCCAGGCACCGAACCAGATGCCGCCGACCGCCTGGACGGCCTGACCCGGCCAGAAGGTGGAGACCCCGCCGATCGGGATGGCCAGGCTCCCCAAGGTTCCGACGACGATCCCGATCCCGATGACGAGGGCCATCATCACGACGTGGATGATGCCCGGACTCCTCCGCTCGCCGGCCTCGAGCGTCCAGATCCCCTCAGGGCTCGGGCCGGGTGTCGCTGTCTGCGCCGCCATGCCGCACCTCCGAACGTCCCTCGCCTGGGCCGGCCGACTGCCACCGCGCGTCAGGCGTCGGCCCCGCGCCTCGCCGGGAGGCGCACGCCCGAGGCCTCGGCCCGCCGATGACGCGCTCGACCACCGTGGTCAGCGTCGAGGCAGCCGAAACCGGGGCCCCTGCCGGCCCGCCGGACCCAACGCCGACGCGTCTTGGGGCGGCCGGCAGCAATGCTCGCGCTTGTCTCGACGGGGGCGCCGGGCGCGCGCGTTTCGCCCACTTGGCGCCGCGGGATCGGCTTGCCGTTCGCGTCCTCGACGACGCGGTCCCCGAGATCCGTCTGGAGCGAGACGGTGAGCTCGCGACCCACGAGCGCCGCAGTCCCCGGCCCGAGCTGGAGGCAGGGCCACGTCTCGACCTTGACCCGGACCTCGGACGCCGTCTCGGTGACGCCGGTGACGCGCGTCCAGCTGCAGGGCGCGACGGCGACGCCGAGGCCGATGGTTCGGGCGTCGATGACCCGGTAGTACGGGATGTCGAAGCCAGCGACGAGGACCCTGTTCTGGACGACGAGCAGGACCCAGACGATGGCGAGGGCAGCCGCCAACCAGACCTGCCGGGGAACCCGGACCGACGCTCTCGCCTCCATTTCGCCCCTCCCGTTTCGCCCCCGCGACGTCGCGCTCGAATGACCGATCGTGCCCAGACTTGGACCTATCCGGTGGTCTTCAGCGTGCCGGGGAGCCCATAGTAGGCATCCCAGATATCGGTGAAGTAGGCCAGGCACCATGCGACGAGCGGCGCGCCGCCGCTGTAGATACCAACCGCATAGACCTTGCCGTCAGATCTCTTGCGGTAGACCGGACCACCGGAGTCACCATGGGTCGGGCAGGTGTTGCCCGCGGCCTCCGCGCGGACAACGTGGCGAGCCCAGACGTTCGGTCCATCAAAGACATACCAGACGTTGACCCCCGTGGCAGTCACCATACCGCACCACTCGCCGGTCGTGACCCCATTTACGCAGGCGGCGTCGCCCACGCTCGACCAGCGCGACGCCATTCCGTAGACAGCCGAGTAGGTGCTGGTATGGGGCGCACCTGAGTAAACATATGGCGCGGACGCGTAGGAGGCGTAGCGGATCAGAGCCACGTCGCCGCGGTACACGTTCTGGCCACTGTAATACTGCGTCCCGTAGGTGGCGTCCCAGTTCTCCTCCGAGTCGCGCCGGACCGAGCCAGCGTTCGGGTAGTTCGGATAGGAAACCGACCCTCCCTGCGGAATGCAATGCGCAGCCGTCAGCATCCCCGAGACGCCGCCACCGACATTCCAAGCAAACCCCGTCGTACAGTACACCCCATCTTGTCTTTTCCAGTACGCCCCACCCCAGAATGGCGGAGAGTCGGAATCCCGGCTAGCCGTCGACGCTGGCTCGCGAGGTCGAATGCGAATGGCGATGAGGCTCGGATCGTACTGCGATCCCAGGACGGAGAACAGCTCGTCGTTGGGTTCGCTCACGGTGATCACGACGCGGTTGTTCTTCTGGTCGGGCTCGGTCATCCAGATCCGATCGGCCCCCGGAACGCCGGTCGCGTTGAGGCGCGTGATCGCGTCGGCGAGCGCATCTAGCTCGGCGATGGAGGCCTGAGCCGGCCGGAGGCGGACCCTGCGCCCGCCTGTCGACAGCCGGTCCACCGCGCTCGCTGCGATCGCCTCGCCGAGACCGGTAGCGAACGAGAGCTCCAGGAGCCCCGACTCCGACTCGAGCCACGGGTAGCCAAGTGCGTCGCGATGGGCATAGGCAAGCTCGAGGGCAGCGTTGAACGCGCCCGCCTGATCCTCGTCTGCCGGGCGGGCCTGGATCGCTTCTGGCCCGACGATAGCGATCCCATTCGCGGTCATATCGTCCGCTCCGGACGAGCGCAGGTCGTCGACCGCAAGACCAGGGCTGCTGGACGAGCGGGAAACCGGCACCGCGGTGCCGAGCGAACTCGCCTGACCGATGAGGACGAGAACGGCGAGGCAGCTCCGCCACGCGGGGAACGACGTTCGGCGACGCGCCATGGTGGGCCTCCATCTTCCCCGGTTCAATGCATCGGCCGGGGAGCCCATTCTCTCTCTCTCTCTCTTTGTCAAGTCCCAAAGTCAAGTCGGGCTGCTCGCCATTCCGTGCCCCTCTCGCATCGGCCAGCGCGGAACCGTCGTCGACGAGGACATCTGTCAACATCGGTCGAATTCTGGACAGGCTAGCGTTCCTTCTCGACCGTCAGCACCTCCTCTCGCTTGCCCCGCAATCGGTAGCTCTCACCATTCCGGGACGATGACCTCGGCGTGGTGGACGAGACGGTCGACCATCGCCGCCACGGCGACCGGATCGCCGAAGATCTCAGCCCAGGCACTGAACGTCTTGTTGCTCGAGACGATGAGGGAGCGGCGCTTGAGGTTGCGGCGCATGAACCGCCTGGCTCCCCTCACCCACTTGATCTCCTCGAAGACCGGATCGCAGATCTGGGGACGTCTGGCGTAGAGGCCCCTCCGGCTGGGGAGGCGAGATGACGTCGCATCCGTGCCCCGGCCTGGCCGAGGGGCTGCTGCGCGTGCGGTGGGCGGGCTGGCACTCGGGGGCGAGGAGGAGCTCCGGCGCCGTAGGGTCCTCGAGGAGCGGGCGATCTCTCGGTCGCTCCAGTAACCGGCATCGGCGAGGAGGGTCTTGACCCGCCGGGGAGCGCCGGCGGCGGCGAGGTTCTCCTGCGCGCGGGCGAGCATCGGCCGGAGCTGCCGGTCGGGGAAGCCCCCCGTACTCGGAAGGTCGAGCCCTGGGCCTTCACCCGGTACCGCCAGATCCTCACCCGCCGATCATCCTCCCCGGCAGGGCCGCCGCCTGGCGGACCCAGGGGGACCAGGGGTCGCGGGCGGGGATCCCCAGCGCCTCGTCCAGGGGGCAGCCGTACACCCGCCCGGGGACCAGGGCCGGGTGTGGACTTCTACGAGGCCGACTTCTCCTTCCCGCGGGGCCAGGAGACGGGCCAGGTGACCACGGTGCGCTCGGCGTTCTCCACCGCGGCCCTGCACGTCGTGTACCCCAACCCAGACCCAAGCCGCGTTCCTGGACGGGATCGAGCGGGGGCTTCGCCTCCTAGGGTCTCTCGACGCTGACGGCCGTGCCCGAGGGGCTCGCCGGGGGTGGGTCGGGCGATGCCCATGGTCCTGACCCCGGCTGCTCTTGCGGCGGACCGGTGGGCACTCGCGGTCGAAGGAGGGGGCGATGCCTCGGTCCCGATCCCGGCGGAGGGCTGCCGGACCCAATGCGCCGCGGGTACACTGGCCGGAGCTGGGTGGACCGGCCCACGGATCCTCCGGCGGGCTGGCATCGGCGACCGGCCGGGCCGTCGTACCGGGCCGACCACCCCGTGCGGTACGGAGGACGATGCTCGATGAGCGACGCCACGCAGCCCGGCCACCCGTCCGCGTCCGGCCGGAGCGTAAGGACCGCGCCCGTGACCCGACCCGGTCAGCTCTTGCCGCCTCTCACCGCCGACGAGATCGCCGCCGTCAGGCGCCCCTTCCGGGCGGCCTCCCTCCTCCCCGGCCGGGCCTACCACGACCCGCCGGTCTGGGAGTTCGAGCGGGAGGCCTTCTTCTTCAGGGACTGGATCTGCGTCGGTCGGGCCGAGGATGTCCCGGAGGCCGGGAGCTTCCGGGTCGTCGACTTCTTCGGTGAGAGCGTCATCGTCGTCCGGGGACGCGACGACCGGATCCGGGCCTTCTTCAACGTCTGTCGCCACCGGGCGAGCGCTGTCGTCGACGAGCCCTGTGGGCGCCTCGTCCGCTTCCAGTGCCCGTACCACGCCTGGGTCTACGACCTCGATGGCCGGCTCCTCCGGGCCAAGCACACCGAAGACCTCGAGGCCTTCGACCCGGCCGACTTCGGGCTGACCCCGATCCGCTGCGAGGCCTGGGACGGCTTCGTCTTCCTCTGCTTCGATCCGGAGCAGGTAGGCCTCGAAACCTGGCTCGGCGACTGGGTCGACCACCACCGCTCCTTCGGACGCGACTTCGCCGGTCTCCGCCGAGCCGGCCGTCGGCTCGAGTACGAGGTGGCCGCGAACTGGAAGATCGTCGCCGAGAACTACAGCGAGTGCTACCACTGCCCGCCCGTCCACCCGCTCCTGAACCGCCTGACGCCCTACGACCTCGGCGAGGACTTCGTGCCGACGGGGCCCTGGAAGGGCGGCTGGATGGTCTTCGCCGAGGGCTGCGAGACGATGTCGATGGACGGGCTCCGGCACGGCCGGCCGATCCTCTTCGCCCGCGACGAGGTCGAGGCGCGGCGGATCTACTACTACATCCTCTGGCCAAGTCTCGTCATCTCCGTGCATCCCGATTACGTCCTCGTCCACCACCTCTGGCCGGAGGGGCCGGAACGGACGAAGGTCCTCTGCGACCTCTACCTCGGGGCCGAATCCGTCGGCCGGGTCGACGTCGAGGGAGCCCTGGAGTTCTGGGACCTCACGAACCGCCAGGACTACCACGTCGTCGAGCTCCAGCAGCGCGGGACTCGGTCCCGGAGCTGGCGGGCCGGGCGATTCTCGAACCAGGAGGCGTCGGTTCACGCCTTCGATCTCATGGTCGTCGACCGCTACGCGATGGACGGCCGGCGGACGCCGCGAGAGCAGCGGACGATGCTCGAGCCCGACCAGCCGAGCCGCCCGCGCGCGGCGAGGGGCGGCCGGAGGGACGGAGCGGCGGAGGGTTCGCGGGTCCCCCTCCGAGCGGCCCGGAGCCCTCGCGCCTCGGCGGCCCGATGAGCAAGCTCCTCGTCGCCATCGTCCACGGCGACGACGCCGCCGCGGCCGCCGACGCTCTCCGAGGCGCGGGTCACCGGTTCACTCAGCTTCCGTCGGTCGGTGGCTTCCTC
Source organism: Chloroflexota bacterium (assembly GCA_042408535.1). GTDB lineage: Bacteria > Chloroflexota > Limnocylindria > Limnocylindrales > CSP1-4 > BPIH01. The sequence goes on along the minus strand of JBHORA010000046.1, from coordinate 6,804 downwards.
GGCGAGGCGAACGCGACGTTCCTCATCGCCACCGAGGACGACCGGGTCGAGGCGGTCCTCCACTGTCTCGGTGAGGTCTGCCGGCCGCGGGAGCTCGAGGTGCCCCTCGTCCTCCTCGAGCGGCTCGCCGACTGGCGAGCCGGGACGGTCGCCCACGGCGGAGCGACGGTCCTCGTCCTCGACCTCGACCGGATCGTCCGGCTCTGACGAAGGGGGCCGGGGAGACCTCAGGTGGTGCGCCTGAGCGAACGCGGCTTCGTCCGCTCGGCGATCCTGGCGAGCGCTCCCTCCCAGCCGGCGTCGATCGGCCGCCCCGGCGCGTCGAGGTCGACGAGGAGGGGGGCGTGGTCGGAGGGGACCGGAACCCCCTTGCGGGCCTCGCGGTCGATCTCCGCGCAGACCGCCCGCCGAGCAACGGGCTCGGTGACGAGGAGGTGGTCGATCCGCATCCCCTCGTTCCGGTGGAAGTTCCCGGCCCGGTAGTCCCACCAGGTGTAGCGGCCGGGCTCGGGTCGAAGGTGACGGTAGATGTCGACGAGGCCCCAGCGGAGGAGGCGCTCGAAGGCGGCGCGCTCGGGGGGCGAGACGTGGGTGCCGCCGTGGACGGCGACGGGGTCCCAGACGTCGGCGTCGCTCGGGGCGATGTTGAAGTCGCCGCCGACGATGAGCGGTTCCTCGGGCCGGCAGGTCTCCTCGAGCCAGCGGGCGAGGCGGTCGAACCAGCGGAGCTTCCCCTCGAAGAAGGGCGAACCGACCTGGCGGCCGTTCGGGGCGTAGATCGAGACGACCCGCAGGTCGCCGACCGTCGCCGCCACCATCCGGGCCTCATCGAAGGGGTCGAAGTCCTCCTCGCTGACCGAGGGCGCCCCGGGGCCGCTGTCGCGGACAGGCCCGTCGCCGAAGTTCGTCACGACCGCCCCGATGGGGACCCGGGCGGCGATGGCGACGCCGTTCCAGCGCCCCTCGCCATGGTGGACGAGCTCGTAGCCCGCCATCTGGAAGGGGACGACGGGGGCGTCGGCGTCGGCGAGCTTCGTCTCCTGGAGGAGGAGGACGTCGGGAGCAGCCCGCTCGAGCCACCAGAGGACCTTGTCGAGGCGGGCCTTCAGGGAGTTGACGTTCCAGGTTGCGATCCGCATCGTCGTCGGCCCGGTGTGGTCTGGGCGCCGCCGGTCAGTCGTCAGTAGCGCCGCCCGCGCTGGCGGGCGAGGTCGAAGGTCGCTGTGTCGGCGATGGCCATGACCGCCATCGTTCCGGCCTGGACCGGGTCCGAAACGACGAGGTCGACGTGGTCGGTGATCGAGCCAACCATGTTCAGGGCGACGATCGGGATGCCGACGGCCCGAAGCTCGTCGGCGGCCCGGGAGATTTCGCCGCCCATGATGGAGCCGGCGAGGACGAGGAGGCGGGCCCGGGGCAGGTCGGCGACGGCCCGGACGGCGGTGGCGATCGCCTCTTCGCCGACGAGGGGGATGGTGTCGACGCTGATCCGTTCGCCGCGGAGGTTGTGGCGGTCGGCCTCCGAGACGGCGCCGAGGGCGACCTGGGCGACCTGGGCACCCCCGCCGATGACGATGACCCGCTTGCCGAAGACTCGGTCGAGGGCTCGGGTCGGCCGGATCGCCCGGACCTCGGCAAGCTCCTGGAGGGCGGCAATGAGGGTCGCCTCGTCGACCCCCTCGACCTCGAGCTCGGCCTCGACGGCGGGGGGCTCCTCGGCGACGCGACGGACCGTCGAGAGGGTCCGGAGGGAGCCGCCGAGGGCGGCGATCCGGCTGGCGATGGCCGGGACGGCGGCCGGCGTGTCGAGGTGGTCGACTCGAAGGGCGACGGTGCCGGGTGCGCCGGAACGACGACGCATGGGACTCCCTCTCCGGGGTGCCGCGCTACCGGCCGCCGAGGTCGGCGACGGTGAGCCGGTCGGGCTCGATCCCGCTGCCGGGCTCGTGCCGCTCGTGGGGGACGCCGAGCTCGGCGAGGACCTCGCTCGTCGCCGCCGGGTCGCTCGTCGTCAGCATGAGAGCGCCGTTGGTGTCTTCGGCGACGCCGACGATGCCGGTGATGTTGATGCCCCGTTCGCCGAGGGCCGTTGCGAGGCGGCCGAGGGCGCCGGGTCGATCCTCGAGCTGGACGGTAAACCAGACGGTCACGGTGTCGTCTCCTGCGTCGTCGGTCGCCACGCCGAGCCAGTCGGGGCTCGCGGGGGCGGTCGACGAAGTCGATGGTACAGCGGCGCCGACGGTGGGCGCGTACCCTCCTCGATCGATGGAGATCCAGATCTTCGGTCTGCCCGACAACCCGGCGACTCGGGCGGCCCTCCGCTTCTTCTCCGAGCGCAGGATTCGGGTCCAGTTCGTCGACCTTCGGCGCCGGCCGATCGCCCCCGGCGAGCTGCGGCGGTTCATCGAACGGCTCGGGGCCCGTGCCCTCCTCGACGAGACGGGTCGGGTCTACCGGGCGGCGGGCCTCGGCTATCTCCGGATGGACGAGGCCGAGATCGTCGAACGGCTCCTCGCCGAGCCGCGGCTCCTCCGGCTGCCCCTCGCTCGGTACGGGCGTGAGGTGGCTGTCGGCCAGGACGAGGCAAGTTGGCGGCGCTGGGTGGAGGTAATCAAGGGGCAGGGGCCCCGAGGTTGAGGGTGCGGGCAGGGGCGGGCCGCTTCCGTCGGGCCCGGGCGCGTCCCGCGGCGGCGGCGGCGTGCGCTCGGCTCGGTGGCTCGGGCCCGGGCGCGTCCCGCGGCGGCGGCGTGCGGTCGGCTGACGCGGTCGGGTCTTGCGGCCGGCGCGCTGAGACGGTCGAGGCGGGCATCGCCGACGACGAACGCTGGGTGCCCGCCGGCTGGCCGCTCGGAGCCGTGGCCCGGGGCTCGTTGCATCGAATGCAAGTGTCGGCCGCGTCCTCGTCCCTGATGGCGCCAGATCGGTCGTTTCCTTTCAGCGGATGCAACAGGGCGACGGCCTGCGCTCCGTCCGAGGCTCCTCCCTTGCACCGCGTGAAACGCCGAGGGCTTCCGAGGCGCTCGCGCCGTCGGACAGGTTCGGACATGTGCATTGGATGCAACGCCACCCGGCGATGTTGCATCCGTTGCAATAGCTGGTCGGGTGGGGTCCTCCTAGGGCCCTCGCTCTTGCATTGGATGCAACCGTCCTGGTCCTGGCTCAGGGGCCGAGCCGGTCCACACCCTTCAGCTACCCCCGCCTTACATTGGATGCAAACGGGGCGTGGGAGGGGATCCACGTCGGAGCCGCAGCGGCGTCTCGGGCAGCTCCCGGTGCACTGGCCGGGCGCGTCCGCAGCTCCCACCGCGCAACCGGCTTGGGTTGCACCATCCCGCCGCGGCAGCGCTCGGCAGCAATCGGGCGCCAGTGGCATCCTGTCACGATGATGAACGGAGATACAGCCGACCGGCCAGAGAGCGCCCGGAAGGGCCGCGTCGTCCTCGCGCCCGAAGCCGCCGAGCGGCTCCCCGGCGGACCGCCCAGGACGGAGGACCAGAAGCTCCTCCGCCGAACCGAGCGCCCCGCCTTCCTCGACTCCGACCCCTGGCGGGCCCTCCGGATCCTCGCCGAGTTCGTCGAGGGCTTCGATGCCCTTGCTGCCATCGGGCCCGCCGTGACGGTCTTCGGCTCGGCTCGGGTCCCGGAGGGGGAGCCGACCTACGAGCTCGCCCGGGCCATCGGGCGCGGCCTCGCCCGGGCCGGCTTCGCCGTCATCACCGGCGGCGGCCCCGGCGTTATGGAGGCGGCGAACCGTGGCTGCCGGGAAGGGGGTGGCCTCTCCATCGGCCTGAACATCGAGCTCCCCCACGAGCAGCGCCTCAACCCCTACGTCGACCTCGGGATCGAGTTCCGCTACTTCTTCGCCCGGAAGACGATGTTCGTCAAGTACGCCGACGCCTTCGTCATCCTGCCGGGCGGCTTCGGGACCCTCGACGAGCTCTTCGAGGCCCTGACCCTCATTCAGACCCACCGGATCCGGCACTTTCCCGTCGTCCTCGTCGGGCGGTCCTACTGGACTGGGCTCCTCGACTGGCTCCGCGACACGCTCCTCGCCGCTGGGGCGATCAGCCCCGAGGATCTCGACCTCTACGTCGTCGTCGACGACGCCGAGGCTGCCGTCCGGGCCGTCGTCGAGGGTGTCGCGTCGTCCCGTAGCGAGGGCGTCGCGTCCTCCCGCAGCGAGGCCGTTCCGACTTCCCGCAGCGAGGCCGTCGCGTCCTCCCGCAGCGAGGGCGGGGGAGGCTGACGGCCGGCGTCGGGTGGAGTGCGGCTCGGAGCGCGGCCGGGCCCGATTGAGCTGAACGGCCGCCAGGCCTTCGGCCGAGCTGGCACCACCCCCCGGCCTCTCGGCGACGACCGTCGCCGCTCAGCCTGGCAGGGAGACCTCGATCCAGCCGTTCCGGACCCGGAGCGGGTAGTACCGGAAGCGCCGGACTCGAGTCAGGCGGCGGGCTTCGGCCTTCGGTCCCGGCACGTCCGCCTTCGCCTCCCGACCGGCCGGGGTCCAGGGCGGATGCGGTCGCCCGTCCGGGTCGAGGCCGCCCGTCGTCGGCATCTGGACCGGATCGCCGCTGCAGAGGTCGAACCGGCCCTCGTGGAGAGGGCAGGCGACGACGCAGCCGTCGAGGCGGCCCAGGGAGAGAGGCGCGCTCATGTGCGGACAGCGATCCTCGACGGCGACGATCCCCTGGCTCGGGACGTGGGCGAGGAGGATGTCGAGGTCGCCGCGGCTGACCCGTCGGAGTCCGCCCGGAGGCAGGTCGTCGACCGGCAGGAGGGGCTCGAAGCGCTCGCCGGTTCCGGGGGCGGTGAGGTGGGGCGGGTAGGGGAGAGGTCGGACGGTCACCAGCCAATGATGCCGGAACTCGCCAGGCCGGTCGCGCTCCGCGACGCCGAGCTTCGGGCTGACCCCGGCGACCCAGGAGAGGGCGGCGCCGCGGGAGCTGGCGGTCAGCTCTCAGCAGCCGGGTGACGGGATCTCAACACCGACCGGCCTCGCCCCACCGAAGTCGGCGCCCGCATTCGTTCCCCGGCGGCCCCGCCCGGACGTCGCCCGGGCCGTCAAAGCCGGAGCCCCGTCAGCGTGACCGCCGGTCGCTGCCGCTGGGCGGGTCGACCGCCTCGGCGAGAGCGAGGGGGCCGCTCGCCGCCGGCTCGACCGGACGACCATCGCCCGATCCTGCCGGTTCGCGCTCGCCCCGCTCGCCCCGCCCCTCACTCGGTTCCGTCAGCCCGGCCTCGCCTTCACGGTCGGTCTCCACCACGCCAGCCTCAACGGCGTGGCCGACGGTCCGCCGGAGCGGGACCTCTCGGATCGCCAGGCTCGCTAGGAGTGCGACGCTGGCGGCGGCGACACCGAGCCAGAAGACGTCGCCGATGGCGTGCGCCATCGCCTCGTAGATCCCCCGGACGATGGCCGGGACGAGCCCGAGGACCTGGTCTCGGACGCCCGGCGGGAGCGGGGCCGCCTCGATCGCCGCCCGCAGGCTCGCCGCGAGGTCGACCCCGGCACCGATCTCGTTCCGGTCGAAGTTCGCGCCACTGAAGCGGTCGACGAGCTGAGCGGGGACCCCGGCTGCAGCGAGCTCGGCCGGGAGGTGCGTCCGGAGTTGGGTCCCGAAGTAGGTCCCCGCCACGGCGAGGCCGATGGAACCGCCGATCTGGCGGAAGAAGGTCAGGGCCGAGGTCGCCGCCCCGAGGACCGAGACCGGGACGGCGTTCTGGAGGACGATCGTGAAGACGGCCAGGGTCGGGCCGATCCCGAGGCCGAGGAGGAGCATCCAGGCGCGGAGGACCCAGATGTCGGTGTCGGCCCGGAGGTTCGTCAGGAGGATCGAGCCCACGATGACGAAGGCGAGGGCGCCCAAGATGAGGGCCTTGTAGCGTCCCGTTCGGGCGACGAGCTGTCCCGAGCCGACGCTCCCGGCCATGACCCCGATGAGGAGGGGAAACATCTCGTAGCCGCTCGCCGTCGCGCTCCGACCGAGGACGACCTGGAAGTAGAGCGGGAGGAAGACGACGGCAGCGAAGAAGCCGAAGGAGGCAAAAAAGGTCGCCGCGATCGTCGCCGCCACCGTCCGCTCCCGGAGGAGGCCGAGGGAGATGATCGGTTCCCGAGCCCGCGCCTCGATGGCGAGGAAGACGGCGAAGAGGGCGAGACCGAGGCCGACGAGGCCACCGACCTCGGGCGTCAGCCAGTCCCTCGACTGGGCATTCGTCAACCCGACGAGGAAGGGGGCGACGGCGGCCGTGAAGACGACGGCCCCGAGGATGTCGAGGTCGTGGCGAAGGCCCCGGCGGCCGATGGGCGGCATGACTCGAGCGATGACGGCGAGGGACACGAGGCCGACCGGGAGGTTGACGTAGAAGATCGCATGCCAGCTGATCGTGTCGGTCAGAAAGCCCCCGAGGGCCGGGCCGATGAGGGCGGCGAAGCCGAAGACGGCGGCGAAGAGGCCCTGGTAGCGCCCTCGCTCGGCCGGCGAGAAGAGGTCACCTACGACGGCGAGGGCGATCGGGAAGAGCGATCCGGCCCCGATCCCCTGGATGCCCCGGAAGAGGATGAGTTGCCACATCTCCTGGGCGAGTCCGCAGAGGGCCGAGCCGGCGAGGAAGATCGAGATCCCGGCCAGGAGCATCGGCTTGCGCCCGTAGAGGTCGGACAGCTTGCCCCAGAAGGGGACGGTGATCGTGCTCGTCAGGAGGTAGATCGTGACGACCCAGGTGTAGAGGTCGTTGCCGCGCAGGTCGGTGACGATCCGGGGCAGGGCGACCCCGACGATCGTCTGGTCGAGGGCGCCGAGG